>JBKQNN010000227.1:0-14251 GCA_052145975.1 Rhodomicrobium sp. | reverse complement strand
CCGCCCAGCCCGCCGAAGCTGAACAGAAGGCGAAGGAGCCACAGCCGGCCCAACCTCCCGAAGCTGAAAAGAAGCGGAAAGAGCCAGAGCCGGCATCCGCTAAAGATAAGACGCCCGACACGATTCGGATAACGGTACCGGCCATTCAGCGGATTATGGACCTCGTGTCAGAGCTTGTGCTGACGCGCAATCAAATATTGGAGCTGTCGCGGCAGTATAATCTCGCCCAGGTGAAGGCGCCCCTCGAACGGCTTTCAACGGTCACCTCCGATTTGCAAGACGCGGTGATGCGGGCTCGCATGCAACCGATGAGCCGGCTTTTTGCAAGCATCCCCCGGCTGGTTCGCGAGTTGTCTGTTGGGCTGGAAAAAAAGTTCAATTTGGTCATCGAAGGCGCCGATACCGAGCTCGACCGGCAACTGATCGAAGCCATACGCGATCCGCTCATGCATCTGATCCGGAATTGCGCGGATCATGGCATCGAAAGCCCGGAAGAGCGCCTTGCCCTTGGCAAGCCCGAAGCCGGACAAATATCGATTGCGGCCTACTACGAGTCCGGCCAGGTCCACATCGAGATCGCCGACGATGGGCGCGGCCTGGATGGGGATCGCATACGTGAAAAGGCGGTCGAGCGCGGTCTCGGTTCCCCGGAAGCGATTGCGCGTTTGAGCGATGAGGAGGTTTATCGCTTCATCCTCATGCCAGGTTTTTCCACTGCTAAAATAGTTACAAACGTCTCGGGGCGCGGCGTCGGGATGGACGTCGTCATCTCCAGCCTGAGCGCCATAGGAGGAACCATTGCCCTTCAATCCTCCAAAGGCAAAGGCTCCAAGTTTATCCTGCAAATTCCATTGACGCTTGCAATTGCGCCAGCGCTTGTCGTCAAGGCCGCGGGGCAGCAGTTTGCCATACCGCAGCAATGTGTGAACGAAGCGGTCGGTGTCGGCGAGGATTCTCACACGCTGCGAATTGTCGAAAATGCTTTGGTGCTCAAGCTTCGTGATGAAATCATACCGGTTGCCGAGCTGGCTGGGATACTGGGGCTGCCAACGGCGGAAGCTTACAATGATAAGCTGGTTGTTATTCTAGGTTTGCGCGGCAAGAAGTTCGGTATCGTGGTCGACGATGTGGTAGGCATACAGGAGATCGTGGTCCAGCCTCTCGGCCGCTTGTTCTCCGGCTTAAAGATTTACTCTGGCAACACGATACTGGGCGATGGCTCGGTCATTCTGATTCTCGACCCGGCCGGCGTTGCAGACGTTATGAGCGTGGAGCTGGCCTCCGAGGCTGTTCATCAAGCCAACAAAGAAGAACTGCATACAAGCACGGTGGCTTCGAACCTTATTCTATTCAAGGCTGGGGCTGGTGCCCCGAAAGTCGTTCCGCGTTCCGCGGTTTTGCGGATCGTCCGGCCCAAAACGAGCGCCATTTACGAGGCCGACGGGCTTTATCTCTATCGTCATCAGGAAAAGCTCGTCCCTGTTCTTCCCATAGACGACGTCAACCGGAATACGGAGACCTGCCTGATCCTAATCATAACGCTGCATGATCGGACTTTTGGGCTTTGGGTGGATGAGGTCTTGGATATAATTGAGACCGTTGGCGAGATACAGCTCGCAAGCGATTCGCCTTCGATAATCGGCACGATGGATTTACGCGGCACCGCGGTCGAGTTCATCGACACAGGATACTACTTTGGCCTGGCATACCAGGCGGCGCAGCGAATGACCGAATCGCATCAAGCGAACCTCCTGATAGTCGGCAGCGACCCTGGAATGCAGGATATGCTGTCGCCTGTGCTCACCTCGGCTGGGCATAAAGTGACGGCCGCCGAAACCGCGGAGCAAGCCAATAAGCTGCTTCAGCAGGCGAACTTCGGCGTGATCGTCCTGGATTCGAAATCCCGGGCCTCTCTCGATGAGTCTGCACTTTCGCGTCAACCCAACGCGCTTCGCCTGGTTCTCAACGACGGTCAGAAGCCGGTCCGCGAAAGTCCGAACGGGGGTGACGTCATAATAAACCAGTTCGACCGGCGCGGCCTCCTCGATACCATCGCCGCTCACCTCGAAGAGCTATCTGCGAGGGAGCCGGCGGCTGCGAACTTGAACGATGCTCTCCCAGAGAAGAGCGCTAACTTTGGCTAAGTCAACGATGAACGCAACCCCAAATATCCATAACGAGAGCAGAGCCGTTGTCTCCGCCGGAACTTCCGGAAGAAAGACGAGCTTCTTTACTGTCTATGTCAATGAAAGCGTTTTTGGCTTAGAGGTGAAAGAAGCGCAGGCGATTTTCAGGGTGGGATCGATAACGCCGATCCCCCTGATGCAAAAGGAAGTCGCTGGCTTCATCAATCTAAGAGGCAAGGTGGTTGTCGCGGTCAGCCTGCGGCGTAGGCTTGGGGCGCCCCCCGCTGAAGGTAACGGCGAAAGCGTCGCCATCGGCCTTGAAAAAGGGGGCGAGCCTTTCGCACTTCTTGTCGACCGCGTCGGCGATGTTTTGACCCTATCTGAGACGGCGCGAACGGAAATCCCGCCGCATTGCGATGAATTGCAATCGCGCTATACCCGCGACCTTTATGTGCTTGAATCGGGGCTTATCCCGATCCTGGACGTTCATCGTCTTTTCGATTTCAGCTAAAGCGCTTTCAGGAAAGGTGTGCGCGGTTTTCCGCCGGAGATCGCTGAATGTGCGCTAAGAGCGGTTGCGATCCAAAAACGCGTCTATCGCGGCCTCGAGCGCCTGCTTGGCTTCCATTTTTTCGGCGCTTGCGCGTTCATTCTCAACCCTTCGTTTGGCGACGCTTTCTTTTCTAGCCTGATCCAGCGTTTGCGCCATTTGCGCTTCCAGCGCAGCCTGATGCGTGCGAACCTTGGTGCTGGTCCGCGCCGCAATGCTTGCCACAAGCTTCAAGGGGATCGCGGGCGACTGTTCCCCGCCTAAAAGGGATAACGCGTCGCGTTCGGCCTTTTGCGCCTGCGACACCGAATTCTGAGCGGCTTGAAGCTTCGAGAGCTCCATGCGATAGAGCTGATGCTGCACGCCGAAGAGCTTCTTCGCGCGATAAAGGCGCTTGTTCACGTGATCACCCCGAGATAAGCCAATCTGAAAAGTGTGCCATGAATATCGTGAAGAAATCTTGTGAAATAAAATAGAATAATAGCAAGCCTCCGCCTATTATAAATGGCGGAGAAATAAAATACACCGGTATCATTGGTGCGAGCTTATTTAGAATGCCGAATAGCACATTAACAACGATTGAAAAGATTATCAAAGGCGAGCACACTTGCAAAGCAACCAGGCTGGCGGCTCCAAGAACTCCTCCCATTTCCGTCATCTCGTTATTTTTGCCAAAATCTGCGCCAAAGGCGAAAACGTTGTAAGACTGGAGCAGCGCGCGCAGGAGCTCCAAATGCTGATCGGTGATGAAAAACAGGGCTGTCGCAGTGAGCGTGACCAGCGCGGTGAGCGCTGGCATTTGCTCGCCGTCTTCGGCTGACGTCTCGTTCATGCCAACCCCTAAGGCACTGGCGGCCGCTTCTCCCACAAACTGCAAAGCTGCGAAATAGAAGCGCACCATGAATCCGATGAACACGCCTTTCGCAGTCTCGACGCCGGCGAGCTTCGCGACGGCCGCCAGATCGCCGGCGCTGTGCCGCACGCCATCGAATTCGCCGGTGGCCGAAAAGATCGCGATGCTAGCGCCCAACGAGAAAAAGAGGCGAACTTGTACCGGCACCCTCGCGCTGCCGAAACCGGGCACCAGCATTAAACAGGCGCCGATGCGGCAAAAAATGAAGAACACCGAAAGGAGCAAACCCGGAAAGGCTTCGAGCGCCTGCGCGATCATGAGATGGAACCGGCTTGGCTGATCGGCATCCCCCGGGCAATTTCAAGGTGCGAAAGCACGGGCAGATTCGGGAACATCCGCTCCGTGACCATGCGCACATAAGGCCGGATATCCGGGCCGGCGACCAGAACGAAAACTTCCCCGCGGTCCATCAGTTCCCGGACAACTTTCGAGGCCTCCGCGCTAAAATGCTCTATTGCCGCCGGCTCGATATCGAACTCAACCACTTCGCCCTTAGCGTCCCGGCGCAACGCCTGATGCAATGCCGCTTCCCAGCGTTGCCCGAGCCGGAGGATCTTCAGGACGCCCTCCTGAGCGAAATCGGCGCATATTTGTTGAGACATTCGCGCCCGGACGTGCTCGGCAATTTGCTCGGTCCGGTGGACGTGAGGCGCGATCTCGGCAACCGCCTCCAGGATCAAATTGAGATTCCGGATTGAAATCCGTTCCGAAAGGAGCCTGCGCAAGACGGCATGAAAGCCGGAGTTGGATAGGCTGGAGGGAACAACTTCATCCAGGAGCTTCCTATACTCAGGTTCGAGGCCTTCCAGAAGTCTGCGGAAGTCTTTGTACGAAAAAAGCTGCGCGAGGTTGTTCCGTACCGTTTCCCCAAGATGGGTCAGCAAAACCGACATGATGTCGACCGGGGTGAAGCCCTCGGCCTTGAGCGTGGCAGCGAAAATCTCCGGCGCCCAAATTGCCTTCATCCCAAACGCCGGTTCCCGGGTCTCCTCGCCCGGAACCCGGGGTAACGGCCCGTCTCCGGTGACTACAAGCACTTCACCGATCCGCAACTCACTGCTGGCAATGATCGCGCCGTGAATCTTGATCTGATAGGATTTGGGCTGCATAAAAATATCGTCGGAAAGTTTAATTTCCGGGACAACGAAGCCGTATTGCTTGGCAAATTTCAGGCGCATCTTTGAAACGCGCTGCCCGAGCTCAGTATGCGCCGGCAAAAGCGTTGCCGCGACCTGTTTGCCTAGACAAAGCTCGATGCCGGGGATCTTAAGCGATTCCTTGACCGAATATTTGGCTTCTTCGTCCGCGTCGGCTCGGGCTCGCGCGGCAATGGCATCTTGTGTCGCTTGCGCCTCCGCCTTCCTGCGCGGCACCGCATAGGCGATAAATGCCATGGTCGCGGCCAGCAGCGCGAAGGGGAAGAAAGGCAAACCAGGCGCCAGCGCAAGAACCGATGAAACAAGGCCCGCGACGAATACAGCGCGCGGATAGTTTCCTAGCTGGCCCAAAACGGCCTTTTCTGCCGAGCCCCGCGTGCCGCCTTTCGAGACGAGCAGGCCTGCCGCGAGCGATACGATGAGTGCTGGGATCTGCGTCACCAGGCCGTCGCCAACGGACAGGATAACGAAGATGTCGGCAGCGTCCTTGACGGACATGTCATGCCTCAGTACGCCAATAACTATCCCCCCGAACATATTAATGGCTGTTATGATCACCCCGGCGATCGCGTCGCCGCGGACGAATTTCGAGGCGCCATCCATCGCGCCAAAAAAGGCGCTTTCCTCTTCCAGTTCCCGCCGGCGCCCTTGGGCCTCCTTTTCGTTAATGATCCCCGCGGCGAGATCGGCGTCGATTGCCATTTGCTTGCCGGGAATGGCGTCCAGTGTAAACCTGGCGCCAACCTCGGCGATCCTGGTTGCACCCTTGGTTATGACGAGGAAGTTCACCGTGATCAGGATCGCAAAAACGATAATGCCGATAACGAAATCGCCGCCCATCACAAAGTTTGCAAAGCCCGCAATCACGTAGCCAGCCGCTGTGTGGCCTTCGGCGCCGCTCGAAAGGATCAAGCGCGTGGTGGCGATGTTCAGCGATAGGCGAAGCAGCGTTGCAATGAGCAAAATTGTTGGGAACGCAGAGAAATCAAGCGGGCGCTGAATCCAAAGAGCGACCATCAGGATCAAGACGGCAAGAGCTATCGAAAGGGCTAGCCCCATGTCGATTACTACAGCGGGCAGCGGCAGAAAGAGCACCGTGAGCATGAACAAGATGCCCAGCGCAAAGCCGACGTCTTGATTGTTATTTCGCGGCGCAGCAACTGGTGCTGCCGGTACAATGGATGTCGACATATTTTACCTAAGCAAAAGAATTTTTGAATCCGTGCCGGACGGGCCTGCCCTAAGCTTTCAGAAACCGTTCTCGATATGAGAGTAAACGAGCTCCGAGAAGCCGTACAAAACACCGCCAATAAATGGCGCTGTGATCATAGAAACAAGGAATATTACAATGATTTTTGGAATGAATGTAAGCGTGGCTTCCTGGATCTGTGTCAGTGCCTGAAAAAGCGAGATCGCGAGCCCCACGACCATCGCCGCTGCGATGGAGGGGCCGCTTGCGAGGATAACGGTCCATATTGCCGCGCGCACAAGGTCGAGCGCATCTGCTTGATTCATTACCCCCCCTTTGGGCGCTTAGAGTGCGTCCGGAAAAAGCATGCCTTCAGGCTTGACCCGGAGGTGTGAGCGGTTTTTCCGGTAAGACGCACGGTTAAACAAAGACTTAGAGCCCAGCTTTTGATTCCATCAAAAGCGGATAGGCTCTAGGAAATCGTAATGCCGCTGCCCAAATTGATGGTCTGGCCATTCGTCAACGTGGCTTGGGAGCCGGATGAAGTAATCTGGACCGATGCGACCTGCCCCGATGTCTTGCCGTCCGAGGAGGTCACGGTCTGGCCCACAATCGAACCCGCCTGCGAAATGGCCGATTGGGTCAGCAGGGAATTGAGTATCGAGTTGGTGTTGACCTGCTGCTCGACGCTTGAGAAGGACGCGAGCTGCGAAACGAACGTGGTCGGATCGGTTGGATTTGTCGGGTCCTGATTTTGCAATTGTGCCACGAGCAGTTGCAGGAATTCATTGTAATCGACAGTGCCGCTCGTGCTAGTCGAACTATTCGTAGTGCTCGGATTTGTTGTGGTGCTATTCGCTGCCGTTGCGGCGTTGATTGCCGATACTGCGTTGGCTGCCGTAATCGTCATCTTTGTGCTCCTATCAAGTTATATGTTTTTCTGCTGGCGCCCTGAAGAATTTCGTCCTCTGTGGCAAAGCAACTTCGCAAAATCTTGAGGCCATCGAAATACCGCTTAGCATCGACAAGCCGGCGCAGCTCCAAGAGAGCGGTGAGCAATTCCGGGCTCGTAAGCGCGCTGCAGAGATCGGCGTGGGCTGAGTCGAAAAGCTGCGTCGCCGCGGCGGTATTGGAAGGGTCCATCAGCATCGTCTGAACGACGAAGTAGAGTTGCCTGAATGGCGTCGTCGTTTGCTCAGGCTGCATGACGTGCGCCTCTAGCAAGAACGTCACGTCGTTCAGAAACTCGATCGATACCTTCCGGTCCACGCGCACGACAGCGCCGTTAATGAATATCCGTTCGCCTGACTTCAGGCTGATGCTGAAAGGCTTAGTCATGACAACCCATCGGCGATGATTTGCGAAATTTCCTTCAACGCACCGAATTCCTTGACCTCTCCGCGCTGAACTCGCTCCGATTCGCGCAGTATGGAGAATCCAATCGAAATCAGATCCGCCCGTATTTTGTCTGTAAGCGGGCTATCTTCGCTTGCGAGATGCACCAGGAAGAATTGCCAAAGCTTTCGCAGGAAAAAAAGCGCCTCGATAGCTTCGCGCGAATTGGTGCCGGCTTGCTCCGCACGCTCCAGGAGCTGGATGGAATGGAGAACTGCGGCGCGCTCGTTTGCGCGGACAGTTTGCTGCGCGGTTTCAAGAACCTCACTGTAAAAAGTTTTATACATCCATTCTTTTCCTGGCGGTTTCTGTCTCTAAACCGGGCCTATGTTGGCAAATAGTTCACGAGTCCAAGCTTGGAGATTTGGTTCGTCAGGCTGTATGCGGTCTCAAGCTGTGTAGTGAGGTCGTTGAGCGTTTCGGCGGCCTGGTAAGGGTCCACGCCGTCCATCTGACTTACCGTAGTGTTGATCGTGTTGGCTTGGGTCTGCAGCGCCGTATTCGCGGTGGTGAGCTGCGACTGCGAGAGGCCAAGCGTGGTTTGCATGTCGCTGATGCCCTGCATGCCCGCGCTGACTTGCTGGAGCGCGCTGGAAATAACAGCCTGCTGGGTCGTAGAGCTCAGATTGCCGATGCCTAGATCGGCGATGCTTGTATAAGCGCCGGCAAGCTGGCGGAATGCATTTCCGTAAGTGCTGACGGAGGTGGTTACGCTCTGCCCCGGCGAAATGTAGGCCGATGTTCCGTTGCCAGACGCTTGAGACCAATTGCTCCAGCCAGCATTGCCCCCGGAGGGATCGGCAAAAAAACTGGCGAAGGGCCCCGTTAAGAACGACTGCATCTGTGAGGCGGTGATCGAGCTTGCCTGCGAACTGGATTGCGGGAAGCCGAATGTGGCTTGGAAAGCGGCGGCGGTTGCCGCCTGCGGAGCGCCCGAATAGGTCGCCATGGGAGCGACGGAGTTGTTCGTTCCGCCGAAAACGTAAGCGCCAGCCGACTCGGTATTCGCATACCCCGTGAACGAATCGAGCAAAGACTGCGCCTGTGTTGCAAGTGTGCCAACATCACCTGAGGTCTGCGCGCTTATGAGCGCATTCGTAAAGGTCTGGGCGTCGGAAGAAATGCTGGTCAGCGCATCCTGCGACACCGTGAGCGCGGTGCCTACGACGGCGTTCGTGCTTTGAAAATTGGACAAGGTGGCCGCTTGACTGCGAAGCGTCTCATCGAGCCCGATTTGGCTGCCCAGGCTTACCACGGGGTCGGCAATCTCACCGCTCGTTGCCTCAGATTGGGCGTTGTTAAGCTGAGTTTGCAAATTGAGAACGGCGTTCCTAGGTGTTGCATACAGGGAGCTGGTTGATATCGTGGGTATCATCGCGGCCACCTACTGTATCGCCGAGAACAGGCTTGAATAGAGCGTTGTAACCGTGCTCAGCAGTTTTGCCGATGCTTGGTACGACTGCTCCAGTGCGAGCATGTTGCTCAGTTCCGTGTCCAGGTTCACCCCCGTCGCGTTCGAAAGCGCAGTCGATGCGGTGCTCTGTACGGCAGTGCTGTAGCTGGCTGCGTTGGAGGCTTGACTCGCCTGGGTTCCGAGCCATGAGGCGGAGGATGAAGCGTAGTCGCTAACGCTGGCCTGCGCGCCGGCCCCGGCTGTGGGATCGAAAGTGAGCGGTTGTGAAAGATTTGTCATAAGCTGGTTGAGGCGATCGGTGTAACCAGTCTGCCCTGGCGACGGGTTATAAACGTAGGGGGCAGCGCCGTTGCTCGAAATGCCGCCATCCCGTAACGAGGACGGATTGGCGGTGGCATAAGCGGCGACCTGGATCGAGGCCGCGAGGCCGGGCGTTACCGTGGCGGTCGAAGGCACGGTGAGGCTGCTGCCGTTTGTGAAAAGGCCGGCCTGCGCGGGTTGCCCCCCACCGCTCTGGTCGGTCTCCTGGAAATCCGTGATCAAACCGCTCGCGATCTGATCGAGCTGCGATTGGTAGGTGGGCGCAAGATTGTCCCGGACCGACGCCAGGCCTGCAAGCGCCCCGCTTTGGACGCTGAAAGTCGAGCCAGGAACCGTAACTGGCACGCCATCCACGTACACCGCGTTACCTTGCGTGGACGCTGTAAAGGCTGGTGTTTGCTGAAACGTGACCGGCATCGGGGTCTGATCGAAGAGTGTCAGCCCGCTATCGGTATAGATTTTGACGTCGTTATTTTGCCCCGTTACTGTCGTGATCCCAATCTGGTTGCTGAGCTGCTGAAGCAAGCTGTTGCGCTGATCGACTGCATCGGTAGTGTCCGTGCCGCTTTGGGTGCCAACAACGATGGATTGATTGACCTGAGTGAACTGGTTGAGAAGGTTATTGATTGTAGTTACAGAGTTCGCGATGCCTTGGTCGGCCTGTTCCCTTGCGTTTTGAACCGTAGTGCTGGCGCTGTTGAGCCCACTCGCCAGGTTGTTGGCGGCCACTACCGCGGCTTGGGCGCTGGCGGCGCTTTGAGGGGCAGTCGCATAAGTCTGCAGCGCGTCTTGCAACTGGCCAATGAGCGACACCGGAGACGTTGTGTCGCTTGCCGATGTGCCCAGTGTGCCTTGCAATTGGGTCATGGCATCCGAGATCGCGGATTGCTGGGCCTGTTTTGAGTTTGCCGAAAGAAGGCTGGTCATCAGAGCGGCATTCGAAGCCTGTGAAATCGACGCCACCACCGGCAACCCGTTGACGGTGACGATATTCGCGATCTTCCGGCTTGCGTTCGGGTTGCTCTGATTAGCGATGTTACGAGATACGATGGAGATTTGCGCCGAAGCGGCGGATACTCCTGCCGTAGCACCATATAAGGCAGCGCTAAGGTCCATGACCTGATTTCACCTGTCGACGCTCAGCGATCGAGGCCGATAAGGACCTGCAAAAGCTGGGAGCCTGTCTGGAACACTTTCGAGTTTGCCTGATAGTTATTCTGCGCGGCAATCATGTTTGTGAGCTCATTGGACAGATCTACGGTTGAGCTTTCCAGCGCGCCCGATTCAATTGATCCGTACCCGGCTACACCAGCTGTTCCGATCTGCACGGTGCCCGAGTTGAGGCCCGGTTCGAACGCATTCCCGGAGATGACAGTCATCTTATCGGGGCTGATGACGTTTGCGAGCGGGACCGAGTAAAGCGAAGTCGATTTTCCATTTTGGTAGAGTGCCGAAACGGTGCCGTCGGCGCCTACGGTGAAACTGCTGACCGCGCTCGATGCATTGCCATTGGCGGAAGCGGTCAGCACCGTGTAGCCGGTGGCGAGCTGGGTCGTTTGCGACATGTCGAGCGTCATCGTCCCCCCATTCGGGATGGGAACGCTGAGAGATGTGGGACTGGCGCTGTTCAGATTACCGGTTGTGGGATCGAAGTTCAGCGTCTGGGTCACCAGCGGACCGCTCGTGTAGGGGAACCCGCCATTGGTTGCGTCCGCGGCATTGTAGACGTCGACCTCCCAATTGCTCTCGGTTGCGCCACCCGGGCCATTGGTGTCCTGACCTGTATTGGTAAGATAAACGTCCAGGGTGACCTGATTGCCAAGATCGTCGTAGGTAACCATCGACGTTTTGTCCGTGGGTGTAGCAGATGCTAGATTGCTCGAGGGCAAATCGTTAGCGACGGTGACAGGAGTCGAGTTCGATGGCAGGTTGAGGTAGAGTTGGCCCGAGCTCGTAGGGGTCGCTGTGAGGCCCGCCTTGCTTAGGTTGACCGGGACCAGCCCGGTATAGCCGTTTGCGACTCCGCTGGTCCCGCTTGCATAACCGAGCAGGGTATATCCGGCGGCGTTGACGAGGTTGCCGCTGGCGTTCTCAGTGAAGGAACCTGCGCGTGTCAGTACCGGCGTACCGTTGGGGCCTTGTACGACAAAGAAGCCGTTGCCCTGTATCGCGAGGTCGGTAGGGCTTGATGTTGAGGTTATCGACCCCTGCGCACTGATTGAGACCGTGGTCTCGGTGAGCACGCTTCCGGATTGATAATTCGAGGCTCCGGAATTCAAAACGAGCGACGAGAACTGTGTTTCGGCGTCCTTGTAACCCGTCGTGTCGATATTGGCGACGTTGTCCGCGACGGTACTGAGTAGCGTGGACTGAGCGGACATCCCCGATGCCCCTGTCGTCAGCAATCCATATAGGCTCATGCCAAGTTATCCTCAACTGCATGTTGATTCTGGTTGTAGATTTAAGGGCGGCGCCTTGCGCGGAACTGATTGCTGAGGGCCGCTCTTGCATTGCCTCCTATTCTATCGCGCACCCGTTAAAGTTGTGTATAGATTTTGGCGCCATTGTGGGCTGCAATTCGGGAGCGCAGCGGTAACGCCGATGAAGTACGATATCGATGGAAAGCTTGATGCGGGGTATCTGGGTCAGTTTTGTGAGCGGATTGATTCGCTTGCCGGGGCGCCGGGGGATGTCATGCTCGATCTTTCGCATGTCACGTTTGTCGACAGCTCCGGCGTCGGCGCTCTTGTGACCTTGCACAAAAGGCTCGTTGCCAGGGGGCACAGGTTGAAAATATCCGGACTGCGCGGGCAGCCGCTCCAGCTTTTCGCGAACCTGAAGCTTATCCCCGTGTTTTGTGGCTGATCGTAAGAGGGCAAGCCGGTGAGCACAAATCGCGGCGACGTGTGAACGTAAAATTAGATTGGAGGGTCAGGTACGATGAAAGAAGAATTTGGCGTAGGTTCGCCCGTCTATTATGTCCCGGAGTGCGACGCTGCGCTGGCGCAATATGTGCCAGTCACACGCGTACATTCCTCTCTGAAGCGGCCGCTTTTGACTTTGGGGAAGCAACTCGTGATTGCCCCTAAACTTAAGCAGAACGGTATGCTCGCGCGCGACAAGGGCGGCAGCTACTGGATTTCAAAGGAAGCCTTCGAGGCCACCCCTTCGCCGGCGCGCCGGACCTTGGAGGGTTAAAAGCCGCACCGGACTGCGGCGATTGGCTCACGGGCGCCCGCTTTCTGCCTGAGAATTTATGGCCGCGCGCCATTCAGGCGTGGCCAAAGTCTGCGGGCCGAACGGCGCATATTTCTTCCCCAGATCGCTGCCACCCGGTAGAACCGCGAATTCTTGATCCAGTATTTTCCGTGCTCCGCATTGAGCCAGAGCCAGGCGTGGGTGCGCGCCACGGCCCGAATTTTGCGGCTTTGCGGGCGTACCGCGACCCATGTCCGGTCGATGAGCAGCAGGCTTAGGCCCTGTAGCGCGAGCCAAATCGCGATCCCGGACTTCGGCCGCTCCGCAATCAGAACCACGGCAGCGAGTTTGGCGGGCTCAAGCACGGCGAGCGGCAACGCGACGCTCAATATAGCCCAATACGGGGGCAGTCGGCCCAGGAAAGCGAAATAAGGCTTGTAAATATAGACCGCAAATGTTCGCAGGCTCGGTGCTATGTATCTTTTGACAACGGCGGACTCGACGATGAGCTGGAAAAGCCATTTAAGCTGCGGATGAAGAAAGAGAACGAAAAGCGCAAACAGAATTTGGATGGCGTGCTGTGCCAACCTTGCCGCAATCTTGAACGGAAGCTTCAACGTGAAGCGCAGCGCCGCGGACGCCTGCTTTGGCAAGCTATTCCCGCCTCTTCCTGAAGTATTCCCGTTGGGAGTGCCGGTCATGAGTTCCCTTCAATCGGCGTTTCTCGCAGCGCCGGTCTTACCGGAAGCCTCAAAGTCCGGTTCCCTGGCTTAGCAAAGGTGAGGCCTCGAAGTCCACCAAGTTGCCCAATAGCGGCTCCCCGGCCTTGCGCCGCCTGCCTGGGCTAAGTAATCGGTTTTCCCCAGATGCGCAATTTTATGCATAATGGCCAGAATTGTGGCGGTTCATCTTGTATGCCCATGTAAGGCATGTTAGCACCGCCTAAGCTTGGATGATTCGGCGGACAGGGCAATGGGCTTTTGTTTGCGATGGCTTGGAATTCTACTAGGGGCTGTATCGTTGTTTAGCCTCGCGCAAAAGCTTTACGAATTTGCCACGGCTCCCGTCGTCAGCGACCTGCTGCCCTATTACCGTTCGAGTCTCCATCCGATTGTAGGCGTATTCTCCGAAGCCCTGGCGCGCGGTTCCGAAGCGATAGGTGTGGCATCGCCGTTGCTGACAGCGGATTTCATTATTATTTATTTTGCGCTCGGATTCATATTACTGGTGCTTTATATCGGAGACGATTTGGAGTGGAGACGTTGTGGAGAAGAACGTATAACTTTGGCATCTCTGCTTGGCCGTATAGCAATTGCTTGCGTGTGGCCGGTGATACTTCCAATCGCGTTCTATTTTATCTTCGATGCGAACCGGAATACTTTGAACACATGGGCGTCGGCGATTGCCAAAATGCTTGCGTCAGCCGTACTCCTGTTGGCGGTCAACGCTTGCTTTTCGACGTTGCTATAGGTGTCAGCAACGCCCCGCCGAACGCATCGAAGTAAGCTCCTGTTAACGCAATCCGCCAGCTATCCCTGCGTCCGGCACCGCTTTTTCGATATTGAGGCAATTTAGCAGAAATTCCTTGCGAAACCGTAAGTTTGCAATTTGCGGCATATAACGCGTTGATTATATTGAATTGTCTCGCCGTGCCAGTTTACCGTAGACGGAGCATTTGAGCCGCTTTTTTGGTTAATTTCAAAACTGTCCGTATATTTAATAGGATTTTGGAGTCGTAGAAATCGACCTAAAGCGGGAAAAGATTCGCAGAAAGACGGCGGCGGAAAATATGCTCGCCCGCCGTTTACCATCCGCGCATTAACGTGCGCCACGATGGCGCGGATTACCAGTGGAGGAAGGCTCCACCCGGAGAGTAGTTGGTTAGCTCCGGTAGCTGACGGGCGGCTTGGGCGGGTAACTGGCCAGGCCGAAGCCCTGTGACAAAGGCCGCCTTGGGCGGTCGAGCGACCTGACGGGCCGTAACGTGA
>JBKQNN010000226.1:0-7665 GCA_052145975.1 Rhodomicrobium sp. | reverse complement strand
GATTGGCGAAAGCCTGCAAACACCGCTAACGATCCGGAGCCTTTCGAGAAAGCTCTGCGTCACCGTGAAGGCGGGGAAGGCAGCACAAGCCCTCGCGAGGCACAGGCCGCTTTTGCGATCTGAGTGCCGCATGGCCCAAGCTACCGCGCCTCTCCTCGACTCTACCCTGCCGCGCTCCTTACGGGCCTTTACCTTGCCTTAACGCGCCCGCCGGAGCTTTGGGCTCCCCCTCACCCTGTCCCTCCGGCCGCGCCCTGCGCGCGGTTTTTCCCGGGGGGCGCGGTCTTGATCTTGCCCCTCCGATCCGCTATCCCTCTGCCAGGGAAAAAAGCTACAAAGTTATGGAGTGGTCGATGCCGGCGATCGGAGGACTTCATCTTCTTATAGCGATCGGTCTTGCAGTGCACGCCATGAAGACCGGGCGCAACACCTACTGGATGTATATCCTGGTCTTTGTACCCGTGGTGGGTGCAATCGCCTACGTCATGTTTGAGCTTGTTCCCGAACTTGCCGGTACGCGCCGGGCGCGTGAGGTCCAGGCCAATATCGGTACGATCCTCGATCCCGACCGCGAATGGCGCGAGCGTGTCCACAAGGCGGAACTCGTCGATTCGGTTGACGCAAAGCGCGCGCTCGCCGAGGAGTGCATGCGCAAAGGCCGCTGGGACGATGCGATCGCGCTGTTCCAAGCCGCGGCCCAGGGCATCTTTGCCGACGATCCGTCAATTCTTGCCGGTCTTGCCGAAGCGCAACTCGGTGCGGGGAATGCTGCTGGCGCGCTCTCCACGCTCGACCGGCTCCGGGAGGCGCATCCGCAGGCAAAAAATCAGGAAGCGCACCTGCTATACGCCCTTGCCCTGGAGGCAGCCGGAAGGATCGGCGAAGCCTTGAGCGAATATGAGGCGGTTTCCCGGTACTTCGCCGGTTTTGAAGCGCGGGTCCGGTGGGGGCTCCTGCTTTTGAAAGAAGGGCAGCCGACAAGAGCTATGCAGCTGTTCAACGAGGTCGTCCGGGCCTCCAAGGTTCGGGGAATTCTCATTACGCCCAGGGATAAGCCGTGGATCAAGGTGGCACGGTCGCAGCTGCACTGAGCGATGGGCGGTCAGGGGCTAAGCAAAAGTTCGCAGCTTCCCCAGCGCTTGGACCTCTTGTCCGGCACCGGGTCGAGAGCGGTAACGCTCGGAATGAGTATATGTAGACTGCTTTCCTTCCTGAACCTGACGACAGATGGGGGCAGGCACGCCCGCGGCACAGCTGGGCTATGCGTTTTGCGACTATTTTACGCTTTTGAAGTGCGCTATCTATAACATGCACCGTCTACCCATTTATCCATTGCGGGCCTGTACATGAGTAAGTCGCTTTCAAGCGCGAAATATGCAAGAGCGCCAATTACCGAAGCGGTGATCGATATCCGGAGCGCGTCGGTGGTTAGCGCCAAGAACCAGGAAACGGTAGTGCGGAGGCTTAAGAGGCTTTATCCGAATTCGAATGCGCTTCAGGCGTTCAGCGTCAACATCGATACAACTGGTGGGCACGTAGGCCTTGAACAACGGCCTCAAGGGTACCGCCTTAGCAGCGACGAGCAGACTGATGTCGTGCTCGTGATGCCATCCGGCATTGCCACAGCTCGCCTAGCGCCGTACCCTGGGTGGGTGGTGTTCAAGGAACGCTCCGAATTCGTTTGGCAAATATGGAGAAAATCGACCACGCACCATGCAGTCGCTAGAATTGGAGTCCGCACGATAAATAGAATCGACGTCCCCGTAGACAACAAAGTGCAAATTTCGCTGCAGACATATCTTAATTTCTACCCACGAACGCCCGCATTATCGTCGACGCCCATGCTCGGTTACATGATGCAGGTCATATTATCAACGTCCACACCAAAGTGGACCGCCACTGTTACTTCGACACTGATATCGCCACCACCACTTTTAAACCATACGTCATTACTGCTCGATATTGACATTTTCCGCACCGAAGAGATTCCGAGCAACGATACGGAGCTGTGGGAAGTGATCGAACAGGCCCGTGCAATCAAAAACGATATCTTTGAGCGTTGTATCACCAACGAGACCAGAAAGCTGATTTCCTGATGAATGATCTAAAGACCCTCCCCGCACGAGCGCTGCATTCTCGGCCTTTCTTCGGTATCCCGATGATTTCTGCTGGATCAGATGCTGCATGGATCAATGAGGCCTCCGCTCGGGTACTTTCAGTTTCTCATCAACTTGTGAGCCCGGGCGCTATGGTGCAACGGTCCTTGGCTGGGTCCGGTCAACCGGTCTCGCTAGAGGAGCAGCTCTACAATTCCCGAGCCGCCTTTAAGATTAGGACTGCGGCCATAGCGATGCACCTTCCCGTCGATTGGCGCACCCGGCTGTTTCGCCAAGTCGACAGCTTGCTCAGCCTCGACGATTGGGACAAGTCTGATACCCCGATCAGCGAGGCTTCGTTTGCTACGCTGCTACGCATGGTGCTTCATATCCAGGCCAAGCGCCGGCCAGGCCTCGGCGCCACGAGTGACGGCCACGTTATTGCGATGTGGACGGTTGGAAACGACCGACTCACGATAGAATGCCTTCCTGCCGACGAAATTCGTTGGGTTGTTGTGTGCGAAACTAATAATGATCGCGAGAGTGCAGCTGGGCAAACAGTATTGGCGCGCCTGCCCGACGTCCTGAAACCTTACGCGCCGGAACGATGGTTCGCCGATGAAGGGTCAAAAGATTCCACCTGAGCACCACGTCGTGCGTTATGTGCCTTGGAGCAAGCTACGCAAAGACGAGAACGACAATGTGCTTGGTGTGCTGGGTGAGGCATTCAAGCTGCGGCCTGATGAGAAGTCCCTCTCTACAACATGGCTTGAGTACTTCGCGGGTGATCGCTCGACACAAGTGACCGCAGCCGTTAAAGCGATTCGTGCAAGCAATCTTAAGCCTGGAGGAAAGAGCGGATTTGCAATCGGTAATGTGGAGTCCGTCGCATCGGCCTGTGCAGACCGCAAACACAAGATCCGTGTGATCCACGAGCCCGAGGACGACAACGAAGCACACACAAGCGTGCGGCGGTTTCCACGAGACGACCCCGAACTCCTAGAGTTGCTTGCTGCGGGAGCTTGGTCCTACCTCGTTCTCAACGTGAATGTGGAAAAGTGACCTTCCCGATTCCGCTTTTGTAGCGAACTGCAGATGTGCCGCTCTGCGTGTTTGTCGGTCCGGACCCGGCCTGAAGCGCGTCGCAAATTCCGCATTGCCTCTCTTAGGCATCAGTTGGCTAGGCTGAGAAACTCTGTTTAGTAAGCCGCTCGGCGTAATGCATGCGTCTCTGGCTTTCTTTCGCCGGATGCCTCTCGCTTGAAGCCGTCGGGGAGGAGTGAACGCCGCTGGTGACGGGCCCTCACACATCAATGCCATATGAACAGGTTATATGACCGGGAGCCGGCCAGGCCCAGCCGCCTGTTCGCGGCAGCGGCTGCACGTGTACCTTGGCGCCCGCTCACGGATTCCGATCTAGACCACGGGATTTTTCATGCTCACGCAACCTGGACCTGCTGAAATTCGAGCCGAGGCCGTGAGCCTCGACGATCGGGCGCTGGTCGAGGCGGGTTACCGGCCGCAATTGCATCGCAGCTTGGGGGCTTTCGCTTCGTTCGCTGTGCCGTTTTCCGTCATTTCGGTCACAACAGGCGTCTTCGCCAATTACGGCTTCGTCCTGAGCAAAGCGGGAACCTTCGGCTTTTGGGCCTGGCCGGTGGTGTCCTGCGGGCAAATTCTGGTGGCGCTGGTCTTCGCCGAGATGGCCGGGCGCATCCCGCTGACCGGCAGCGTCTATAACTGGAACAGCCGGCTGACAGCACCCGCGATCGCCTGGATTACCGGCTGGCTGGCGGTATGCAATTACGCCCTTGCCGTGCCCGCGGTGACGCGGACCATGCTGCCGCTGCTGAACGACCTCTCGGACGGCGGGTTCGCCGGTTATGCGGGCGCATTCGTAGTATCCGGACTCATCGTCCTGCAATTACTGATCAACCTCTATGGCGTCCGGCTGACCTCGCACATGAACGTGCTGGCGGTGGTCGCCGAAATCGTCAGCATCGCCGTGCTGACGGTCCTGGTCGCCGTGGCCATCTGGAGCACGGGGCAATTTCACCCCGAATTGCTGACGGCGGTGCCGGCAGACCCGCGTCCCTACTGGCCGGCTTTCCTGATGGCGTCGCTCTTGGGAGCGTGGTGCCTCATCGGTTTTGAAGCCGCCGCCGATGTCAGCGAGGAGACACTCGACGCCAGGCGCGCCGCCCCCAGAGGTATCGTTCTGTCGCTTCTCGCCAGCAGCACGGCGGGTTTTATTTTCATCGTGGTGATGACGCTGGCCATTCCCGATGTGGAGGAAATCAAGAACGCCGCCAATCCGCTACTGGCGATTGCCGCGCATCATTTGGGAAACGGCGCGGCAGCATTCTTCAAGGTTTTCGCGCTGATCGCCATGTTTTCCTGCTCGATGATCTGCATGACGGCGGCATCGCGCGGCGTGTTTGCCATGGCGCGCGATGGGCGTTTTGCGGCCGCGCCGGTGTTTCGTAAGATCTCGCGGCATCGCGTGCCCAACCGGCCGCTGTTTCTCATTGCGGCGGCTGGCATCGGCCTTGCCTTCATGGGCAGCCTTGAGACGCTTTACGGCGCCGAGGCCGTATGCACGGCGATCTATTATCTGATCACCGTGGTTGCCTTTGCCTGGAAGGGCAGGACATTGGGCCGGACGGATACGTTTTCCCTCGGCCGCTGGCATTGGCCGGGCGCTGTTGCTGCCTCGGCGTGGCTAATCGTCGAGATTGGCATCCTCACGATCCCGGCCGAATTTCACGCAGTCGCAGCGGCAACAGGCGCAATTCTGGCGGTTGGCGCGGTTCTGTATTTCATTTCGGGCAGAAAGCCTAAAATTGTCTAGCGTGGCGTCCCGTAATTGCTTACGCACTTTGCAGCTAGCGTCTCATAGGCGATTGCGGGACATGGCGGCGGAGGTTGGGGTGCAGGTAACGGCGCGGAAGGAATGGATCGTTGGCGAGATGCTCTTGCTGTTCGTGGCGGGGCCGGCGCTTCTTGCCGCGGCTGTCTACCGGTGGCATGTGCCGCTTATCGCGATGCTGCCCTTTGTCTTCGCGGGCTTTATTGCGATCCTCCTCCGCCAAAGCGATCAGACTTGGCGCGCGGACCTGGTGAGACTGCCTTCGCGGCGCGACGTATTTTCAATCCTGGCGCTGTTCGTGGTCTGCGGCAGTGCGCTCGCGCTGTTTGCCTATGAGCGCTACCCTCAGTCTTTCCTGGCCTTTCCCCGGCAGAACACACCATTTTGGCTGCTGATAATGGTCTTCTACCCGCTCATCTCGGTCACGACGCAAGAGCTTGTCTATCGCGTGCTGTTCTTCCATCGCTATGCGTCCGCGATGAATGGCGGCGGCTGGCTCGCCATCGCCGTCAACGCCGCGCTGTTCGCGGGCATGCACGCCATAATATTTGCGTCTCACAGCGCTCACTTCCATTGGGAAGCCGTCGCCTTCAGTTTCGCCGGCGGCCTGATTTTCGCCTACCGGTACACGAGGACGCGCTCGTTTCTTGCCGTTGCGATGGAGCACGCGCTTTACGGTGATCTGGTCTTCACCATTGGCTTAGGGCGGTTCTTCTTTACGGGCGTGGCGAACCTGTAGGGCTCTCACTTTTTTGTGCTGCGGCAAAGCTTACGTAAAAGCGATAAGAAGCCTCCCGTATAAAAGGTGACAAGCAACGGGACCCGCTAGGACCGCATTCATGAGAATCTTTCTACTTCCTTTCACCCCCCGCTATATCGTGCTCACCATCGCCATCGCCGGTACGGCGGCCCTTGTGGCGCTGGTGTACCGGTTCCCCGATCTCGGCGGCTATCTCGCGGTGCCGCTTGCGGTTTTCGTGTTTTTGATGCTTGTGGGCTTGCGCGATCTTGTCCAAACGCGGCATGCGATCCTGCGCAACTACCCGATTGCCGCGCATATGCGATTCCTCCTGGAAGCCATCCGCCCGGAGATGCGGCAATATTTTTTCGAGAGCGACAAAGACGGCGCGCCCTTTCCGCGCGATAAACGCGCCATCGTCTATCAGCGCGCGAAAGGCGTGCTCGATAAGCGGCCGTTCGGCACCGAGTATAACGTGTACGAATCGCGCTTCGAGTGGCTCGCCCATTCGATTGCGCCCAAAGAGCCGGCGCGCGAGCCTTTCCGCATTACGATTGGCGGCCCGGCCTGCAAGCAGCCTTACCTGGCCTCCGTTTTCAACATTTCGGCGATGAGCTATGGCGCCTTGTCCGCGAATGCGATCCGCGCCTTGAACAAGGGCGCCAAGATGGACGGTTTCGCGCACGATACGGGCGAGGGCGGCTTCAGCCCTTATCACGAGGAAAATGGCGGCGACATCGTTTGGGAAATCGGCTCGGGCTATTTCGGCTGCCGGGAGAAGGACGGGACATTCTCTGCGAAGCGTTTCGCGGGAACCGCTGCCAAGCCGCAGATCAAGATGGTCGAAATCAAGCTCAGCCAAGGGGCAAAGCCCGGCCATGGCGGCGTGCTGCCGGCCGCAAAAGTCACGCGCGAGATTGCGCGCATCCGGGGCGTCGAAGCCGGCCGCGATTGCATTTCGCCAGCCCGGCACTCGGCTTTCTCCACGCCAATCGAAATGATGCATTTCATCGCGGAGCTGCGCGAGCTATCGGGCGGCAAACCGGTTGGTTTCAAGCTCTGCGTGGGCCATGCTTGGGAATTCATGGCCATCGTCAAGGCCATGCTGGAGACAGGCATCACGCCGGATTTCATCGTGGTGGACGGCTCCGAAGGCGGCACAGGAGCCGCCCCGCTCGAATTCATGGATCATGTCGGCATGCCGCTCCGCGATGGGCTGGTTTTCGTCCATTCCACGCTCATGGGTGTGAACCTCCGCGGCAAGATCAAGCTCGGCGCGTCGGGCAAGATCATCTCCGCCTTCGACATGGCCCGCATCATGGCGCTCGGCGCCGATTGGTGCAATGCCGCCCGCGGCTTCATGTTCGCGGTTGGCTGCATTCAATCGCAAAGCTGTCACACCGATCGCTGCCCAACTGGCGTCGCAACCCAAGACCCCATCAGGCAGCGGGCCCTGGTGGTGTCCGATAAATCGCACCGCGTGGCGAGTTTTCACAAAGAGACTGTCAAAGCCCTGGCCGAGCTGATTGCCGCGGCAGGCCTTGAGCATCCGCGCGAGCTGCGCCCCTTCCATTTCATGCATCGCGCAGCACCCGACCGCGTCGTGACCTTTGCGGAGCTGTTTCCCTTCCTCAACCCCGGCGACCTGCTGGCCGGAACCGATGAGCCGATGTATCGCCATCCTTGGGAGGTCGCCCGCGCCGATAGCTTTGTGCCGCAGAGCGAGCGGATGCAGGACCCGGTTTCAATCGCGGCGGAATAGGCATCTCGTACCATATCCGGCTGATCGCTTCGCATAGCGCCTGCAAGAGACCCCCTCACCCCGGGAGTCCGGTCGCAGCCGTTGAGAAGGCGTCCCCTCGCCCCTTGGGGAGAGGGACAGGGTGAGGGGGTCTTCGCGAACTGTTCAACCGGACGGCATAAGGTGCAGCCGTGCGCCGGATGGCACTGCGGCGGCAGCC
>JBKQNN010000225.1:0-5513 GCA_052145975.1 Rhodomicrobium sp. | reverse complement strand
TCCGCGGCACGCTCGGCGTGGATAAGGAAGCCCCCGTTGGCTTCAAGGCCATCCGGCTCGCCTTCGACCTCGAAACCGATGCGCCGGAGGAGACGCTCGCGCAGCTCATCAAGCTGACCGAGCGCTACTGCGTGGTCTACCAGACGCTCAACAAGCGCCCCGAGCTGCAAGTGACCGTCAACCGGAGCTGAGCGGCCGCAAATAACGAATATTTGCTTAGCGAAGGGAAAGCGGAAAGGCGGAATCGGCATGGGAAATGCGTTCATCTGACCCCAAGCGGACTTGCGCCAGTAATTCCCGGCATGTTGATAGGCGCCTCGAAGCCGACTTTGGCGGCTCGGAAGCCTTATCATTATGTGCAGTAGACTGGCGACTTGACACAGCGCCTTGGTGGTCATGCGCTACCGCGCGGCAGGGCTAAAACACGATCGTCGGTGTAGGTTTCTGCAACCTAGCTCTTGATGTTTGAAGCTCTGAGCCAGGCAGCGAATGTCATCATCGTCGGATGTTCCTGCCTCAGCGCGCCAATATCCGCTTTGAACCCTTGCTCCCCTATCCACGTAAACATCGTGCTGTATTCCTTGGGCAGGATCAGCTTGGGGAGGAATTTAGGAATCGGGGCGACCCACGCCGCGCGTCCGGTGACCTGTTTGTAGGTTGAACCGCATCTTGACCGCCCAACCAACCGCACATGACCCGAAGGAGACCTGAGGTGCTGCCCCTTTCGAATTGGCTCAACCACCGATGAAATCGTTATCGGACTCTAAATTCTCAGCGAGCGCCGCCGCAAACTCACTTCTTAGGTTAGGCGCGGCGGCTAAGCGTCTGGGGCGCGGAAAGCGCCCGTAACGCGCCGTCAAGCAAGCCAAGGGAAAAATCGGAAGGGGGGCGTGCACCAACGTGAAAGGCCAGCAGGCCGTTGAAAAGCGAGGGGGCCGCTGCAAGCGACCGGAATGCCACGCACCGCAAGCGTTGTTTTCCATCCAAGAGCAGCAGCAGGCGCGCCATGAGCTGCGGCATTTTTTGCAACCGGCGATGGGCGGCGCCATAGCGGGTGAGATCGTTCGCGGTGAATGCCTCTGCGAGAGCCGCCGCCTGGCGGAATGCCAAGTGCAAGCCTTCCCCCGTGATCGCATCCACCGTCCCAGAGGCATCGCCAAGCAGCGCCACGCTTCCCTTGGTCACCGCGTCCAATCTCAAAGACATAGATATTCCGCCGCGCGCCGGTCCTGATCGTTCGGCTCCCGCCAGACGGGCGGCGAGCTTTGGAAAGACGGTAGGCAGTTCCTCCACGCCAACCTGTTTTGCCGTTCCCAGCAGTGCAACGCAGATTTCATCGGGCCCAACCGGCGTGACATAGGCCTGACAATTCTGGCTCCAATAGACCTCTACGAAGTCGGTCCACGGCTCGGCGCGAAAGTGCTGGCGCAAGCCGATCCGCCGTTCGGTGTTCCAAGCCGGTTGCAGCCCGCACCCTTCGCGAACCCGCGAAAACGCTCCATCCGCACCAGCGATCCACCGGCAGCGAACCCGCCGTCCGCCGGCGGTGACACTTCCCTCTTCGAAAGCTTCCACCGGAGATTGCCACCACAGCTCCGCCCCGGCCTGCTCAGCGGCGCGCACAAGGATCTCATGCAGGCGCGTCCTGCGGATGCCAAAACCGCATTCGGAGTTTGGAAAGCGGGCCTCGGCCTGAAGCTCCCCATCGAGGAAGCGGATGCCCCGGAACGGCACTCCGTCGCCTGCGGTGAGTTCCACCCCAATTTCACGCAGAGCTGCGACACCGTCAGGCATAAGGCCTTCGCCGCACGCCTTATCGATGGGCGCCTGGGCTCTGTCCGCGACGATGACTTGAAGACCGCGCTTACGGGCGGCGAGAGCGGCCGCAAGCCCGGCGGGTCCGCCGCCCACGACAAAAAGATCGGTATCCGCAAGCGCGCCGGTTGGCGTCACCATTGGAGGAGGATCATTTCCGAACAAAACCCGGGGCCCATTGCCAGAAGGACCCCGTAGGTGCCGGGCTCCGGCGCCCTGTTCGTTAGAACCTCATC
The DNA here is from genome assembly GCA_052145975.1 of Rhodomicrobium sp. GTDB lineage: Bacteria > Pseudomonadota > Alphaproteobacteria > Rhizobiales > Rhodomicrobiaceae > Rhodomicrobium. Next base: position 3,462 of record JBKQNN010000225.1, on the reverse strand, counting down.
GAGCACCAGGAGGACGGAGGCGGAGGAAAGATTTCCGAATTGTTTAAGGCACTCCCAGGAAACCTCCAAAGCGCTGTCTCTTAGAGCAAGGGTATCCTGGATCGCATTCAAGACTTTTGGCCCGCCCGGATGCATGACCCAAGTGCCGATATCGCGCCGGGTGAGCTTATAGCGGGCGAGGAAGGCATCGACGTCGCCGGCCAGGTTTTGCCGGATAAGGTCCGGCAGGCGCGGCGAAAGCACAATTTTCAGGCCCTTCTCAGAAATCTCCCACCCCATGACATCTTCGGTTTCGGGATAGAAGACCGAGCCGGTGCCCAGGATCTTCGGGCTGCTGGCGCCAGCCGCGCCGCTTCTCACCTTGGAGCCGCTGACGATGGCTGCCGCGGCGCCATCGGCGAAAAGGCCCACGGAGATAAGGTTTGCCGGCGAAAGGTCGTCCCTCTGGATCGTCAAAGAGCAAAGCTCGACGGCCAGCAGCGCCGCATTGTGATCCGGATAGGCCCGCACATAATCGGCCGCGCGCGTCAGCCCGATGGCGCCGCCAGCGCAGCCAATGCCGAAAATCGGTGTGCGCTTGATGTCTCTGCGCAAGCCCAGGCGGTTTATAAGCCGCGCGTCGAGGGATGGGCTCGCGATGCCTGTCACCGAAACCACGAAGAGCGCGTTCAACTCCTCCCTGCAAAGGCCGGCCCGGCCGAGAGCGCCATCGATGGCCTTCGCGCCAAGGTCCTGTGCCACCTCAATCCAAGCATCGTTCGTCTCGCCGAAGGAGGCGAACTGCGGATAACGCTCCATCGGGAAGGACAAGTGCCGGTGCTCGACCCCAACGCGCGAGTGAAACTGATCGATCCGCTCGGGGCTCTTCAGCTTGTCACTCCAGTACGCCTTGAATGCCGCGGTGATCGCCGCCTGGGGATAACGATGCTCCGGCATCGCGCCTGCCACGCCTGTTATTCTCACAGGCACCCCCGGCTCTGCTGCCGGGTATCACAACTACTCATGCACTTCCCCCTCTACGTCTTAATTCGATCGCCCTGTCTCCCTCCGCCGGGGAGGTTGGGGCGAAAGGGCTTTCCAAATTTCCGTCGCATTGGCCGGCCAGGCGGCCTCATATGGACTTCAGCGCGCGTTGCGCGAGGCCAGTGGCCTCGGTCCAAAAGCCGCCGAAGGTGTGCATGAGTTCGGTTATCTGCGCGATTGCGAGGACGAACGCATCGAGGTGGCAATCCTCCATCATGAGCGGCGGAGAGACTTTCAGCACCATGAAATTGTTTCCGCAGACCTGGTTCAGCATGCCATGGTCGCGGAACAGGCGCATGACCAGGATCTGGCCGAAAACCGCCGGATGGATCGCGGCCAGCGTCTCGAACGCCACGCGCAGCTTCAGCGAGCGCGGCGCCTTGAATTCGATAGCGTTCAGCAACCCAAGCCCGCGAACCTCGCCGAACATTTCGTAACCGGAAAGCCGCTCCTTCAACGCACTGCGCAGGCGCTCACCCGATTCAGCGGCGCGCTGTCCCAGCCGCTCATCCTCCAGAACATCCAACGTCGCGAGCCCCGCGCGCATCGCCAGCGCGTTCTCGCTGAAAGTCGAGGTGTGAACGAGCGCGCGCTTGAAAGAGCTGTAGACGGATTTGTAAACGGCGTCCGTCATCAACACCGCGCCGCATGGGATAAGCCCGCCGCTGATGGCCTTGGCGAGGATGACGATATCGGGGTCCACGCCGAAGTGATGGCCGGCCAGGAACGGCCCGGTGCGAAAGAAGCCGGTCTGAACCTCGTCCAGAACGAAAAGCGTCCCGTAGCGGCGGCATAGCGCTTGAGCTTCGGCGAGATAGCCGGGCGGAGGGACAAGCACGCCGCCTTCGGCCTGCACAGGTTCCACGATGAACGCCGCGAAGGACTTGGTGCGAAGCTTCTTCTCCAGCTCTCCGGTGTCGCCATAGGGAACGAATTCGGTGGCGGGTAGCATCGCTCCGAAGCCAGCTTTCCAGAAGTCATTCGACATCAAGGAAAGCGCGCCGCAGGTGAGGCCGTGGAACCCGCCCGAGGCGCCAAGAATGCCTGGGCGTTTTGTGTGGGCGCGGGCGAATTTAATGGCTGCCTCGACGCCTTCGCTGCCGGAGCTGCAAAAGAACACCTTGCTGGCGCGCCCTCTGGCCAGTCCGCAAAGCCTGGCGGCAAGTCTCCCGGCAAGCTCCGGCACATGCGCCTGCAGCATGGCGGGTCCGCGCTTGTCGAGCTCGTCTTTCAGAGCCTCGACGATGCGCGGGTGATTATGCCCGGCATTGTGGACGCAATAGCCAGAATTGAAGTCGAGAATGACGCGGCCGTTCGCGGTAAAAAGCTTCTCTCCTTCGCAGCGGTCATAGGCGACATTCATATCGAGAATGTCGAGCAGCTTAACCCACTGGGGATTGACGTGCTGCTCGTATAGACCTTCGCTGCTACCGTCGAGGCGCGGGGCTTGAAGCATTGGTTCCTGCAACGGAGAGGGCATAAGGCAGCTTTAAGCGGGTTCGCTTACGGAACGCTTACGCCCGCGGTGCCCGTGTGCGATTTCCTCCGTTTACGGCGCCTTTTTCTCGATCAGCCCGGCCTCGATCTGGATATCGATCTCGTCGGAGACCAGGAAACTCAGCGCCGTCATATTGAAAGCGCTGCGCTTAATATGAGCGCTCACTGAAACGCGGGAGCCATCCTTGACGACCGCCACGAAGGTCGCCGGCTGCGTTACGCCGTTCATCGTCAAATCTCCGGTGAATTCGGCGCCATTCGCTCCAGCCGGTCTAACGGAACGGCTTTTGAACCGGATTTCGGGGAAGACGGCAACATTAAAGAACATGCTGCTTTTTAACTCACTTTCCCACGCATTGGCGGTGAGGCTCGCGGTCTTGACAACGGCGTCAAGCGATCCGCGCCCGGGGGCGCGCGCATCGAACTGGAAATTACCGTCCATCTCCGTGAAGCGGCCGGTCTCGGAGATAAAGCCTACATAATATGTGAAGTTCACCTCCGCGTGCTGGCCGTCGAAAGCATAGGTCCCAGCATAAGATCGTGTCTGACCCGCCGCCCCCGCAAGCAATGAGATTCCCGCCAGGATCGCGGCCCTAACTAGCATTAACACAGTCGTCACCCTCCCAAGAACGGCAAAATCGCTAAGGCCTATGCTACAGGTTGACAATCGAAATCGAGCGCCAAAGAACAGATTGGCGCATTGTTTCGGAGGCCTCCAGCTTGGCTACAACAGCCAGGTAAGTTTGGATACACCCCCCCGCTTCGTGCTCAGAAGAACTGAGCACCTGGTAAGAGGCTGCCGGGACGTCTGCTTGTGGCCCCGACCGCCAGTTTTAGCATCTGCAGAAATTCCGTCGGCTCTGAAGCGGTAGGCGGCTGTGGACTGGTGGGTTCGATCCATTACCGCTTAAGGATCGTGATCCCCTGCAAAGGTCTCATCTA
>JBKQNN010000224.1:0-11651 GCA_052145975.1 Rhodomicrobium sp. | reverse complement strand
GGAGGACGTCATCTCCATGAACCGGCGGCTGGGCGGGGACGCCTCGCTGAACGCGCCGCTGCGCGCCGACTCGGAAAGCGGCGAGTGGCAGGATTGGCTCGTGGACGATAGCCCGGATCAGGAGACCATACTCGTCGAAAGCGAGGAGATGGACCGGCGCCGCGAATATCTCGAAGTTGCGATGGAAGGCTTGAACGACCGCGAGCGCCGTATTTTTACTGCCCGCCGGCTATCCGACGATCCGCTGACGCTGGAGGAGCTTTCGTCCGAGTTCGGTGTCAGCCGCGAGCGCATCCGGCAGATCGAAGTGCGCGCGTTCGAGAAGGTACAAAAGGCCGTGCAGCGCGCCGCGATCAAGGCGGAAACGCCGCGCGCCTCCACAGGCGCCAGCGCGCCGGCACTTTCGGCGGCGCGCTAACGCACCCCGGACCGAGCCCAACGCTCTGCCTCCGTGCCAACGAGGCTCGCGAGCGAAGAGGCGTTCTTCGCACTCTCCGCCAGCAGGGCGGCCTTGATGTCTGACAGGAGGCCAGGCCCTTCGTAGACGAGGCCGGTATAGAGCTGGATCAGCGATGCGCCAGCGCGGATTTTTGCCAGGGCGGACTGCGCGGAATCGATGCCGCCAACGCCTATCAGCGGCAGCTTGCCTTCGATGGCGAGATAGCACTTGGCGAGGAAGCGCGTCGAGCGCGAGAACAGCGGCCGGCCCGAGAGCCCGCCGGCCTCGCCGCGATGCGAGCCTGGTTCCGCGCCGTCGCGCGAAAGCGTGGTGTTGGTAAGGATTGCACCGTCCACCCCGTGCGCGAGAAGGCAAGCCATCGCGGGGGCGATTTCCTCATCGCGGAGATCCGGGGCAAGCTTCACCAGCACCGGCACCGGGCGCGGCAGGCTCGCCCGCGCTGCCATCACGGCCGCAAGCAGCGCGTCGAGCCGCTCCGGCGCTTGCAAATCGCGCAGGCCCGGCGTGTTCGGCGAGGAGATGTTGACGGCGAGATAGGACGCAAAGGGGCCGAGCGCTTGCACCCCGGCCACGTAATCCGCGATTGGGTCCGCGCTGTCCCGGTTCGCGCCGATATTGATGCCGAGAATGCCCTTGGGCGGCCGGCTTCCCACGCGCGCCTGCATGGCCGCGTGGCCGGAATTATTGAAGCCGAGCCGGTTCACGATGGCGCGGCCGGCTACAAGCCGGAAGACGCGCGGACGCGGATTGCCGGGCTGCGGCCGGGGCGTGACGGTGCCCGCCTCCACGAAACCGAAGCCCATGGCGAACAACGCGTTGTAGACGCGCGCGTCCTTGTCGTAGCCGGCCGCCACGCCGATGGGATTGGGGAAGCCGAGGCCGAACAGCGTTTGCTTAAGGCGCGGATCGTCTGGCTTGCACTGGCGCGAGTAGATGCCGGCTTCAAGCGCGCGCAATGAAGCCTCGTGCGCGGTTTCGGGATCGAGCAGGAAAAGGCCGGCCTTGGCCGCGGACCACAGGCGGTTCATGGCCCAAGCCCGCCGGGAATGATGGGAATGCCGTTCTCCGCGAGCGGGATTGGGGTTGCGCGTTTCACCGCGGAAACGGGTAAATCCCCGTATAGATGCGGGAAGAGATCGCCATCGCGCGCAGGCTCCCAAAGGAGGTTACTCCCCTCACCCTGTCCCTCTCCCCCTGGGAGAGGGGACGGTGTTGCACGCTCTGAGTCTCGTTCAGGCGTCCCTTCTTCCATGGGGAGAAGGACAGGATGAGGGGCGGGACGTTCGTTCAGAGCACCAACATCGACCGCGAGTAGGACGAGATCGGGGACGCCGGCGAAGTATTTCCGCGCCGTTTCGCCGAGCTGGGCGGCCGTGGAAAAATGGATGAAACCATCGCGCGCATCGTGGGCCGAGCCGCGATACGCACCTTCCGTCCGCGCGGCTTCCCACTCCGCGCGCGTCAGCAGCTTGTAAATCGTGGCGGCCGTCATCGCCGCTCAAGCCGCCGCGGCGGCTTGAAGCAGCCGTTCGGCGATCAGCGCGCGCGTATTCTCGATGCCATACGCCTTGATGAACGAGCCGAAGCGCGGCCCCTGGCTTTCGCCGAACAGCACCTCGTATAACGCCTTGAACCAGTCGCGCAAATTCTCGAAGGGGTGCGACTTGCCCACCTCGTAGACGATGGCTTGCAGCTCCTCCGCGTTGAGCGCCGCGTCTGCATGCGCCAGCCGCCCGTTCAGGTCCAGCATCGCCTCGCGTTCCACGGCGGTCGGCGCCCGGTAAACCTTGAACGGCTTCTCGCGCTCCTCGAAATAGCGGATCGCGAAGCCAATCAGCCGGTCGAGTTCGGGGAAATCCTGACTGCTCGCTCCCGGCGCGTAGTTCTGCACGAACTGCCAAAGAATATCCTTGGTGTGCGCGTTCGAGGCGCTGACCAGGTTCAAGAGCAAGGCGAAGCTCACCGGCACATGATGCTGCGGCGGCTCGCCGCTATGAATGTGCCAGACCGGGTTTTCGAGCCGCTTTTCTGCAGCTTCCTTGTGATAGCTTTCGAGGAAGCCGAAATACTCATCCACCGCCCTCGGGATCACGTCGAAGTAAAGCCGCTTCGCTGTCTTCGGCTTCTGGAACATGTAAAGGCTGAGGCTTTCCGGCGTGGCATAGGCGAGCCATTCCTCCACCGCGATGCCGTTGCCCTTCGACTTCGAGATTTTCTGGCCGGTATCGTCGAGGAACAGCTCGTAATTGAAGCCCTCCGGCGGCGTGCCGCCAAGCGCGCGGCAAATCTTGGACGAGAGCGTTACGCTGTCGATCAAGTCCTTGCCCGCCATCTCGTAATTGACGCCGAGCGCCACCCAGCGCATGGCCCAATCCGCCTTCCATTGGCACTTCACATGCCCGCCCGTGACCGGCAGCTCGACCTTCTTCTTGGTATCGGGATCGTGGAAGGTGACGGTGCCGGCCTTCAGATTGCGCTTCTCGATGGGCACCTGCAGCACCTTGCCGCTGGTGGGCGAGATGGGCAGGAATGGCGAATAGGTGGCGCGCCGGTCCGGCCCGAGCGTCGGCAGGATGATCTCCATCACCTTGTCGTAGGCTTCGAGCATGCGTAGCAATGTCTCGTCAAACTGCCCCGCGCGGTAACATTCCGTCGAGGACAGAAACTCGTATTCGAAGCCGAAGCTGTCGAGAAAGGCGCGCAGCCGCGCATTGTTGTGCGCGCCGAAGCTTGGATGCGTGCCGAATGGGTCTGGCACCGAGGTCAAAGGCTTCTCCAGCGCCGCTTGCAACAGCTCCTGGTTCGGCACGTTGGTTGGCACCTTGCGCAGTCCGTCCATGTCGTCGGAGAAGCAGACGAGCCGCGTCTTCGCATCGGGCCGCAGCGTTTGCAGCGCGTGCCGCACCATCGAGGTGCGCGCCACCTCGCCGAACGTGCCGATATGCGGCAGGCCGGAGGGGCCGTAGCCGGTCTCGAACACCACCTCGCGCGCCGGATCGCGCTTGTCGAGCCGTTTCAAGAGCTTGCGCGCTTCTTCAAAGGGCCAGGCCTTGGAATTTGCAGCAAGCTCTGCGGGCGTGTGCGCGGCGGCGGTCATTGTCTTGGGTTTCGTTTCAAAATGTTGCGAATGCGGCGACTATGTGGAGGTGAGACCCCCGCGTCAACCCTGCTCGGTCCGAATAACCGCGGATACGGCCAACACCACAATGAAAGTGCGAAAGGGCTGAGTTCCAGCCGCTCTCCCGTCCTTGAAGCGTATACAGCTGCCTTCCTGCCGTCCCCCGTGTTTATCACGATGTGCCAATACCTTACGCCATCCTCCCACACCGTTTGGTTCAGCTTAGGCAGAAATGTAACTAATTCATGGGTTGGAACCGCATATGCTTCGTTCCGATCCATACAGCCCAACACAAAAAATCGGCATGTAGTGGTTTTCACAAAAACAGTTTAGCATGGATGCCGTGAGGAAAGAAAATGCCTAACCATGCCCGTATCACGCTCGATCCTGCCGTTCTGGCCGGAAAACCGGTCATCAAGGGAACGCGGCTCGCCGTCGACTTCATCATTGGCCTTCTCGCCGATGGCTGGAGCGAGGCAGACATTTTACAGAATTATCCAGGCATCGTGCACGACGATATCACGGCCTGCCTCGCTTACGCGCGCGACATCATAAGCTCCGAAAAGGTCTATCCGAGCGCGGCGTGAGATGCGTTTTCTTGCCAACGAGAATTTTCCTGGCGCCGCTGTGCTCGCGCTTCGCGGTTCGGGACACGACGTAGCGTGGGCTCGAACTGAAGCGCCGGGCAGCAAGGACGAGGACGTACTCGCCATGGCTGTCCGGGAGAACAGGATTCTCATTACATTCGACAAAGACTTCGGTGAGCTTGCCTGGCGCACAGCGCTGCCGGCGGCGTCAGGCATCGTTCTTTTCCGCATCCCGATGCCGGCGGCGGCCGGCACCGGCGCGAAACTTGCGGCCCGGATCGAAGAGCGCGACGATTGGGCGGGGCATTTTTCGGTTATCGAGCCTCAGCGTATACGCATGCGGAAGTTTATTCGATAGAACTGGCGCACGAAACCAGTTTTCAGTGCTTCCGCGCAGGCGGACGCCGCCCTGGCGTTACTGCTTGGCCTTGCGCGCGGCGTAGCGCGCATCGCGAGCCGCTTTCTGCTCGCCCGCGAGAGCCGCCTGCCGTTCGGCCGCTCTCGCAACTTCAAGCTCGGCCTCGGCTGCCTTCTTGACCTTCTCTTCGGCAAGCCGCGCCTTCTCTTCGAGCTTTTTCGCCTCACGCTCCGCCGCCCGCGCCTCGCGCGCCTTGGCTGCATCCAGCCTCGCCGCCTTCCGGGCTAGAGCGGCAGGATCGTCCTCCGCCTTGCGCTCGGTAAACTTCCGCAACGCCGCTTCCTTGGCCTTCGCCGCCGCTTCGCGCCGCTCGCCAAAGTCTTTCTCTTTAAAGCTTCTCATCCACCACCGTTTTGCATATCTCGCCGCCATTCAGGCCGCGCTTTTCATTGAGTTTAGAAGGCGCGCGTGCGCCGGAAACGCAAGAGCGATGCGCCGGTTATCCCAAAAGAATGTGGGCGAACGGCCAGAAGCAGCCACAGTCCTTTGCGAGCCATTTCAGGTTTAGGGCTGGACGATTACAAAGGGGTGCTGATGCTAAGATATGCAACAGGGGACATTCTTGCCTCGGAAGCAGAGGCGCTCGTGAACCCAGTCAACTGCGTTGGCATCATGGGGCGCGGGCTGGCGTTGCAGTTCAAGAACGCCTTTCCTCAGAACTTTGAAGCCTACCGCGCCGCATGCAAACGCGGCGAGGTTGAGCCGGGCAAGATGTTCGTTTTCGAGACCGGCTCTGTCGCGAACCCTAAATGCATCGTCAATTTCCCCACGAAACGGCATTGGCGAGGCAAGAGCCGGACGGAAGACATAGAAACCGGTCTCGATGCCCTGGTTCGCGAAATTCATAGCCGTGGGATAAAGTCAATCGCGGTCCCGCCGCTTGGGGCTGGGCTTGGCGGCCTTCCTTGGCAGCCCGTTCGCAGCCGCATCGAAAAATCTTTGGGCAACATAGCGGGCATCGAGGTAATCGTATTCGAGCCGCTATAGGAGCCTGCCTCAGCCATGCGCGCGATATTTCCTAAGCTCGGGGAAACTGCCTCCGAAAGTGACGCGGACTTTCGCTACTTCCAGGGATCCAGTATCGCAACGCCGGTATCGGCAAAATCCTTGGCATCCCTGGTGACGACGGTCAGGCCATGCACGGAAGCCGTGGCCGCGATGAACAGATCGGGCTGGGCATAATTGTGACGGCGCTGCCGCCCCGCCTCCACCATCAAGCGCCAACGGAGGATAATGTCTTCCGTAATAGGCAGAATGCGGCCGCTAAACATGGGACGCAGGGTGTGATCGAGCCAGCTTGTGATCGAGGCGCGCATCAGCGGATCGGCGGCGCGCTCGATGCCGAAGCGGATCTCGCCAATGGTTATGTCCGATAAATAGAGACTGCCGATAGGCTTGGCAGCTAGGAAAGCGGTGACGCGCGGTGACGGCTTCGGCTTCTTCAGCTCGGAAACGACGTTGGTGTCGAGCAAATAATCCGTCACAGCTCGACATCGCGCACGGGCGGATAATAGGGCTCCGGCTCGAAATCGACGTCGCGAAGCGGCGAGGCGGCAAGCGCATCGATCAAGGCTTGTCCGGTTTGCTCTCCTTTGAGGCGGCGGTACTCCTCCGCGGTCAGGATGACCACCTCCTGCGCGCCGCGCACGGTGACGCGCTGCGGACCCTCGCTGTGGACGCGCTTAATCACCTCACTCAGCTTGGCTTTGGCGTCGCGCAGCAGCCATTGGCCCTTCGCGGCCGCGCGTGGCAAGTGGCTGGCCCGCCGAACGGGCTCATCGCGAGCGGAGGCGATATTCTTCGGTTTCTTTGTAGTCATCACGACTACATATAACCAAGTTCCACTGCGTCAGCAAGTCTCGTCGCGCCGCCTTTTTTGCCGGCGCCCCTCCCTGCAAGCGGATGGCAGCCTCAGATTGGCCGTTGCGCGGGCATGTGGAGGTTTTTGCAAATTCGGCGTTCCGCTAAGCGTTCCGCCGTTCAAGTGCTTCCTCGCAGCGGCAGCACGCGGGGGAGCACGCTGCCTTGCCGCCTCCACGCCGCCGCAAGCTTGCGTCCCCCAGTGGCAAGCAGCAGCGCCCCTATGCGGTGCCGGGCCGGTTGCAAGGGCGCAGGAGACTGCAACTCAAACAAGATTGCCGGAGCTACGAACGCAACCTATAGTTGCATTTGTTTAGCTTATGCTTCTTCTGGACTCGGATTAACCGTTCGTATATGAGCATCTTCATTCGGGCAAGCGATCTGCTGGATGGGGGCGCATGGCCGTAGGTTTGAGTAATCGATACTGGAGGGACTAATGAAGCATACACTCACAGCCGCCGCGCTTTCGCTCGCCATGACCGCCGCTGTAAGCGGCGCCGCCACGGGCCAGGTATGGCAAGGCGATATGTTCTTCACCAAGGTTTCTGGATGCACTGGCGACGAAGTCGGCTCCTTCGGTCAGGGGGTATTCTCTCCCTACGCTACCAACGGCGTTGCCGACCACTTTGCCATGTACGGCGGGCGCGGCTCGGCGATGCAGCTTGCACCGGCAAAAGGAACGGCGCTTAACGGCGCAACCTCCTTTACAATGACGGCGATTACCCATGCGGCCGTTGGGGTCCAAAATGACCCGCTCACGTCGAAAACAGTGACGTTCTCGGTTTCGCCCGCGGCGCCTACGGCATCGTCGAACCCAACCATACAGATCACCGCTACGGTGAAAAATCTTGCAGGCGTCTCGGGCTGCGACGTGACTGCGGTAGGCACTCTGCTCCTGCGGCCAGGGAGCTGATAGCAAGCGCCAACTTCAGCCGCCCATAGTGTCAAATCCACCGTCCGCGAGCTAGGGCTCGTGCGGCCGGCAGTCGAACAGAGACATTGAACCGATTTTTGGAGGAACCATGAAACGTACATTTGCCGCCGCCGCCGTCTTTTCGCTTGCCACGGCCGCCGCTGCCAACGCCGCCGAGCCCACCGTATGGCAGGGCGATTTGTTCATCACTCCTAGCAGCAGTTGCACCGGGATTAATGCCGGCTATTTCGGCCAAGCGATTTACGCTCCCCTCGGTATGGCCGGCAACGGCAAGTACGACAATTTTGCGGTCTTCGAGGGAGAGGCCCAAGCTCACCTAGTCACGCCGACGACAGAAGTCTCTCTCAGCAGCGCAATTAACTTCAACACCTTGAACATCAGCAATAGAGCCGATGTAAACCAGGGCTCGCCCAGCGGTATGTCGTTCACGATCAGCCCGGCCCCCTCGGCCAAAGTCCAAGCGCCGGTGACCGTCACGATTTCGATTTCCGATTACAGCGTCGATGGCAACACCTTCTGCCCCGTAACCCTGTCAGGCACGCTGGTCTACCGTCCAGGGAAATTGGCGAACTGAGTTCCGGAACCCGGCCGGATAACGGGGGGCGCGCAGCCTTTGGCATGAGCAGGGAAACTCAATCCATTTTGGAGGATGCATGAAACGTATATTTGCTGCCGCCATACTTTCGCTTGCCACGGCCGCCGCTGCCAACGCCGCAACGGCGCCCACCATATGGCAGGGAGACGTGTTCATCACGTCGTTTACCGGCCCCTGTTCCACTTATGCCGGCGCTACCGTGGGCCAGGCGATTTACGCTCCCGCGGGCTTGTCCGGCAACGGGACCAACGACCAGCTGGCCCTCTTCCTGACACAAGGTGCGGCTCACCAAGCCCAGCCGGCGGGGAGCGCAACCACTTTCAACGGCGCAACCACCCTTAACTGGCTGGACATTACCAAGTTAGCCAGCATCAACCGGCAGACTGGCATGACAGGGGAATCGATCACGATTACGCCCGCGGCGACGTCCACGACCCAAACCGTGACCGTGTCGATTTCAAAGTTGATGGCCGCTTACGGGGATGGCTGCTTTGCAACTATGCAAGGCGCGCTCTCTGTGCGCCCAGGGAACTTGCCGAACTGAGTTCGAAAAACGGCGTTCTGGCAACTGTTCCGTCAACCAAGCTCTCAGCGCATTAGGCAAGGAAATTCAAACAATACTGGAGGGACTAATGAAGCATACACTCACCGCAGCCGCGCTTTCGCTCGCCATCGCCGCCGCTGCAAGCGGAGCTGCCACAGCCCAGGTATGGCAAGGCGATCTGTTTTTGACCAAAACCGCTGGGTGCTCCGCCGCCGGCGACGATGTTGGCGACTTCGGTCAGGCGGTTTTCTCTCCCGCCGCTACCAACGGCGCTAGCGACCATTTTGCCCTTTTCGGCGGGCGCGGCACGGCGATGCAGATCACACCATCGACGGGACCGCTTAACGGGGCAACCTCCTTTACAGTCACGGAAATTACCCATACCGCCGGCATTTTGGGCCCGGAGGTGGTGACGACGAAGGCAGCAGGCTTAGGGCCGTTCACGGTTTCGCCGGTGGCGCCTACGGCAGCGAACCAAACGGTAGCGATCACCGGCACTGTGAAAAACTTTGCAAGCACCAAGGGCTGCGACGTGACCCTGAACGGCACTCTGTTCCTGCGGCCAGCGAATTGATGGCAGGCGCCGCTTTTCGCCAACCGTAGCGTCAACTCCGCGGTCCGCGAGGCGGGGCTCGTGTGGCCGTAGTTGAAAAGGCACATTCAAGAGATATTGGAGGAACAATGAAACGTATATTCGCCGCCGCCCTTCTCTCGCTTGCCGTGGCAGCTTCTGCCAGCGCGGCAACCACCACTCCGCCCACCGTCTACCAGGGCGATTTGTTTGTCGCTTCGCTCACTGGCTCGTGCTCCACGCATAACCTTGGCGATAGCTTTCAAGCGATTTACGCTCCGTTCGGTTTGCCCGGCAACAGCACCACCACAGACCAGCTTGCCATCTTCGGAGTTAAAGTTGGCGCTCGCCGAGTCCAGCCGACGGAAGGAGGCTCTCTCAACGGTGCAACGAGCATCGACGCTTTGGCTATCAACATTCAAGCCAACGTCAATCAGAATTCGGGCATAACAGGGAATACGTACACGATTACTTCGCCGATCTTGGCCACAACCTCAACCGTAAACATCTTGATCTCGGCTCCCGGTTTTGACACTAACTGCGCTGCGACTTTGCAAGGAGCTCTGGCCCTGCGCCCAGGGAAATTGCCGAACTGAGGTCCGGAACGGCGGTGTATGCACATTTAACCGGGGCACGCGATCCACGAAGCAGAGGGGCGCGCTGCCCCTAGTTTGAGCAGGGAAATTCAATCGATTTTGGAGGAAGCATGAAACGTACACTTACCGCCGGCGTCCTTTCGCTCGCCATCGCCGCCGTTGCAGGCGGAGCCGCCACAGCCCAAGTATGGCAAGGCGATGTGTTCTTCACCAAAACCACTTCCACGTGCAATACCGATGGCGATGCAGTCGGCGACTTCGGTCAGGGGGTATTCTCTCCGGTGGGTACCAACGGCAATAGCGACCGCTTTGCCCTGTTCAGCGGGCGCGGCTCAGCACTGCAATTCACACCCTCGACGGGACCGCTTAACGGGGCAACTTCCTTTACAATCACGCTAATTAGCCACACCTACGGCGCGGGCCAGGAGACGGTGACGTCGAAGGCAGGCGTAGGGCCGCTCACGGTTTCGCCTCCGGCGCCTACGGCATCGAACCAAACGGTAACCATCTCCGGCCCGGTGAAAAACTTTGCAAACATCTCGGGCTGCAACGTGACTCTGCAAGGCACTCTGTACCTGGTGCCGGGATCGTACTGATGGCAGGCGCCATCTTCTGCCAACCGCAGCGTCAACTCCGCGATCCGCGAGGCGGGGCTCGTGTGGCCGGTAAGTTGGACAGGGAAATTCAAGAGATTTTGGAGGGACTATGAAACGTATATTCGCCGCCGCCGTTCTATCGCTCGCCACAGCAGCTTCTGCCAGCGCGGCAGCCAAGGCACCCACCATATGGCAGGGCGATTTGTTCGTCGCTTCGGTCACGAGCGCGTGTTCCGGGATAAATCTTGGCTATTTCGGTCAGGCGATTTACGCCCCCGCCGGTTTGCCCGGCAACAGCACCACCGACCAGCTTGTTATCTTCACCCCGGCAAATGGAGCAGACCCAAGATTTGGAGCAATGCAATTTGCGCCATTGAATGGAGGAACGCTCAACGGAGCAACGTCCGTTGCCATTTGGTCCATCGACAACCAAGCCGGGGTCCATCAGAAACAGGGCACATTATCGACACCGATGGCGATTTCACCTTCGAACATCTCGGCCAACACCCAAACAGTAACCGTCTCGGTTACGAACTTCGATGTTGGCAACTCAGGTTGCGCCGTGAATTTCCAAGGCGCTCTGGCCCTGCGCCCAGGTAAACTGCCGAACTGAATTCCAGAACGGCGGTGTATGCACCTTTGGTCTGGGCACGCGATCCGCGAAGCAGGGCGGCGCGCCGCCCTTGGTTTGAGCAGGGAAATTCAATCGATGTTGGGGGAACCATGAAACGTACACTTACCGCCGCCGCCGCTCTCTCGCTCGCCATGGCAGCTTCTGCCAGCGCGGCAACCACCACCCCGCCCTCCATATGGCAGGGCGATATGTTCATCGCTACGCTCGCCACCTCGGCTTCGGCCAGTGGCCCGTGCACCGGGGTTAATCTTGGCTATTTGGGGCAGGCGATTTACGCTCCCGCGAATGTGGGCAGCAACGGCGTCACCGACCAGCTTGCCATCTTCGAGCCCAAAAATGGCCCCAAAGGTGGCGGCCACCAAGTCCAGCCAACGCCACCAGCAACCACTCTCAACGGTGCAACGAGCTTCGACTGGTTGCATATCGACTTTCAGGCCGGCGCCACGCCGAGCGCAGGCGTAACAGGGCAGACGTTCACGATTACACCTTCGTCCATCTCGGCCACAACCCAAACCGTGAACATCTCAATCTCGATGCTCAATTACAACCCTACCTGCGATGTGACTTTACAAGGCGCTCTGGCCCTGCGCCCAGGGACACTGCCGAACTGAGTTCCAGAACGGCGTTCCGCTAGCTGCTCCGCAACTCATATCGAATCCGATGGAGTAGTTTGCGAAGACCCCCTCAGCCTGTCCCTCTCGGCAAGCTCGCCAAGGCGAGCTTGCAGCTTAGAGCGTC
>JBKQNN010000223.1:0-10506 GCA_052145975.1 Rhodomicrobium sp. | reverse complement strand
ATCATGAGCTACTCCGTGTTTATCTCGGCGACGACGCATTCGAAGAGATGACGCGGGGCTACGCGGCCGCCTATCCGTCGCGCTATCGCAACGCCAAGGACTTCTGCGCCCATGTTCCGCAGTTCCTGGCCGAAGCCGGGCCCTATCGCGAGTATCCCGCGATTGCGGAACTGGCGGCGCTCGAAAAGGCGTTGAACGATGCTTTCTACGCCGTGGACGAAGCCTCGATTGGCGTTCCCGATTTGGCCGGCTTTGCGCCTGAGGATTGGGCGTCCTTACAGTTCACGCCGCATTGTTCGGCGGCGCGGCTGAATTTCAGCACCAATGCTGCGGACATCTGGAGTGCGCTCAAGCGCGGTTCCGAGCCGCCAGCCGCCGAAGCGGGCGGGCCGCATCGCGTTCTGGTCTGGCGGCTCGACGTGCCGAAGTTCCGGGTGCTGGGCGAAGAGGAGGCCATGCTTTGGGACGAGGCGGCAAACGGCGTCCGCTTCGGCATTCTATGCGAGATGGCGGCGGCTTATGGCGATCCCGATGCGGCTGCGTTACGCGCGGCCGGCTACTTGCAAGGCTGGATCGCATCCGGCCTCCTGTCAGGCGCAACCCTGAGCTGAGCGTAAGATGGCGGAGTTTGGGCATACTCGCCTGGCTGTTATCCCACATCCGCCATGCAAAAAACCTAGTTTCCGTGGCGGACTCCCAAGATGCCTTACGGCGATTTCTTGGAGAGGTAACCATGTGGAAATGCCGAATTCTCGCAGCAATCGTGCTTGCCGCCCCCGGCGCGGCCTTCGCGACTGAAATTTCCACGCCGTCAAAGATCGAAGCCGTGACCGTGTTCCCGTCCGGCGCCGAAGTGACGCGTACGCTGAAGGTGAAGCTCGCCGCCGGTGAGCACACGCTTGTGGTGGATGGCATCACCGGCGAGGCCCTTCTGTCCTCCATCCGCATAGAGGCCGTGGCTACGGACAAGCTGGAGATCGGCTCGGTGGACGCCAGCCAGGTAAACCTTGCCAGCACCGATCCCGCCGTGGCGCAATCGGCCCGCAAACGGCTCGAAGATGAACTCGATGGCTTGGGCGACCAGCGCGCAGCCGAAGACGATGCGATCAAGGCCGCGCAGGCGCAGCAAGCCTATCTTGAGAACCTGCGCAAGCTGCCCGAGGCGCCCAGCAACGGCGGCGCTCAAGGGCCGAGGGAAGACTGGCAAGCCGTGGCCGGCATCATCGGCAGGGGCATGAGCGAAACCGCGAAGACCATCGCGGACGCAAAGCGAAAGCAGCGCCAGCTCGACCGCTCCATCGCCGATCTCCGCAAGCAACTGGAGGCCACGGGCGGGAAAATCGAAAAGCGCACGCAGGTCCGCGTCTTCGTCAGCGCGGCCGCGCCGCTCGAAACGGAACTCAAGCTGCGCTATCAGGTTGAAGGCGCATCCTGGACGGCGTTTTACGATGCGCGGCTGGCGACCGGCGATCAGGGCGCGGGCGTTTCTCCCTCGCTCGCGATCATCCGGCGAGCCAGCGTTCAACAGAACAGCGGCGAGGATTGGGAAGACGTAGCGCTGGCGCTGTCCACCACGCGCCCCGGCCGCGCGACCGCAGCCCGGCAGCCGGAGATGCTGAGCATCGATTTTGGCGTTGAGGGGGGAGTGACAAACCGGGCTCCCGCCTCGCAGACGCGGTCATTGTACGAGAGGTCCGATGGTGTATACGACATGACCGTCGCGGCCAATGCCAACAAGGCCGCGGAGCCGGCCCCGGTCAGCACGGAGACCGGCGCGTTCCAGACCGTCTACGCCATCCCCGGCCGCATCGCCATCAAGGCAAATGGCGAGGTCAAGCGCTTGCAGCTCGGTACGGACAAGCTGGACCCCTCGCTTCTCGTGCTTACCGTTCCGCGTTTCGACCTGACCGCCTATCTCTACGCGCGCTTGACGCTGCCGAAATCGTCCAGCCCCATGCTGGCCGGGTCTGTGGCGCTGTTCCGCGACGGCGTGTTCACCGGAAATGGCGAGCTTCCGCAACTCGTGCCTGGCGAGGAATACGAACTCGGCTTCGGGGCGGACGAGCGCGTCAAGGTCAAGCATGCTGTGGTAGAGGACAAGAAGGGCGAAACGGGCACCTTCACCACATCCCACACGGAGGAGCGCCACTACGCTATCGCGGTCAAGAACCTGCACGCGCAGCCCATCCAGCTTCACGTCATCGACCGGGTTCCAGTGGCGAGGCACCAGGACATCAAGGTTGACTTCCTCATGGATAAGGGGCCGCAGCCATCGGCCAAAGACATAAACGGCAGGCGCGGCGTTATGCTGTGGGCGATGAAGACCGGTGCGGACGAGGAAAAGCAGATCGCCTTCGGATACCGGATCACCTCCCCAGGGGACAAGCAGATCGCTTACTTCGAACCGAATGCCGCGAATATGGAGGTGTTCCGCTTCGGCGCGGCCACGCGCTTCTGATACCTAATCCGATTGAGTAGTTCGCGAACACCCCCTCACCCCAACCCTCTCCACAAGGGGCGAGGGAGTCAGCTCGCAAGCGTTGTTAGGGCGTTCCCTCTCCCCTTGGGGAGAGGGACAGGGTGAGGGGGTCTTTTGCGGGCGCTATGCGAAGCGATCAGCCGGATCCGGTATGATGACAAAACCGCGCGATTGCGTTGCAGCAGGCCGATCCGGCTCTAATAAGCGCTTTCGACGAAGACGGGCCTGACATCGCCGCCCCATTCTCCATGGTAGCGTTCGAGCAGGCGCTCGGCGAGGGTTTTCCCGTTCTCCACGATCCCGGCCAATGGCTCGATGAAAATGCTTTCGTCGCCGGTCACTAGGTCGGAATAGCCGCGCGCCTTGAGCCCGGCGCCGGCCAGTTCAAAGGCTTGGCGCGCAACATCGAGAACGGTGCCCTTGCGGAACGGCGTTCCAAGCGCCAGGCGGGGCACCTCGTTGCGGAGCTGCTGGCGCTCTTCCGCCGTCCAATCCTTGATGAGATCGTATGCCGCGTCGAGGCTCGCCTGATCGTAAAGCAGCCCGGTCCAGAACGCGGGCAGCGCGCACAAACTGAGGTGGGGGCCGCTATCGGCGCCGCGCATCTCAAGAAAGCGCTTGAGCCGCACCTCGGGGAACAGCGTGGTCAGGTGGTCGGCCCAATCGGAGAGCGTAGGCTTCTCGCCTGGAAGCTGCGGGAGGCGGCCAGCCAGGAAATCGCGGAAAGAAGCGCCCGCCGTGTCGATATAGCGTTTGTTCCGCTGCACAAAGTACATCGGAACATCCAGCGCATAGTCCACATAGCGCTCGTAGCCCATGCCATCCTCGAAGGCGAAGGGCAGCATTCCCGTCCGGGCCGGGTCGGTGTCGAGCCAGATGGCGCTACGGAAGCTTAAGTAGCCGTTCGGCTTTCCTTCCGTGAACGGCGAATTGGCGAAAAGCGCCGCCGCAACCGGCTGGAAAGCCAGCGACACGCGCAGCTTCTTCACCATGTCCGCTTCATCGCCGAAATCGAGGTTCACCTGCACCGTTGCCGAGCGGTACATCATGTCGAGGCCCAGGCTGCCAACCTTGGGCATGTAACGGGTCATGATGCCATAGCGGCTTTTGGGCATCCGGGGCGTTTCTGCTAGCGTCCAGAGCGGGGAAAAGCCGAGGCCCAGAAAGGAGATGCCAAGCGGCCCCGCGACCTCGCGCACCAGCGTGAGGTGCTTGGCGAGTTCTTCGCAGGTTTGGAAAATCGTCTGAAGCGGCGCGCCCGAAAGTTCGAACTGGCCGCCAGGTTCGAGCGTGATCGAGCCGCCCAGTGCGCAGTGCGGGTCTTCGAGCGCGATGACGTGCTCCATGTCGTAGACCGGGCGCCACCCGGACCGCTCCGCCATGCCTTCGAGCAGCGCGCGTATTCCCGCCGGCCCCTCGTAAGGCACGGGACGGAGCCCGTCGCGATAGAACGGAAACTTCTCGTGCTCCGTGCCAATGCGCCACTGGGCCTTGGGCTTCTCGCCTTGCTCGATATAGGTCACGAGCTCGTCACGGCTTTCGATTGGGGGCAATTTGGTTTCGCCGGACGCTGCCATCGTGTTTCCGCTCTTTTGATTTCGCGCAAGTATCTGTAGCGCTTCGCTTATAAAACCGCAATCAGCGCCAATCGCCTAATACCGCGCCGATGAGGGCAAGGATGGCCACCGCCGCAGTGTCCGCTCGCATGATTCGCGGGCCCAGCGACACCGGGCATACGAAATCTTTCGAAAGCAGCAGCTCGCGCTCGCCTAAGGAAAACCCGCCTTCGGGGCCGATGAGAGCCGTTATCCTGTGCCCCCTAAGCTTGCCGATTGCGTCGATAGGCGGCGCAATCGCGGCGCGCTCGTCGCAAAAGACGATGACCCGGCTCTTTTCGCAAGCCTTGAGCAGAGTCTCAAGTTTGACTGCGGGACCGATGGCGGGAACCGTCAAGATTCCACATTGTTCCGCAGCTTCGATAGCATTCGCGTGCATCCTCTCAAGATTGAGCCGGGGGACAACCGTGTGCGCGGTTATCACCGGCTGCAGCACGCTGGCGCCCATCTCGGTTGCCTTTTGAACCATATAATCGAGCCGCGCCTGCTTCAGCGGAGCGAAGGCATAATGAATATCCTGAGCCGCCGTCTGCTCGCGCACCTTCTGCCGCGCTTTTATGCAGCAGCTCCCCTTCCGGGCCTTTACGATTTCCGCGCGCCATTCGCCGTTCTTGCCGTCGAAGGCGAGTATTTCCGCGCCTTCAGAAAGCCGCAAGACATGCATCAAATAATGGGCCTGCGCCGGGGCGAGCGTTAACTCTGCGCCGGTTTCGATAACATTCGCGACAAATAATCTAGGTACGGTCATTGCGTTGCATGCTGTTTTGTGCTGTTGACATAACAGAATCTCAGTTTTGGCATACTATTTGAGTGTTGCAGTATCGAGAAGGATAGGGCCAACGGACAAAGAAGCTATGCGAACAATTTCGGCCGGCGCACATGGCAAGTCTGGAGGCGAAGGAGCGGGGGCCGGCCCCCTTGCCGATGCGCCGCCATCGAATTGGGTCGACCGCTTCGCTCCCGACGGTCTCAAGCCCTGGCTCAGGCTGGTGCGTGCCGACCGTCCCGTTGGCGCATACCTCTTGATGTGGCCATGCTGGTGGTCGGTCGCCCTTTCGGTCCGGGCGGAGGACGATATCCCCGACATCTGGTCCGATATCAGGCTGCTCCTTCTTTTCACGGTGGGCGCGTTCGTCATGCGCAGCGCGGGCTGCATTTACAACGATATCATCGACCGCGATATCGATGCAAAAGTTGCCCGGACCAGGGGGCGTCCGCTTGCGAGCGGACAAATCTCCGTTGGCGCCGCAGTCGTCTGCGCCCTGGCGCTGTGCCTGGTGGGTCTTGCGGTTCTGCTTCAATTCAATACATTTGCAGTCGCGTTGGGCTTCGGCTCGGTCGGCATCGTGCTGATTTACCCCCTGATGAAGCGGGTTACGTTCTGGCCGCAAGCGGTGCTCGGCCTAGCATTTTCTTACGGCGCCCTTATGGGCTGGGCAGCCTACTGGGGAGACCTGGCGCTCGCCCCGATTGTGCTTTACGCCGCTGCCGTCGCTTGGACAATTGGCTACGACACCATATACGCGCACCAGGACAAAGAGGACGACATTCTCGTGGGCTTGAAGTCCACCGCGCTCCGCTTCGGCAACAGCACTCCGGCCTGGCTCAGCCTTTTTTTCGGGATTACCATCGGCGGATTGGCCTTCGCGGGATGGTCCGTAGGGGCGGGGCTATGGTTCTACTGCGGATTGGTCTTGGCCGCCACGCACCTCGTCTGGCAAGTGGCTACGCTTAACACAGACGATCCGGAAAACTGCCTTCAGCGGTTTCGCAGCAACCACCATTTTGGCGCCATTGTGTTCCTGGCCATTGTGGCCGACATTATCCCGGCCGCCTTGCGGTAGCCGGCAAGCGCTTAACGTGGGCGGCAAAAGGCCCCCTCACCCTGTCCCTCTCCCGGTTGGGGCGAGGGGACGCCTGAAATAGCCTTCTCACCCTTGGCAGAGGGCCGCAGCCTGCTCCCTCTCCCCTTGGGGAGAGGGCTGGGGTGAGGGGGTCTTCGGCGGCCATTCAAACGGATTCCTTATGACGGACCTCGCCCAAGATTTCGATCTGCTCCGCGAAACCGCGAAGGAAGCGGCTAGCCTCGCTTTGACCTACAGGAACCGCACGATCGCCCGCGAGCGCAAAGCCGACGGCACCCCGGTAAGCGAAGCGGACAAGGCAGTCGATAGCCTTCTCGCGGCGCGGCTGAAGGATGCACGTCCGGACTATGGCTGGCTTTCGGAGGAGAGCCTCGAAAACGAGCGCCGGCTCACCGCACACCGCGTCTGGATACTCGATCCCATCGATGGCACGCGCGACTTCCTTTGCGGCGGCGATGGCTGGACCGTTGCACTATGCCTTGCCGAGGATGGCATCCCGGTTCTTTCCGCCGCCGTCAATCCGGTGCGCGGCGAGTTTTACGAGGCGCGGGCGGGAATGGGGGCGTTCCTCAATGGGCAGCGCATCTCCGCAAGCGGCCAGCAGGAGCTTGCAGGAGCGCGCGTCGCGGTTTCGGCGGAGGCATTGGCGAAAGGCAAATGGCGCCCGCCTTGGCCAGGTGCCGTTCCCGTGGGCGCCAATTCAAGCATTTACCGCTTGGCACTCATAGCTTCCGGCCGCGCGGATGCTTCTTTCGCGTTGAACCCGAAGTGGGAGTGGGATATCGCTGCGGGGGCGCTGCTGGTGTCCGAGGCAGGTGGCGCGGTTACTGGCAAAACGGGTGCGCCTCTGACCTTCAACTCGGCAGAGGCCAAGGTTGCCAGTCTTGCTGCGGCCGCTCCTGGATTGCACCGGATATTGATCGAGCGCTTGCGCTAAGTCATTGATGAGTTTGGCGCCCGATAAGAGGACCTTGATGACTGAAATCCAGAACCGGCAACTCCTGCATTCGGTTTTTGGCGGCGAGCCGATATCCATAGACAGCACCGGCAACGCGCCGAAGCGCTATTTCATCTTGCACATGCACCGCCTGCCCGGCCCGTCCACCGATGCGCCAGGAAGCGCCCCCTCTTCCGGAAACCCCAGCACTTGATGAAACCGCTCGCTCCCCTAAAGCGCGCCAAAGCCCTCGGCCGCAAGCTGCAACAGTCCGAGTTCTTTCTGAACGCGGTCAGCTCGCTGGCTGCGCGCCACATCCGCACGGTTTATGCAACCTCCAAGGTTGTCCGCGAGCCTGCGGACACCGATTCCTACCTCGAAAAACTCACTCCCATGATCGTGGCCATGTGGCATGGCCAATTTCTGCTGCTTCCGCTCATCAAGCCCAAGACCGTTCAAGTTCACAACATGGTCGCCCGGCATTCCGACGGCGAAATGATCGGCCGCACGCTCTTGAACTTCGACATGGGGCTCATCCGGGGGGCGGGTGCTGGCGAAAAGGGAAAGGATCACGGCGGCGCGGGGGCGCTCCGGGCCGCGGTCAAGGCTTTGCGCCAGAACATCAACGTGGCGATGACAACCGATATCCCGCCAGGGCCGGCCCGAATCGCCGGCATGGGCATCGTCACGCTAGCGCGCATGTCGGGCAAGCCCATCGTCCCGCTCGCAATCGCGACAAAGCGCTTCGTCACGCTGCCCACCTGGAGCCGTTTCACTATCAATCTGCCGTTCACGAAGCTGGCGATGGTGGCGGGCGATCCGATCTACGTGCCGCGCGACGCGGACGGGGAGACAATGGAGGCGTTCCGCCAAAGGATAGAAGCGGCCATGAACGCGGCGACGGAACGCGCCTATGCGCTGGCTGGCAGCGACGCGCGAAAAACCTTGCCCAAATCGGAGCAAGCGCCCAGGCGCTCGGGATTTCTGCTCTCGGTTTACCGTGGCGCAACCTCGGCTGCCCGGCCCGCTGCCATGGCGATCCTGCGCCGGCGCGCGGCACGCGGCAAGGAAGTTCCCGCGCGCCTTCCTGAGCGCCTTGGCATCGCGAGTGCGCCCCGGCCGGAAGGTCCGCTCTTCTGGTTTCACGCGGCAAGCGTGGGCGAGACCAACGCCGTCCTTCCGCTTATGCACGAGCTCAAGCGGCGTTGCCCCGCGCTCAACATCCTGCTGACCACGGTGACGGTGACGTCGTCAAAGATTGCCGCTGAGCGCCTGCCAGCGGGCGCAATCCATCAATTCATGCCGCTTGACAGCCCAAGCTTTTGCCGGCGTTTCATCGAGCACTGGCATCCCGATCTCGCCCTGTTTACTGAATCCGAAATTTGGCCGAACCTGATCGTCGAGGCGAGCGACAAGAACATCCCGCTCGCGCTCCTCAATGGCCGCATGTCGCCGCGTTCGAAGAAACGATGGGCATGGCTACCGAGCTTGTCGAAGCCGGTTTTCTCGCGGTTCGATCTTGTGCTTACGCAAAATTGGCATTTCGCCCAGCGCTTGCGGCAGCTGGGCGTGCGCAAGGCCATCGTCGCGGGCAACCTCAAATACGACGCTCCGCCGCCGCCGGTCAATGTGCACGCGGTGGAAGAGCTGCGGCGGCACCTCGAAGACCGGCCTATTTTCCTGGCAGCCAGCACCCATCCGGGCGAGGACGAAGCTGTCGGGCGCGCCGCCGCAATCCTGCAAGGCACGATGCCGTCGCTTCTGACTGTCATCGTCCCGCGCCATCCGGAACGCGGCGAGGCCATCGCCTCCCTGCTTAAAGCCAAGCACTTTTCCGTCGCGCGGCGCTCGGCGGGTGAGCCGGTTTGCGCGAATACGCAGATCTATCTTGCCGATACCCTCGGCGAACTGGGGCTGTTCTACAAGCTCGCGCCGCTTTCTTTCATCGGCGGATCGCTGATCAAGCACGGCGGGCAGAACCCCATCGAAGCCGTCAAGCTCGGCTCCGGCATTTTGAGCGGGCCTTACACCTTCAATTTCGCCGAGACTTACCAGGCTTTGCGGCGCCACGAAGGGTTCCGGCTCGTTTCAAGCCCCGAGGAACTCGCGGCCGCGCTCAAGAAGCTTTTCGATAATCCGCAGGAAGCCGAAGAGATGAAGCGCCGCGCCGCCGCCGCCATCGGCTCGCTGAGCGGAGCGCTCGAAATGACGCTGGAGGCGCTCAAACCCTATCTGCCCGCGCCGCAAGCCTTGCCCGCTGCGCCGGCGGAGGAAACGGCCGGACATGCGGCTTGAGCCGCCTTCCTGGTGGTACAGCGGGCGGATTCCTCATCCCGCGTGGGGGCTCCTGCCTATCTCGGCGCTCTATGGCGCGCTCGTCCAGAAGCGCTACCGCAAAGCCGCGCCCTATCGCAGCAAGTTGCCGGTCGTTTGCGTTGGCAATTTTACGATGGGCGGTGCGGGCAAGACCCCGGTTGCACTGAAGCTCGCCGCACTGTTGCAAGGCCTGGGCATCAGGCCCGGCTTTCTCACGCGGGGTTATGGCGGACGCGAACGCGGGCCGCATCTGGTTGACGCAGCGTTGGACGATGCCGCGCGCGTTGGCGACGAGCCGCTGCTTTTGGCGGCCGCAGGCCTAACGGTGGTCAGCCGTGACCGTCCGGCCGGGGCACGGCTGCTCGAAACGCTGACCGCCAATACGATCGTCATGGACGACGGCTTTCAAAATCCGTCGCTGGCCAAGGATTTCAGCCTCATCGTCGTCGACGCCGCAGCTGGAATTGGCTCCGGACGGGTTTTTCCGCTCGGCCCGCTGCGCGCTCCCCTGGACTTCCAGGCCCGTATGGCAGACGCAATCCTGATTTTGGGGGGAGCGGCTGGCGGGGAAGATCTGCTTGAGCAAATAAACTTGAGTTTGGGAAAAAAAACCCCCTCATCCTGTCCCTCTCCGCATCCGCTTGCGGATGCTGACATTCTAAGCGGCAAGCTCGCCATGCCGGGTTTGCCGGGAGAGGGCTGGAGTGAGGGGGCTTTTTTCCGTTTCGGCCGCAACGTTTTCGAGGCTCGAATAGTCCCGCAGCTCGCCGATGAGATGCGGGCGCAGCCATACCTTGCCTTTTGCGGCATCGGCAGGCCCGCCAAATTCTTCGATATGCTCAGCGGCGCCGGCATTGGCGCCGTGAGATGCCGCGCCTTCCCCGATCACCACCTTTATACGGAGGCCGATGCGAGGGCGCTCCTCGCCGAGGCCAAAGCGCTGCAAGCAGGGCTAATCACGACCGCCAAAGATTTGGCACGGCTGAAAGGGACGTCCGGCGCGCTGGCAGAGCTGCAGGCATCGGCGCGCGCACTGCCGATCGCAATAGAGTTCTGCGGCAATGACGAAGCGGCCCTGTTGAAAGCGATTTTCGCGCGGATTTGAAGCCGGTGCAACCGTGGCGCACCCGCGGCGGCGTCCGGCTTCCGCCGTGACTGGAGCGCACCAACCGTCATTAAATTGGGCAGCATTAGCCCCGGTAGGGCATTGCCCGGGCCTTGTGCATCGCTTAAGGATAGCCACCCAACACAGCGAAGGGGGCACTTTCTCTTATGCAGGCCGGCTCGCGCTCC
>JBKQNN010000222.1:0-28897 GCA_052145975.1 Rhodomicrobium sp. | reverse complement strand
GTTGTATAGGCGACTCCGCCGGCTTCCACCGTTTTTCTCACGATAGAAAGCCGCAAAATGATGGTCAAATGCGGAGACTTTCAGTCACAGCGCCCCTGCCGCGAAGAAGGGGGCCTCGCTGTGCTTTTCGCAACCTGAAACATTGTCATCGCCCGGCTTGACGAGATGACTAGCTGGCCGGTTCAAGCCCGGCCATGACACTCGCGGATGTTCCCGACTGGGCTGTTTGGGCTTAAGCGGTTTCGGGCGCGAAGTTCGGCATGGCAAACGCGATCCCGAAGTCGGCCCTGGGCGCCACATGGCGGTGTGCGGGCCTTTCCATTTCGACAATTGTCCAGGCGTCTTTCGCTTCATAGAGCGCGTGGAGTACCTTGGAGTTGAGGCGGTGGCTGCCGCGATAGGAGCGGTAAAGCCCGAGGACCGGTGCGCCGGCAAGGGCGAAATCGCCAACCGCGTCCAGCGTCTTATGCCGCACGAATTCGTCTGTATAGCGCAGGCCTTCCGGGTTCAAGATACGGTCGTCGCCGATTGCCACGGTATTTTCGAGCGAGGATCCCAGCGCGCGTCCCGCCGCCCAAAGCTGCTTGACGTCTTTCAGGAAGCCGAAGGTCCGGGCGCGGCAAATTCTTCTGAACGAGGAGGGGGTAATTTCGATGTCGAGGCGCTGCCTGCCAATGAATGGGGAGCTGAAGTCGATCTCTACGTCGAGCCGGAAACCGTTGTAGGGGAATATTTCTGCGGTGGAATCGCCGTCCTTGACCTGCACGGGGCGAAGCACTTTGATATAGCGGCGGGGCTCGTCGAGTTCGCGTAAGCCTGTCTCCTGGATGGCATCGGCGAACTGCTCGGCGCTTCCGTCCATGATCGGAATCTCGTTGCCGTCAACTTCGATGCCGGCATTGTCGATGCCGAGGCCGCGCAGCGCGGCGAGAAGATGCTCGACGGTCGCAATGCTTGTTCCATCGGCGGCGCTGAGCACGGTGCAAAGCGTCAGATTGCTCACCGCCCTGAAGTCGCCCGGGACGTGGCCAGCTTGCCCGCCGCCCTGGACGTAGAAATTGTATCCGGTGTTCGCTTCGGCAGGGTGGAGGATCAACGAGACTTCGGCGCCGCTATGAACGCCAATTCCCTTCATCACTACAGCACGA
Source organism: Rhodomicrobium sp. (assembly GCA_052145975.1). GTDB lineage: Bacteria > Pseudomonadota > Alphaproteobacteria > Rhizobiales > Rhodomicrobiaceae > Rhodomicrobium. Next base: position 27,749 of record JBKQNN010000222.1, on the reverse strand, counting down.
TCGATCGTGGTCTGCCTATTGGAAAAGCTCCGTGAGCTCATATGCTTCGCCGCCCTGTTCCCAACGCGCGCTTCCAGCTTCGGAAGGCGCCCCCTTAGCGCGAGCAAATGCCTGCAAACCTTGAGGTTTTGCCCGGTAGCTCTCGCTACTCTTACCCCCGGCTTTCCGCCGGTTACGACTCAGGGTCACTTACATCTGCTTGGGAGCAAGCTAGCCGGGCGGGGCCAGCGGCTTCAAATCACTCTTTCTAACGTTCTGTTACGTTGGGGACTCGAACTTTAACAATTTGTAGTCAGCGGCTCGTCTCCCGCGCAAATAATGGTTCAGCGGCAACAGCGGCCTTCGTCATATTTCGGCTTCCTCAGGAGGGCGGTTTCTTAAAAAACTCTGGAATATCAGTAACTTCTCCGCCTTGATAGCGCGCTGCCGTGCCGTCGCTGTCATCGGGAAGCAAGGCCGGGCGCGCCCCGAACCCGTTTCTATGGCCATTGAGTTCGGGCTCGATCTGAAGTTTTTCGTGCGGCAGACGTGGCTGTAAAGTCACAGTCTTTTGCCCCGGATTCGCTACGGAGGCGTTTCCCGAGTTCTTGTTCTTTCCAGCCATCCAGTCGAAAAACCCTCTGGATTTGGCGGCGGGATTGCGTTGCGGCTGAACTTGGGCATCGCCGCCGCCTTGGTGAAGCTCGGGAAAATCTTGATAGGTCAAGGGACGCCTGGGCGCCCTGACGGTTTTGGCGGGAGGCACGGCCTCAAAACCACCGGAGGATGGCTCGGGACCGAAACCCTGCTCGGGCCCCCTTTTTCCCTTGGCTTCGAGCTGTAAACGCCGGCCGCTATCGCTGCGATCCTGCGCATTCCGCGTATTTCCGGGCGCCGCTTGTTCGCGCGACGCGCCCCGTGCCGCATCGGCCCCGTAGAGCCGATCGCCAAGGCTGCTGCTGCGCGTTCCGGTTGGCTGAGCAACGGGCGCGGTTTGGAGGTAATCGGGGCCAGGCCTAATGCCTGTGGCAACGACCGAAACGCGGATGCGGCGCTGGAGGGAAGCATCGAAGGTCGCGCCCACGATAATATTGACGTCGGGGTTTTCGTCCGGGTCGACCTCGCGGCGGATGCGCGATGCGGCCTCCTCAACCTCGTAAAGCGTCATATCGTAGCTGCCAGTGATGCTCACGAGCAGCCCCTTGGCGCCGCGCATGGTCACTTCGCCCAGCAGCGGATTGGTGATCGCGGCCTCGGCGGCCTGAAGCGCGCGCTTCTCGCCTTCCGCCTCGCCCGTGCCCATCAGCGCGGTGCCCATATTCTGCATGACGGTGCGGACGTCGGCGAAATCGAGGTTGATCAGCCCCTCTTTCACCATGAGATCGGTGATGCAGGCGACGCCCGACCGCAGCACGTCGTCCGCGCGCAAGAAGGCGTCGGCGAAGGTGGTTTTCTCGCTGGCAACCAGGAACAGGTTCTGATTCGGGATAATGATGAGCGTGTCGACGTTCTTGGCCAGATTCGCGATGCCTGCCTCGGCGGCGCGCATCCTGCGCTGGCCCTCGAACTCGAACGGCTTCGTCACCACGGCGACCGTGAGCACGCCGAGTTCTTTGGCTGTGCGGGCAATAACGGGCGCGGCCCCTGTACCGGTGCCGCCGCCCATGCCGGCGGTGATGAACAGGAGGTGCACGCCTTCGAGATGGGAACGGATTTCCTCGAGGGTCTCCTCGGCCGCAGCGGCGCCGATCTCGGGCTTGGAACCCGCGCCAAGGCCTTCGGTTATACCGACGCCCATTTGAATGACGCAGCCGGCGCTGGATGCGGCAAGAGCCTGTGCGTCCGTATTGGCGACGATGAATTCGACGCCCTCAAGACCGCTCTCAATCATATTGTTCACCGCGTTGCCGCCGGCGCCGCCAACGCCAACGACTGTGATTCGCGGCCGCAACTCAGTTAAGCCTGGAAGTTGCAGGTTAATTCCCATGTCAGGCCTCGTGAGCATCCTCTTAGGGCTTCCATAGCCCGCCTATGCCTGGACGCCAACTTTTCCAGGCAAAGACCCTTACTAAAAGCTTGCCTTAAGCCATTGGCTGATTCGAGACGCGTAGCTACTGTCTTGGGACACGATTCCGGGCGCATGAGCCATTTCGCCCTGGGACTGATGCCGGCTTGCATACAGACACCCTCCAACCAACGCGGCGAGCGGGTTGCCGGCGTTGAGACCGTTCAACGCGATGGGCCCAGCCATCCTGACTTCCGAGGAAAGAAGTTGGGAGGCCAAGTCGCGCATCCCAGGGAGCAGGCTTCCTCCGCCAGTCAGTACGGCGCCCCCCGAAGGAATAGAATATCCAGCACCCTTTAACCGTTCATTAATGGCCGTAAAAATTAACGATGCGTTCGATCTAATCAGATGATTGAGGGAAGTTTTAGATATGGCGTCGCCCGTCTCACCGTTCCGGGCGGGCAAATCGATGTCGGCGGCGAGGCCATCGTAAATGCTGCCGAAGCGTATCTTCAACCGTTCGGCTTCGAATTTGCGCAAGCTGAAGGCCCGGGCAATATCGCTCGTGATGTGATCTCCGCCAAGGCCGATGCACTCCATGAAAACGGGCACGCCCTTGAAGAACAAGGCGTAACCGGTCGAGTGGGCGCCGAGATCGACGACCAGCACGCCCGCCAGCCTTTCGAGCGAGTCCGTTACTGCGAGTGCGCAGGCAAGCGGTCCCGCGATTAGCCCGCGCACCGCGAGCATGCTCCGCGCAAAGCAGGCAGTAACCTGGTTCGCACCCTTGAGCGGCATCGAGATTGCGGCAACGTCGACTTCGTCCTGCGGGGCCTCGCTGGCTGCCGTGAACGGAGTTACCGGCTCACCGGCGGCAAAAGTGAAGATGTGCAGCAGCTTACGCTGTACCAGGCGGCATTCGTCTTCGGCAGCCGCCCAGATGACGGCGGCGTCCTCCTTCGAAAGGGCGCTCTCTCCGTCGGCGGGCTTTGCCTCGAAGACCTGGGCGGACAAGCCGTCGAACTGCCCGGTTACAACGACCTCGCCCGCGGTAATGCCGGCTTCGCTCTCGGCTTGTGCGACCGCCCGCCGGACAGCCGTTTCCGCCGCTGCGATGTTGACGATGCGGCCGTCCGAGAAACCGGAGGAGCGGACGATAGCGTTTCCCAGCACCCGCACATTCCTGGCGCCAATGTCCAGGCCGAAGCGCGGGGCGGTAAGGCAAGCAATCGCACAAGCAACCTTCTGCGCGCCCAAATCGACGACGGTTACGATGTCGTCCCGCGCCTTGAACGGCCAGAGCCGCGACGGACCGCGCGAAGCATACCGCCGCGCAGCCATCATAAGGCTTTGCCCTTTCTCGACGGGGGAAGGGCCTGCGAAGGCGCCGGGCTCAGCTGTGCAATGGCCTTGTCACGGTTTGCCACGGTTGGTTCCAGCAATTGCAAGATCGTGCGGTTCGATAGACGCAAATCGATGGTTTCCAGGCCCAATCCTGCAATCTTGGGGTTGGCAAGAAGCGAATCAAGCCGCTCCAAGACTAACGGCGTTACCTTGTGCGGAAGTTTCAGCGTAGGGCCCGCGTCGAGCTTGACTGTCCAGAAACGCTCCGCGACAAACTCCACGCGCTGCAGCCGGCGCTTGAAGGCTTCGTGTTCCTCGATGGCGTCTGCGAACGCCGCTGCCTCCGCGCCGGCACTTTCGCCCGCAAACAGCGGCAGCTCTTTGAACCGGCCTGCTGTGTCCGGACCCAGGACATGTCCCTCGCGGTCGATGACTTGCACCTTGTGCTGCGCATCCTCCCAGCGCGCGAAGGGCGTGCGCTCCGCGATGATAACCTCAAGGCGGGAGGGCAGTATTCGCCGGACCTCGGCGGATTCGATCCAGCCGATGTTCAAAAGCCCGCTGCGTGCTTCCTTGGCATCGTAGAACAGAGACGAACCCCTGTAGGGCAGCTTCAAAGCGCTGAGCAGGTCTGCATCGGGGGTATTTTGGGTGCCGGAAACCGCGAATTCCTCCGGCTTTAATTTGAAACCAGCGTCGAATGCCGCCTGGTCCACGATGGAGTAAGCCTCGGCAAAGAACGGCTTTGCGTCGCCGGAAAGCGAAAATGCGTAGATTGCCGTGATGGCCAGGAAGATCATGCTGGCAACGAATCCCGCACTCGCGGCCCGGTCGGCGATGGTGTCGGCCTTGGCAAGCCAGGATCCGGAAGGCGCATTCCCGCCGGGGGTTTGCGCGCTGCGGCCGCCGTAATTTCCGGCGCAGAAGCTCTCTCCAGCTAACGATCGCACGACGCGTCCTCCACAATCCACCGCACAAGCTCACTGAACGCCAATCCAGCGTGGGCCGCCAACTCGGGAACGAGGGATGTCGCCGTCATGCCCGGTTGGGTATTCACCTCAAGGCAGACCAGCTCTCCAGTACCCTCGGCACGGTCGTCGAGCCTGAAGTCGGCCCGGCTTACGCCCCGGCACCCCAACGCCTTATGCGCGTTGAGAGCTAGTTTCTGGATAAAAGCGTAAATTTCCGGTGAAATTTGTGCGGGAAGAATGTGGCGTGAACCGCCTTTTGCGTATTTGGCTTCGTAATCGTAAAAGCCTGAGCCCTCGGCCGGCAGAATCTCAATAATGCCTAACGATCTGTCCCCTAAAACGGCGCAAGTCAGCTCCCGGCCGGCCACATAGCGCTCGACCATCACGTCGCCATAGATCCAGTCGGGGCGGGTGAGCTCCCGCGGTGGATGGGCGTGATCCTCGCGTACGATGAAGACGCCGACGCTCGAACCTTCGGTTACGGGCTTTACGACGTAGGGCGGCGGCATAAGGTGTGCGCGCGCGGCTTCGGCCGGGGACGCAACCAGCCCCTCGGCCACCGGTACACCGGCTGCCTTGAACGCGATCTTGGCGCGCTCCTTGTCCATGGCGAGCGCGGAGGCCAGCACGCCCGAATGCGTGTAGGGGAGTTGCAGCGTTTCGAGGATGCCCTGGATGCAGCCATCCTCGCCGCCCTTACCGTGGAGCGCGTTGAAGCAGGCGTCGGGCCTGAGTTCGGCCAGGCGGGCGGCAATGTTGCGGTCCACATCGACCTGCGTCACGCAATAGCCTGCCTGTTCGAGAGCACCCGCGCAGGCCGCGCCCGATTTCAGCGAAATTTCGCGCTCCGACGACCAGCCGCCCATCAAAACCGCAACGTGGTTGTATTTGTTCGCCATAATCCCTGCCTCGCCCTGTTACGCCTAATTCGCGAGGTCACGCCCCTCACCCTGCCCCTCTCCCCATGGGAGAGGGAACGCCCTAACAACGGGCACAGCCGGACTCCCTCTCCCATGGGGAGAGGGCTGGGGTGAGGGGCGTGAGCCCTCGATCAGGCAGCCGCATCGGCGGGAATGCCGATGCGCTTGATCTCCCATTCGAGCGCGATCCCGCTATGGGCCAGCACGCGCTCGCGCACCGTTTCGCCTAGCTGCTCGATCTCGGCGGCGCTCGCGTTGCCGTCGTTGATGAGAAAATTGCAGTGCATCTCGGACATATGCGCGCCGCCGGCGCGCAAGCCCCGGCAGCCCGCGGCATCGATCAGCTTCCAGGCGCTCTGGCCCGGCGGGTTCTTGAAGGTCGATCCGCCGGTGCGGCTCTTGACCGGCTGGTTGGCCTCCCGGTACTCGGCCACTTGCTGCATGGCCGCTTCGATCTCGGCTGGATCGCCGGGCGTACCTTCGAAAGTCGCGTGCGTGAAGATATAGTCTAGCGGAAGGCCGCAATGGCGGTAAGTGAAGGCCATGCCGGCATTGTCTAAAATGTGAAGCTTTCCCGAGCGGTCGATGGCGCGGGCCTCGAAGAGGAAGTCATTCGTCTCGCTGCCATGCGCGCCGGCGTTCATACGCAGCGCGCCGCCAACCGTGCCGGGAATGCCGCGGTAGAAGGCGAGCCCCGCGATTCCTGCCGCCGCAGCTGCCTGGGCGAGCCGCACGTCGGGGACCGCGGCGCCTGCGCGGATGCGGGTGCCCCCAACGGGTGCAATTTCGTTGAAGCCGCGCGCGAGCCGGATCGCCACGCCTGGCAAACCGCCGTCGCGAACAAGCAGGTTCGAGCCGGCTCCGATTACCGTTACCGGGATGTGATCCGGGCACCGCGACAGGAAATAGGCGAGATCGTCCTCGTCCGCCGGCGTGAACAGGGTCTGCGCCGGGCCGCCCGCCCTAAGCCATGTCAGTTCGCTGAGCTTAACATTGGCCAGGAGCCTGCCGCGAAGGTCCGGCGCGGCTGCCTGAAGGGCCGGTGTCAAATCTGGAAACATCGATTACTCGGCAGCGCCCGCGAAACTGGCGTAATCGCTGAGGTTTGCGGGTAGCGCGTGCGCCCACTCGGTGATGGTTCCGGCGCCGAGCCCGATCACGAGGTCGCCTGGCCTTGCGAGCGCGGCCACCGTACTGGTGAGCGTCTCTACGTTTTCGACCGGATAGACGCGGGCGTGGCCCGTGCCGCGCACACCTTCGATGAGCTTGTCGCGGTCGAAGCCGTTGGGTATCTCGCCCGCGGCATAAACCGGGGCGATGAGCACGGTGTCGGCTTCGCGGAAGCATTGGCAGAAACCGTCGAACAGAGACTTCAGCCGCGAGAAACGGTGCGGTTGCATGACCGCGATCAACTGCCCCTTCGCAGCGCCGCGTGCCGCGTTGAGCGCTGCCTCGATCTCGGCTGGGTGATGGGCGTAATCGTCGTAAATCTCGACGCCGTTCCATTCTCCTGTCCGGGTGAACCGGCGGTCGACGCCTTCGAAAGAGGCGAGCCCTTCGAAAATCATGGCGGGCGAAAGCCCAATGTGATGGCCGGCAGTGGCGGCGGCGGCGGCGTTAAGCACATTATGCAGCCCCGGCACTCGAAGCTTCGCGCCGCGTTTGCGCGTGAGCGGATATCCGGCCATATCGGCAAAGCGCACGTCGAATGTCACCGAGCCGCCGTTCGTGGCGATGTTGCTGGTTTTGACGTTCGCATCACCGGCGCGCCCAAACGAGGCGACGGGCGGCAACGTTCCCTCGATGGCGAGATGGTTGAGCAGGTTCCGCACGACCGGGTGATCGATGCCCGCGACCGCCAAGCCGTCTTTCGGTATCTGCCGGAAGAAGGTCAGGAACGCAGCATGGAGCGCCGCTTCCGTTCCGTAATAATCGAGGTGCTCGGGATCGATGTTGGTCACGACGCCGATTTCGGTCGGCAGCTTTATAAACGTGCCGTCCGACTCGTCGGCTTCGACCACCATCCAGCGGCTTTTGCCAATGCGCGTGTTCGAGCCCCAGGCTGCAACCACTCCGCCCACCAGCACCGTCGGATCGAGGCCTGCTTTCTCCATCATCCAGCCCGTCATGGCCGTCGTGGTCGTCTTGCCGTGCGAGCCGGTGATCGAAATCGTGCGGTATCCGCGCATCAAGGCAGCGAGCGCATCCGCGCGGTTAAAAACGGGAAGCCCCAGCTCGCGGGCCGCTCTTAGCTCCGGATTGCCCTCTTTCACCGCGGTCGAAATGACAACCGCCTCGGCGCTGGCGAGATTGGCCGCATCGTGCGATGCAAAGACCTTGATGCCCTTGGCCGCGAGCCGCCGCAAATTCGCGCCGTCCTTCTGGTCGCTTCCCTGAACGGGAAAGCCGCGCGCAGCCATAATTTCAGCAATGGCGCTCATGCCAATGCCGCCTATGCCGATAATGTGAACCCGGCCGCCGGAAAGCGGATCTGTCATGGCCTCGGTCCTCTCTTCCCCCGGGGGCGGCGTGCCCCCACAGCAGCCAGCCCAACCCAAATTAATCGCGGTTCCTCAAGCAGTTGCTGGCGCGGTTGTAGCCAGAACGTGCTTATCCGCCAACTCTTCGATAAGTTCCGCCAAATTTTCCACCGCACGGTAATTTGCAAGCGTATGCGCATTCGAAGCTGCGGTTGCAAGTGCGCTCGGGTTCTCGAACAGCTGGCGCACATGGGCCGCGAGCGTTTCTGCGGTCAGCGTTTCTTGCGGTAGGCACCAGCACCCGCCCACGGCTTCAAGCCTCTTCGCGTTCTCGAGCTGATCGTTGTCCTTGGCATGAGGCAGCGGGACCATAATCGCAGGCCTGCCCAGCGCGCAAAGCTCCGCAACGGTCGTAGCGCCGCTCCGGGCTATCACCATATGCGAGTTAGACATTCTGCTGGGTAGATCCTCGAAGAATGTAGCGAGCTCCGCCGCTACGCCTGCCGCTTCGTAAGTGTCGAAAACGCGGTCGATGTCTTCCTCGCGGCATTGCTGCATCACGAAAAGCCGGTCGCGCATTCCCGGTGACAGCATCGGCAGCGCCTGTGGCACGATATCGGAGAAATACTTGGCGCCCTGGCTTCCACCGAATACGAGAAGATTGAGCTGATCCACGCTGGAGGGCGGACGGTAAGGGATGTTGCGAAGCGCGTGGACGGCGGCGCGTAGGGGCGTGCCGGTCAGCCGGGCTTTGGGGAGGAGCTTGCCTTCGAGATATTTGGTATTTTCGAAAGAACAGGCGATGGCCTTCACCATGGGTGCCAAGAAGCGGTTTGCCTGGCCCATCACCGAATTCTGCTCGTGGATAACCGAGGGGATGCCCCGGCCGATTGCCGCAAGCAAGGGTGCCAGCGTTGGATAGCCGCCGAAGCCAACGATCACACTTGGCATAGCCTCGCCCATGACGCGGTACGACGCTTGAAAGCCGCTGCCGAGCGTGCCCAGCGTTCCCATCGCCTCGATGGGCGAGCGGCCCTTGAAGGTCGCGGCCGGCACTTTATAAACCTTGCGGGCTGGAAACTCCGAGCCGAACACATTGCCGCGCGTGTCGGTGATGAGATCCACATCCCAGCCACGCCGGATCAGCTCCTCGCAGAGCGCCTGCGCCGGAAAAAGATGACCGCCCGTTCCGCCCGCCGACAGCATGATCGAACCGCGGCTCATAGCTGGCTCCCCCTGCCCGAAGTGATGGTCATTCCGCCCACGGGCGGCATGGCGTGCGAAGCAAGCCGGGATGCAGGGCGCCGGGTCAGGCCGGCGATCATGCCAAGTGTAATGGCGGAAGCGATCAACGAGGAGCGTCCGTATGATATAAAGGGGAGCGTCACCCCTTTCGCCGGAATCAAATTCAAATTAACCGCCATGTTGATCAGAGCCTGTAACCCGAAGATCATCACGAGGCCCGCAGCCGCAAGACGCACGAAGGCATCCTCCTCGCGAAAGGCGCGCCTCAACACTCTCCACACGATCAAGGCATAAATCAGAATTAAGAAAAGGCAAGCGGCAATGCCGGTTTCCTCAGCAATCGCTGCGAACACGAAGTCGTTGTGGGCATCGGGAAGCCGGGTCTTGATGAAGCCCTCGCCGAGCCCCTGTCCGAGCCAGCCCGCCTCGCGGAAGGCGTTTACCGCGACCGTGGTTTGCATGCTGTCGCCGGCGCCTTGCAGGAAGTGGTTTAGCCGGCTCGTAAAGTGCGGCATGGCGAAATAGGCCGCGATCAGCCCGCCCGCGAACATCGTGGCGAACACCGGAAGCAACCGCAACGAATAGCCGGCCAGGAAGAGCATGCCGCACCAAACGCAGGCGGCGATGATCGCTTGCCCCATATCCGGCTGCAGCACGAGCAGCGAAAGGAAGACCGCGAGCATGAGCAGCGAGATTTCGAGCGCCGGCATGTCGGGCCGCTTGACGCTCTCGGCGAAAAGCCAGGCTGTGAGCACGACAAAGCCCGGTTTTACGAACTCCGAAGGCTGAATGACTGCGCCCGCCAGGATCAGCCAGCGCGTGGCCCCGTTGCGCTCGGCGCCCTGAATCAGCGCCACGATCATTAAGAGGGCGCCGCCTACGAAGAGAAACAAAGCCAATCGCTTCATCTGCGAGGGGGTGAACAGCGAGACGCCGAATACCGCAATAAGTGCTACGGCCATGCCCCCGGCCTGGCGCTTCACGAAGTAGAAGGGGTCGCCCTTGAGATGAATGCCAACCGCGGGGCTTGCAATCAGAGAGGCCGCTAGCCCGGCGACGGCCAGCGTCAGGATCAGCGTAAGCAAGGTGCGATCGACCGAGAGCCACCAATCGGCGACATGAGCGCGTTCCGCGCGCGAGAACTTCATGCGGCCCGGTCCTTGGCGGGCCCCACCGGCAGGGCTTCGGCAGCTGCGCGAAAAGCGGCGCCGCGCACTTCGAAATTGGCGAACTGATCGTAGGACGCGCAGGCCGGAGAAAGCAGTACCACCGCCTCCTCCGCCGCATCGTCAGCCGCATCGGCGGCAGCTTCGGCAACCGCGCGGTCGAGCGTGCCGGAGAGGGTGAATGGGACATTTTGCCCCAATGTCGCGGCAAAAGCCTCCGCCGCCTCGCCAATCAAGTAGGCTTTCTTGATCCGGGGGAAATAGGGAGCGAGGCTCGCGATGCCGCCTTCTTTCGGCTTGCCGCCTGCGATCCAATAAATGTTGGAGAAGCTCAAGAGCGCGCGTTCGGCAGCGTCCGCATTGGTGGCTTTGGAATCGTTGACGAACAGCACGCGCCCGATGCGGCGCACTTCCTCCATGCGGTGGGCCAGGCCTGGGAACGTGCGAAGCGCTCCGGCAAGTTCGTCCCAGGGCAGGCCGAGCCTGCGTGTGGCGGCAAGCGCCGCGGCGGCGTTCTGGGCGTTATGTGCACCGCGCAGGGAGCCGATGCCGCTGAGGCTGACGCGGTTTTGAATAGCGCCGTCCTTGACCTCGAAAAGCCAGGCTCCTTCGGCATAAATGCCGGTGCTCACGGGGCGGTTCGCCGAAATCCGCAACGTGCGGAGCCCCTGCGCGATGGCGCGCTGTGCGATAGCGTCGCAAAATGCGTCGTCAGCACCGATCACGCCCGCGCCCGCGTTTGCGAATATCGTCTCCTTCACGGCGGCGTAGTGTTCGAGGCTGCCGTGCCGGTCGATATGGTCCGGCGTGACGTTTAGCAGGATTGCGGCATCCGCGTCGAGGCTCGGCGTCAGGTCGAGCTGGAAGCTGGAGAACTCGATGACGTAATGGCGGCCGTCCGCGAAAGGCGGCAGATCCAGCACTGCCTTGCCGATATTGCCGCCAAGCACCGCGTCCACACCGGCAGAGGTGAGAATGTAATGCGTGAGCGCCGTGGTGGTCGATTTGCCGTTCGTGCCGGTGATGGCGATGATTTTCGCGGCCGTGCCAGAAGCTTTTCGCTCGCGGATGAAAATCTCGGTATCACCGATGATCTCCACGCCGTGCGCTTTGGCCACCTTCACCGTCCAATGCGGCTCGGGATGCGTGAGCGGCACGCCGGGAGCCAGCACCAGCGCATCGATCGCGCTCCAATCCGCCTCGTGAAGATCGAAAAGCGGCAATCCCGCAGCCCGCGCCGCATCGCGCCCGCGCTCGCCATCGTCCCAGGCGAGAACCGCGGCGTCACCCGCCAGCAGCGACCGCGCCGCTGCTATCCCCGACATGCCCATTCCAAAGACGGCAACGGCTTTTCCGGCAAATGAACGGGCTTCGATCATGCTACCTCAGCTTGAGCGTGGTGAGGCCGAAAAGGGCGAGGATCACAGCGATAATCCAGAAGCGCACGACCACCGTGGCCTCGGCCCAGCCCTTTTGTTCGAAATGGTGATGCAGCGGCGCCATCCGGAATACACGCTTTCCTGTCATTTTGAATGACAGCACTTGCACGATGACCGAAACGGTCTCCAGCACGAACAGTCCGCCGATAATGCCCAGCACGATTTCATGTTTGACCGCAACCGCAATCGTGCCAAGCGCGCCGCCAAGCGCCAGCGACCCGGTATCGCCCATGAAAATCATGGCGGGCGGCGCGTTGAACCAGAGGAAGCCGAGCCCCGCGCCAAGCAGCGCGCCGCATATCACCGCAAGCTCGCCCGCGTCCTTGACGTAATGGATCTCCAGATAGTCCGAGAACACCCTGTTTCCGACCAGATAGGCGATCACGCCGAAAGCCGATGCCGCGATCATCACGGGTACGATGGCGAGCCCATCCAGGCCGTCGGTGAGATTTACGGCGTTGCCGGCGCCCGAGATCACGAAGATCCCAAGGCAGACGAACAGGACCGGCCCAAGCTGGATGACCACTTGCTTGAAAAAGGGCACGGTCAGCGCCATCCCGAATTTTTCCCCTCCGGGTGCGGACATCGCATACTGGGACATCGCATAGGTGGCGAGACCCGCGATCAACAGCTCCAGGAACAGCCGGAGCCTGCCGGAGAAGCCGGAGGAGGTGCGCTTCGTGACCTTGAGGTAGTCGTCGTAAAAGCCGATCAGCCCGTAGGAAAGCGTTACGGCCAGTACGATCCAGACATAGGGGTTGTAAGGGTTGGCCCACAACACCGTCGCGACAAACACCCCGATCAGGATCATCAGCCCGCCCATGGTCGGCGTGCCCTTCTTGGTCAGTAGGTGCGACGCAGGCCCGTCCTCGCGGATCGGCTGGCCCTTGCCTTGGCGCGCGCGCAAGGCGTCGATGAGCCACGGTCCGAGGATGAATACGACGAGCATCGCCGTCACGATCGCACCGCCGGTGCGGAAGGTGATGTACCGGAACAGGTTGAAGACCTGGGCTTGCCCGCTGAAAATACCTAGTAAGTACAACATTCAGGTGCCAACCCCTAAGCTCGCGTTCCCGCTATCTTTGCCGGACGGAGGCGTCGAAAGGTTCAAACGAAGCGCCTCCGCCAAAGGACCCATGCGGCTGCCAAGCGATCCCTTGACCGTGACCGCATCCCCCCCGCGCACCGCCTCCAGAACCGCCGGCAAAAGCTCTTCCGCGGAGCCCGCCAGCCGCCCTCGCTTGTGCTCCGGCAGCACCGCGTAAAGATGCGCCATCAAGGGGCCTGCGCAGAAGACGAGATCGATGTCATCGGAGTCAACGGCGGCCTTTAGGCCGGCGTGATATTGCGGGCCGGCGTTGCCAAGCTCCAACATATCGCCAAGCACGGCGATGCGGCGCGGATGCTCGGCCCTTGGGATCGCGCCAAGCACGCCCAGCGCCGCAGCTATCGATGCGGGGTTCGCGTTGTAGGTTTCGTCAATAATCAAAACCGCTCCTTCCGGCGTTTCGAACCGCGCGCGGCGCCCGCGGCCCTCCGGCGCTTCGAACGAAGCCAGCGCTGCAGCCGCGGCCTCAAGTTCCCCGCCCATAAGTTTAACCGCGGCGAGTGCGGCGATGGCGTTCATCGCAAGATGCCGCCCCGGTACGCCCAACCAAAACGCAATATTCGAGCCTAGAATGTCGGCCGTCACTTTGGAGCCTGCTGCTTGCGGCTCGAACTGCAACAGGCACGCGCCGCCTTTCGCCCCCTCGCCGAACGGAATGACCGTGGCGCCGTGCTGGCGGGCGTGCGCTGCGAGCCTCTCGAAGTGCTCATTGCTTTCGGGCAGGATAGCGGCGCCGCCTTGCTCCAAACCTTCGAAGATCTCGGCCTTGGCGTCCGCAATATCCGCGGTCGAGCTGAAGAATTCGATGTGAACCGGCGCAATCCAGGTCACGATGGCAATATGGGGGCGCACGAGGCGTGTAAGCGGCGTAATCTCGCCCGCATGGTTCATGCCGATTTCGAACACGCCGAAGCGGGCGTTTCTGGGCATGCGCGCGAGCGATAGCGGCACGCCCCAGAGATTGTTGTAGGACTTTTCGGAGGCGTGCGTTGGGCCGCTTTGGGCAAGCATCACGCGCAGCATTTCCTTCGTGCCGGTCTTGCCGGCGCTGCCCGTCACCGCCGCTACCGTTGCGTTCGCCCGCTGCCGCGCGGCGCGGGCCAGCGCATTCAGCGCTTCGAGCGTGTCCGGCGTCCGGAACAGCGCAGCGGTAGAGGTAGGATCGCAGCCTGTAACGGGGGAATCGCCCCTCACCCCAGCCCTCTCCCCATGGGAGAGGGAGTCCGGTCGTGCCCGTTGAGCGGGCGTACCCTCTCCCATGGGGAGAGGGACAGGGTGAGGGGTGATTCCCTCGTAGCCGGCCTCGACGATTGCGGCGGAAGCCCCCCTCTCGAATGCGGCTTCGACGAATTTGTGCCCGTCGGCGTGCTCTCCTTTGATGGCCACGAACAGATCGCCGGCTTCAAGCGTGCGGCTATCGATGGAAACGCCGCTTGCAACCCCGCTTGCGCGCAGCGGCGCGCCGGTTGCGGCGGAGATTTCCTCGAAAGTCCAAAGCGGCTCATCCATTGGCAGCATCCCGTACAGCCGCCAGTGCTCCGGCTACGGCCTCATGATCGGAAAAAGGAATCACCACTGTGCCGGTAATCTGCCCGGTTTCATGGCCTTTTCCAGCCACAAGCAGGACATCTCCTTGTTTTAACGCGGCCACCGCGGCTGCAATCGCTTCGCCCCGGCTTGCGATTTCGGTAGCGTCCGGCGCGCCTGCCAGGATTTCGCGCCGGATAACCGCTGGGTCCTCGCTCCGGGGATTGTCGTCGGTAACGTAGACGGCTCCGGCATTCGAGGCCGCGGCCCATCCCATTTCCGGCCGTTTGCCCTTGTCGCGGTCGCCGCCGCAGCCAAAAACCACGTGCAGCCGCCCGCTTACGTAAGGGCGCAGGGCCTGCAGCGCTTTTGTAAGCGCATCCGGTGTGTGCGCATAATCGACGAAGACAGGCGCGCCCGCTGCCGTTTCGCCGATATATTCAAGGCGGCCTTTTGCGCCCTGAAGCTTCGAAAGGGCTGCAAAGACCTCATCCGCGTTCGAGCCAAGCCCGAGCGCAAGCCCTGCCGCCACCAGCGCGTTCGATACCTGGAACGCGCCCGCGAGCGGTAAATCCACGCTGAAGGCGCGGCCGTCGTGGGCAAGAGACAGGCGCTGCTTGAAGCCCTTCCGCTCGATGCCCTTGAGCGCAATGTATTCTCCGTCCCGCCCCACGGTCAAAACCGCGAGCCTAGCCGCGCCCGCGGCTTGGATGGCGGCATCCGCGCCTGGACTATCCGCATCGATCACGGCAGGCGCACCCTGCGCGAGCAGTTCGCGGAACAGCCGCAGCTTCGTTTGCAAATAATGCTCGAAGGTAGGGTGATAATCGAGGTGATCGCGCGTGATGTTGGTGAAGGCGCCCGCCGCAATGCGCACGCCATCGAGGCGATGCTGGTAGAGGCCGTGGCTTGAGGCTTCGAGCGCCAGGTGGGTCACGCCTTCCGCCGCTAGGCTGGCCAAATGCTTGTGCAGGGTAACTGGATCGGGTGTTGTGTGTGCGATGGGCGTTTCGCCTTTTGAAGTCACTATGCCGACAGTGCCGAGGCTTGCAGCCTCGAAGCCGGTTGCGGCCCAGATCTGGCGCAAAAATGCCGCGACGGAGGTTTTGCCGTTGGTGCCCGTAACCGCGGCTACGATCTTGGGCTGCGTACCGTAAAAACGCGCCGCAAGCAACGCCAAGGCCCGCCTGGGCTCGACGGCTCGCAAAACCGGAACGGAAAGCTCGCTCGCCTTTGCATCCGCCGCCGCCAAGATCGCCACGGCGCCACGCTTCACCGAGTCCGCGGCGAATGCCATGCCGTCGGCCTTCGTCCCCGGCAGCGCAGCAAACAGCATGCCCTGCTCGACGTGGCGGCTATCTTCCGTAAGGCCCGTAATATCCTGGGCCAGGGGCAGGCTCCCACTCTCTATGAGCGGGATATCCTGGATCAACTCCGCTAGTTTCATTAGGGCTCTTCCGGAGGGCGGCGCGCTGCGGGGTATTGGAACCCGCCTGTTCATAGGGGGTCGCAGCCGTCTCGTCAAACCGGGGCGCGGGCAGTACATCGAGCATCGGTGCAATTCGGTTAATAACCGCGCCCGCGGTGGGGGCGGCGTTGTAGGCGGCCTCGCTCAATGTCCCCGGCGTTTCCGGTTGCGGCTCGTCCAGAGTAATGAGAATCAGATATTTAGGATCGGACACGGGCAGCGCCGCAACAAAGCTGTTGACGACATCGTGGGTGTAATGCCCGTCTTTCACCTTGAGCGCGGTTCCGGTCTTGCCGCCAATGTCTAGCCCGGCGACGGCGGCCCTGTGGCCCGTGCCGCGCTGCACCACGAGCCGCATCAGCTCGCGCATAAGCTCGCTCGTTTCGGGCTTGACCGGCCTTTCCGCCGCCCCGCCGTTGCCGCCGTCCGCAAGCAGGAACGTCGGCTTGATGCGCTCGCCGCCATTCACGATGGTTGCCATCGCCGAAGCGAAGATGATCGGCGGGACCGCAATGCCGTGACCGTAGGCGACGGTCATGGCGTTGGCGGGGCGCCAGGTTGCGGGAAACACGGGCTTGGGGGCGGTTCCGGCCTCGGTTTCAAGTTTGTCGAACAGGCCGAGCGACTCAAGGAAGCGCTGCTGCCGCTCCATGCCTGCGGCTTCGGCGATGCGGGCGGCGCCAGTATTGATCGAGTGCACGAAAATGTCCTCGACGGACATGGGCTCGCGCTTGGCGTGGGCATCGCGGAGCAGGAAATGGCCCATCCTCAAAGGGCTGGTGTCGAACCGGTCGTAGCGGCCGGCAATGCCCGCATCCAGGGCCATGGCGACGGTGAAGGTCTTGAACACCGAGCCCAGCTCGTAGACGTCTGTGACAATCCGGTTCCTGCGGTTTTCGTCCTTCACCTGATCGCGGTCGTTCGGGTCGAAGCCGGGCAGCGAAATCGAAGCCAGCACCTCGCCATTCTTGACGTTCAGCACAAGGCCCAGCGCGGCCTGCGCCCGGTAACGCTGCATCGCCTCCGTCAGTTCCCCGGCCAGCGCATGCTGAACGCCGATATCAAGGGACAGCTTGAGGAAAGGGCGCCTTTCGAGCGACGTGGGTGTCAGCTGCCCCATAAGCTTTTGGTCGACATACCATTCGATGCCGCTCATGCCCTCGTTATCGACATTGGTGATGCCGAGGATCGGCGCGGCGTCACTGCCCGCAGGGTATGCGCGCTGGACGGTAGGGAATATGGTCAGGCCGGGAATGCCCAGCCTATGCACCGCCGCGGCCTGATTGGGCGCGAGCCCCCGCTTCACCCATTCGAAGCGGCTCGATTTGTCGTGAAACCTGCGCGAAAGCGCGCCCTGGTCGAGATCGGGAAAAAGGCCTGCGAGCTTTTCTGCCGCCTCGTCTGCGTGCGGGATTTCCCGGGGGTTTGCGGCAAGCCAATAGATGCGGATGTCGGTTGCCAGGATCGTGCCGTTGCGGTCGACGATATCCGGCCGGTTCTTCGCGAGCGACGGCGGCGCGCCCGACGCGGCAAGCATCGGCATCTCGCCCTGAAATCCCGCGTAAATAATTGCCCGGCCCGAGACCGCGGCGAACCCAGCCAAAAAGCACAAGCCTAATAAGCTCTGCGCGAAGCGTACACGCTTGGCCGCGCCTTCGCGCCCTGGCGAGCCGCCAATCATTTGCAATGCCCCGGCAAGCGTGTGCATGGCCGCTACTGCGTTGCGGCAGCCCCGGCGGGCGCCGTGGCCTTCTCGATCAACGCAGCGATCCCGTCCTTGTGGTGGGATTGCGCTTTCCGGCTGCCATCGCTATCCGCAACGACAGCCTTCCACGCCACGAGCTGCGCCGGCGCGATGGGTTCGAGCTTCAAATCTTTGCGGGCCATATCCTCGATGCGCTCGGGCCGCGCCAGATAGCCGGCCTCGGCACGCATCAGCGCGAGGAAGTCGCTCTCATCCTGAAGCTCGCTCACGAGCGCCTGCGCGCGGGTTTCGAGCTGGCGCGTCTTGAATTTCAGGTCATAGGTGTAGAGTAGCAGGCCCGCGAGGCACCCCAAGGCCAATAGGCATAGCGAACGCATCACCGCTCATCCCCGTTACATGCCGACAGCCCCGATATTGCACCGCGGGTGTAAATTTTCTGTTTGGGCTGCGATTAAAAGCTGCGTTCAATTGAGCGCAGCCCGCGTTCAGGGGGAGCGGCGCGCTCCCGCGGATCTTCACGCTGGCTATCAGTTGTGCAGGCCGGGCGCCTCGTGGCCTGTGCGCGCGACATATTCGGTATAGCCGCCGCCATAGCTATGCACGCCTTCAGGCGTCAGTTCGAGCACGCGATTGGACAGGGCGCCAAGGAAATGCCGGTCGTGCGAGACGAACAGCATCGTGCCCTCATATTGCGCCAGCGCCTGGATCAGCATTTCCTTCGTCGCCATGTCGAGATGGTTGGTCGGCTCGTCCAGCACCAGGAAATTCGGCGGATCGAACAGCATGATCGCCATCGCCAGCCGTGCCTTCTCGCCGCCGGACAGCACCCGGCATTTTTTCTCGACATCGTCGCCGGAAAATCCGAAACAGCCCGCGAGCGTCCTAAGCGTGCCTTGCCCCGCCTGCGGGAACGCATCTTCGAGCGACTGGTAAACCGTGTGGCTGCCGTCGAGTATTTCCATCGCATGCTGGGCAAAATAGCCCATCTTGACGCTGCCGCCGATGGTCACCGAGCCGGAATCGGGCTCGCTGGCACCGGCCACCAGTTTTAGGAGCGTCGATTTGCCGGCACCGTTGACGCCCAGCACGCACCAGCGCTCCTTGCGCCGGATCGTGAAATCCAGGCCCTCGTAGATGACCTTGTTTCCGTAGCGCTTGTGAATATTCTTGAGCGCCACGACATCGTTGCCGGAGCGCGGTGGCGGCGGAAAATTGAACCGCACGGTCTGGCGCCGCCGCGGCGGCTCGACGCGGTCGATTTTGTCGAGCTTCTTGACCCGGCTCTGCACCTGCGCCGCATGCGAGGCGCGCGCCTTGAAGCGTTCGATGAACTTGATTTCCTTGGCCAGCATCGCCTGCTGGCGCTCGAACTGCGCCTGCTGCTGCTTCTCGTTTAGCTCGCGCTGCTGCTCGTAGAACTCGTAATCGCCGGAATAGGTGTTGAGCGAGCCGCCGTCGATCTCGACGATCTTGTTGACGATGCGGTTCATGAACTCGCGGTCGTGCGAGGTCATCAAGAGGGCGCCGTCGTAGGTCTTGAGAAACTGTTCGAGCCAGATCAGGCTTTCAAGGTCGAGATGGTTGCTTGGCTCGTCGAGCAGCATGGCGTCGGGCCGCATCAGCAGGATCCGCGCCAGAGCAACGCGCATTTTCCAGCCGCCCGAAAGCTTGCCAACGTCGCCGTCCATCATTTCTTGGCTGAAGCTTAAGCCCCCCAGCACCTCACGCGCGCGGCCTTCGAGCGCATAGCCGTCGAGTTCCTCGAACCGGTGCTGGACTTCGCCATAACGCTCGATGATCGCGTCCATCTCATCGGCCCGCTCGGGGTCGGCCATGGCGGCCTCTAGCTCCTTGAGTTCGGCCGCGACAACGCTGACAGGCCCGGCGCCGTTCATGACCTCGATCACGGCGCTATGCCCCGACATTTCGCCGACGTCCTGATTGAAATAGCCGATGGTGATGCCGCGATCCGCCGACACCTGGCCCTCGTCGGGCTGATCCTGGCCGGCGATCATACGGAACAGCGTCGTCTTGCCCGCCCCATTGGGCCCGACGAGGCCTGCCTTCTCGCCCTTCAGGAGAGAGGCCGAAGCCTCGATGAACAGCAGGTGATTGCCATGCTGCTTGCTGATGTTTTCGAGACGGACCATGACCACCGGGGAGCTTGCGAAGAGTCCTGAGCTGCGCTATCGCGCTTTGCGCTGCTTGAGCGCAATGTGCCACCCTTATGCCACGGGAGAGGTACTACGCCAGCGTGAAATTTGCGTCCCGGCGCATTGCACGCAGCGCGCGCATATCGGCGTAGCGAAACCCGATAATTGGTTCAGCGGGGATTAACGGTTTGTTAGCCATGCCCGGCAGGTTTGGCCTCCAAATCTTGCGGTTTCTGGCGTCTGAGCGCCGCGCCACGCGTTTACCTTTTGGCGCAAGCGGCGCTCGGCGGAAACTACGCCGGCCCGCGCTGCTCTGTCCCGCCGCTTGCCTCCCGTCAGCCGCCCAGGCTGCGTGCTCAGTCCCGCAAATAACGCCATGGCAGAGCCTCCTGATCGCGCCCGCGCCTTCCCATAGCGCAATCGTGGACCATAGCTCCTTACCGATGCGCTAACGCCCCGCGGGGCAAGCGTTTTCCCAGCCGGCCGAGGTTTTCCGCCATCCCCTGCAAGCGCCTGGAGGAAGAAACAACGCGACTGCGCCCAGGCAAACCTTTGCAACAGGCAACCCTCTATTTGCCCTGCCCGGCTCGCGCTTGCTTTCACGGCCCAGGGGCGCAGGCATTTCCCTGCAAATAGTCTTCGTTGTATACAGTGGCTGCCGCATTTTTTAAATACCCGCAAACCCATATCTTCTACCGATACACCGCCGTGGGCTTGGCTTTCTTCCTCCTCCGGCGCGTCGCCAAGAAAAAGCCATTCCGGCAGCGCATAAGCTCAATACGGACTAATAAATCATTGAAATCACACAAATAACCATTGCTTGCTGTTAACTAATTCTGCAACCCCAGATTGGGAATCGTGGTTAACGCGCGCAATAATCTAATATTAACGGGTATTTTGGAGTCGTAGAAATCGACCCAAAGCGGCAAAAGATTCGCAGAAAGACGGCGGCGGAAAAGATGGCGGGTGCTCATTAACCAAGCGAAAATTAAGCATGGCGCTATGGGTCGATAAGAGAAATCCGAAATTTTCGAACGAACCGCCGCAGAACCCCAATAAGCAGAAATCGGTTTTGCGATCCAGGAGCACACAGCATCGCAATCGAGATTTCGGCGGAAACGACGCACCCGACCCAACAGCGACATCGCTCACGCCATTGGATTGACCTTCAAGGACAAGCACGTCCGCGGGACTGTGTTATGCGGACGCCGCGCTCTTCGTCGCCCTTTGTTTGAGGGTCTGCTCTTTAGGGGCGGGAAGGAAAGAGATGGCGAGATGGCTTCCGGTTGCGGCTGCAAAGCGCTTCAACGTTCGCGTCGATGGAAGGTAGCGGCCGCTTTCGAGCCGGGCAATGACTGTTCGCGAAGTGTCCATGCGGCTCGCAAGTTCATCCTGCGTAAGCCCAGCGCGGGTACGAGCCTCGATCATCTCGCGGGCAAGCGCGAACTCTGTTTCGAGGCCGGCATACGCCTTCGCATAGCCGGGCTCCTTCATCCACTTTTCGTG
Organism: Rhodomicrobium sp.; assembly: GCA_052145975.1. Classification (GTDB taxonomy): domain Bacteria; phylum Pseudomonadota; class Alphaproteobacteria; order Rhizobiales; family Rhodomicrobiaceae; genus Rhodomicrobium. The sequence continues at coordinate 6,733 of JBKQNN010000222.1, read as the reverse complement.
CAAATTGGCCAAGCGGGTCATGTCACGTCCTTCGCCCTCTTCAGGGCTAACTCGATCTCTTGGCGCGGCGTCTTCTGCGTCTTTTTCACAAACACCCGCACCACCACCACTCTTTTGCCCTTCGCCGTCACATAAAGCGCCCGTGCAATGCCGTCGGCACCCTTCATGCGAATTTCCCAAAGCGCCCCTTCGATGTGATCGACGTGTGGGTTGCCTACCTTCTCCAAGCCAAGCGCCTCGATCATGCCGGCGATGCGGACAAAGCGCGCCCGCATATCGGCCGGCAAAGCCTCAAGCTCAGCGTCGACTGCGGCGTTCAGGGTTTCAACGGTCCAGGCTTTCATATGTAGCAAATTTGCTACCTTGAGGCAATGAACTTCGCAAGCGAAAACTATGCCCGCGTCCAAATCGCGGTCGGCGGAGTAAATGCGGCTTTCCTGGCGATAGCCAGTATCGGTGCCAACGGCAGCTTTCCATCTTACTTGAGGCGTCACAAGAAATCGGCCCGATGTCTCTTATCGGCCTCAAGCCTGGTGCGCCGGGAGCTGCGAAAGCCTCAAGCTTAGCCGCGGGCCGGCAAAATCGAGAAAGGCGCGCACAAAGCGCGGCCGGAACAGGCGATCCTCTTCACAGCCGCCGCGTGGGACTCGAATTGCCCGCAGTACATTCCCCAGCGCTTGAGGCCGCCGATGGCGCCGCCGCGCTCGCTGAGCGCGATAAGCGGATCGAAGAGCTGGAAGCGGAGGTAACGCGGTTGTGCGAAGCAAAGGCGGGGGCGATGTCCTAAATAAAGGCGCATAGTTCTGGAGATACACGGCGATGAAAATCGAAATCGACCGCGAAAAGCTCGGACAGATCGTTTTGGTGCTTCAGGGCGGAGGCGCGCTTGGCGCCTATCAGGCGGGCGTATATCAAGCGCTGCATGAGGCGGAAATCGAGCCGGATTGGATAATCGGGACCTCGATTGGCGCGATCAACGCCGGTGTCATCGCCGGCAACGCTCCGGATCGCCGGCTCGCCAGGCTTCGGGAGTTTTGGACCCGCGTCACGCAAAACTCCCTTCTTGCTGCTGCGAATGCCAACCCGTTCCTAGCCGCCTTCGCGCCCAACGCAGGCACGATTGCGGGCGGCGTCCCGAGTTTTTTCGAGCCCAATCCGGGAGCCTGGCTCGGCGCGAAAACCAGGCTCGGCCCAGAGCAGGCGGGTTATTACTCAACCGAGCCCTTGTATAAGACGCTCAGCGATCTCGCCGATCCGAAGCTCCTAAATGCCGGAAGCCCCCGTTTGACCGTAGGCGCCGCCAACGTTCAAACCGGTGAAATGCGATATTTCGATAGCCGGGACGCGACGCTAACGATCCGGCATATCATGGCCTCGGGCGCGCTTCCGCCGGCCTTCCCGGCGATAAGGATCGATGGCGAACTTTACTGGGACGGAGGCGTGCTCTCAAACACACCGGTCGAAGCCGTGTTCGACGATAACCAGCGCCGCAGCGGTTTGATCTTCGCGGTACATATGTGGGGACCGCACGGAACTGAGCCCGATAGCCTCTGGAGCGTCATGGGCCGCCAGAAGGATCTGCAATATGCGAGCCGCGCGGTCAGCCACATCCGTCGCCAGAGACAGATCCATAAGCTCCGTCACATTATCGCAGAACTCGCCCAAAAGCTTCCCGCCGAGGTGAGCGCCGATCCCCGGATAGCCGCGTTGGCGGCGTATGGCTGCACAACCACAATGCATGTCGTCCGGCTCTTGGCGCCACCGCTCGCTGGCGAAGATCATTCCAAGGATATCGATTTCAGCTCCAAGGGCATCCACTCGCGATGGGAAGCGGGCTACGCGGATACCAAGCGCGCGCTTACTGAAATGCCGTGGAGCCAGGAATTCGACAGCACCGAGGGCTTCCTTCTTCATGAGGCTCGCGCTGGGCATGTCATGGAAGGAGACGCCATTCGCGGTAGTCTCAGCGCTGAGCGCTCCTGATCGCGATCTGCAGCGCGGGCCTGTTTCACAACCATGTATTTCAGCTGAAACGGCTGCCATTCACCCGCAGACGGCCGCCGCCGCCTCCGCGACAACTTGATCTTGTTCACCACTGCCGCCGCTAACGCCGACTGCCCCAACTATTTTGCCGTCTACTTTCAGTGGAAGACCGCCGGCAAAAATCATCACGCGGTTTTGGTTTGACACATTAATGCCGAAGAACTGGTCGCCAGGCTGGCTATTCTCGCCAAGTTCTTTTGTCGAGATGTCGAATGCTTTAGCTGTGAACGCCTTATTGATTGCTATATCGATACTTCCCAGCCACGCACCATCCATGCGGATGAAGGCCTTAAGGTTCGTGCCTGCGTCTACAACTGCGATGTTCACCGGCTGTCCAATTTCCATCGCCTTAGCCTCGCCCGCGGCGATAACCCGATGCGCCTTTTCCAAGGTGATCATGTGCTTAGCTCCTTACGTGATACCGAATCCGGTTGATCGCTTCGCCGCCCGTTGGCGTCATCCCGTGCGCGCTGCGGCATGAAATGCTGCTGCGCAGACACGGGATCTTGCAAAATTCCAGCGCCCGTAAAGATCCCGGATAACGCCTGCGGCGTTTCCGGGATGACGGTTGCGAACTATTCCGTCGGATTCCGTATGGCATAACAGCTGAGAGCCAAATTCGGATCGCCCAATAAAGTCTTAAAAACTTCGGCTCCTTAAGCTGGGAGCTCAGCTGGACTATCCTTAATTTTCCGTACTTCTTCGTTCGAAAGGAGCGCGCCTTGTTTTTTGGACCTAAGAAGCTCGCGTGCGCGGGCATACCGGGCATCGTTCCAAAAATGCAAGCAGCCATTGCAGCCGCGTCCGCAGCAGCCTTCAACGCCTAAACGCGGAGTGCGGAACGTAACGCCTTCGTTTTTCGCTGCCATCGATTCAATGAACTTCTGCCTCTTCTCTTGATAGGCGGCTTCTCCGGCCTTTCCGAGTTCGGCGGCCTGAGCGATGCGGTCGAGAGCGAGGCGTGCCCACGCGTCTTCTGCGAGGGCCAGTTCCTTGCGCACGACGGTGTAAGCCGGAAAGTCTTTCCGCAATTGTTCAACGTCGGCTTCCTCGTGAAACCACGCAAAAGGAATGCGGATCACGGGCTTTTGTCCGGCGTTGACGCCCTCTACGGTAGTGGAGCGGCCGTTGCGGATATCCTCGAATTTGTAGATGCGTAAGAGAAGCGGCGGGCGGCGCGTGTGGGGAACGAACTCTAAGACATCGCCCATCTCCAAGCGGTTTTTTACGGTAAGCAAAAAAGCGTCTTCGGTGACGCCGGCGAATAGCCCTGCGTATTCCCAAGCGGCGAGCGTGTGCGTGTCCTCGAAATTATGCGCGTGATGGCTGAGGCGGCCTTCATGAAATCCCAGCGAGTAGCCACGGTTCGGAATGGTAGCGAGCTCGCGCATATAGGCGCCGGGCCGCCAATCCGCCGGGTTAGCGCGCCAATCGTCGATGGCCATGCGGTAGGCGTGCGCCGTCACGGCCACGTAATAGGCGCTGCGGCCACGCCCTTCGACTTTTAAAGAGTCGATGCCCAGCGCCAGATAATCGTTCAGCCGCGGCATCAGGCACAAATCTTTGGCATTGAGAATATAGGACCCGCGCTCGTCTTCCTCCAAGAGCATTTCTTGTCCAGGACGGTTTTCTTCTTCCAGGAAGAACTCAAGGAGATCCTTTGTCTCGTCGTTCAACTCAAGCTCTTGCAGCGTGCCGTCTTTCGCGCGAACCTTGAGCTTATAATTCCAGCGGCAGGAGTTCGCGCAGTTGCCTTGGTTGGCGCCGCGCTCCGCCATATAGTTCGAGAGCAGGCAGCGTCCGGAATAGGTCATGCACATCGCGCCGTGAATGAAGGCTTCAAGCTTGATGTCCGGGCACCGCTTGCGGATTTCCTTCAGTTCTTCGAACGACACTTCGCGGGCGAGCACAATCAAGTCTGCGCCCAGACCTTGCCAAAATTGCACCGAAAGCCACGAACACACATTCGCCTGTGTCGAAATATGGATCTTCAATTCAGGCGCGGTGCTTTTAACAAAATGAAACACGCCAGGGTCGGCAACGATCACGCCATCGGGGCCAACTTTGCGTATGGTATCGATATACTCAGGCAGCTTCTCGATATCGCGGTTATGGGAAAACAGGTTAAGGGTCAAATAGGCGCGCTTGCCATGGGCACGGGCAAAGGCAACGCCTTCAAGGACTTCCTCAAGCGTCAGGTTCGAGCGCGTGCGCAAGGACAGATCGGGCGTGCCCATATAGACCGCGTCGGCTCCGTATAGGATCGCAACTTTCAGTTTCTCCAGCGATCCCGCCGGCATGAGCAGTTCGGCTGCATTTTGCATGGTTGTCCTGCAGAATAAGGTCCGCTGCTAAGTGCATACCGGCGGCAGGCGGAGCGCGGACTTAAGCGCGACTGCCCCCGTGCAGCTTTGCGGCGGGGAACAATTCGGGTAGACTGATAGCATGACGATGCAGGATCTGAGCAATAGAGTTGTAGACCGGACGACCCAGGCGGCCGAGGGGCTCGTGCGCCGGCGCTTCACTGTGGCAGAGCTGGAAGCCATGGTCGCGGCCGGCATTATCGAAGAGGACGAGCGGATCGAGCTGATCGGCGGGGAGGTTGTGCCGATGTCGCCGAAGGGCAACCACCACGAGGCTGTCAAAATCGCGTTGAACGCGCACTGGTCCAAACTCATCCCGGACCGGTTTATATTGGCGCAGGAAACAACCTTCCGTCTCACGCCAGACACCTATCTCGAACCCGACTTTGTCTTCTTTGACAGGCAGACCAAACTCAAGGATCTTCGCGCTGACAAGGCCCATTTCGTCGTCGAGATTGCCGATTCCAGCTTTTCCTACGATACCGGCCGTAAGGCCGCGCTCTATGCGAGCTTCGGCATCCCCGAGCTATGGGTGATCCACGCGGTGCGGCTGGAAACGCGCATTCATCGCAACCCCTCGCTTACAGGCTATCAATCGATGATCGACCTCCCTTCGGACCAGCTTCTAGCGCCGGCATTCGCGCCCGAACTAGCGGTCACGCTTTCGCAGCTCGAACTCAACTAAGCCGCGCCGTCATTGCGAGCGCAGCGAAGCAATCCACGCACAAGCAGCGGATTTTGCTATGGATCGCCGCGGCGGCCAAAGCCGCCTCGCGATGACGGCTGTGCATGATTGTGCGCACGCTGTGCCGATACTACCCCTCCGCTGCGATCTTCTCCCGCGCCGCGCTGGACAAGAACGCCGACCGAGTCAGCCCGCGCGCCGCGGCTGCGTCGTCAATGGCGGCGAGCAGCCAGGCATCCAGCGACAAGTTCGCCTTTACAGGGCGCCCGGTCTCGATCAGCAGCGGCACGATAGCCAGCGCCGCGCCTTCCCTTAATGCCGCCGCAACCTCCGGCTCCTTGGCGATGTCCTCGAAGCTGCGGGGCGCGGGCAGGGCCTCGCCATCGGCAGCTGCGTCCTCCGCCCACATCCGCAACGCTTCCTGCGCGTTCTGCAACAGCTCGTCCACCGTCCCGCCCATGGAGGTGCAGCCGGGCATATCGGGAACCCAAAGCCCGAAAGCGCCGGGCTCGCCGTCGATGACCACGGCGTAACGGGTCTTTGCCTTTGCCATCTCACTCACTCCATCCCGCCTGTTTGGCGATCTGCCGCGCCACGCCCGGCGACAGCGTTCTGTGACGCGGGACGACGATGCGGCCCTTGCGCTGCGGGTGCTTGAACTTATCGTGTTCGCCGCCGTGCTCCTCCACCCAGCCCTCCAGTTTGAGGCGCGAGACCACCTTCTGGCGGTTGGTTTCCGGCGCTGGCATCGTCACCTCGTGCGCATATATTTACGCACGAAGGCGTGGTTTTTTCAAGGGGCTATCGTATTGGCCGCCGCGATCTAAATCGAACATGATCACAAGATCGCCTCGAAGCCCTTGCGCCGCATCAGCAACAGAAGCTTCAGCGCCGGCCCGCTGGGCCGCTTCGCGCCGCGCTCCAGTTTGCTCACGTAATCCGCCGTGACGTTAAGGACACGCGCGAACACGGCTTGGCTGACGCCGGCCTCCTCGCGCATGCCGGCGATATCGGCGGGGGTCAGCTCATCGACCACGGTCAGGCAGCACGCGTCGAAATCGCGCATGGTCTTCTTATCGACGAGCCCCAGGCGGTGCATCCCGCTCACAGTCTCGTGCATCGCCCCGGCGATCTCGCTGCGGTATTTAGCCTTCGGCGTCTTTTTCGTCATCGCATTCCACCTCCCACAGTTCTCCGCCGTGGATCATGGTTTCAATTCCCTGCGCGTCGAGCCCGAGAAGCAGCGCGCCGGTCTCCGCCAAGTCCCGCTCGTCCGCGGCCCCGATATTGTCGCGCGCATTCTTGGCAAAGCCGAAGATGAACACGGCGCGCGTGCCGGCCCGGTAGGCAACGATGGTGCGAAAGCCGCCGCGTCGCCCGGTACCCTCCCGCGGCACGCGCTGTTTGATGAGCCCCCGGCCCAAATCGGCATCGATCAAGCCCTTATTGGCGCGCGCGATTGCCTCGCAAAGCGCCGCATCCGTCACGCCTTCCTTGCGTTGAAACCTCAGAAAAACCTTGGTCTTGTATAGCCGCAAGGCGTCTGTCTCCGGCCATTACTATAGGACTGGGACCTATAAAAGGCAAGCGTGGCAGCGGCTATCGCCGATCCTCTTCCGCTCAGAAACAGGCGGCCATGCCA
>JBKQNN010000221.1:0-15308 GCA_052145975.1 Rhodomicrobium sp. | reverse complement strand
TCCCGTGATAGACGCTATTCTTGTGCCGCATGGCATTGATCCCTTTTCGTGTCCAGATCGTCGCGAAACGTCCGGATAGGAGTAGAATCAATGTCATGCGCTCCGTCCATAAAATTAAACCGGACAGCCGTGAGTCAAGCCGGGCCATGACAACTGAGTTCAATGCCGACGCTCGCCGTCATGGCTGGACTTGATCCGGCCATCAAGTAATATATTGAGCGCGTTGGGTTTTTCCTGTTGCCGGGTCGAGCCGGGCCATGACAGTTGAGTTTGCGGCGATTGCACTGCGCTGCGTTAGCGCCCCGGTAAGGAGCTATGGGCCACGATAGAGCCATGGGACGGCGCGGGCGCGGTCGGGAGGCTCTGCGATGGCGTTATTTGCAGGAATGAGAGAGGGGCCGGGGTGGTTGCCGGAGGGCTTGCGGCGGGACCGCGGAGCGCGTGCCGATGCAGCTTCCGGGGAGCGGCGCTCGCGCCAAAAGGTAAACGCGCGGCCCGGCGCTCAGCCGCCGGAATTCGCATGAATTGGAAGGTTATATCCACCGAACATGGCTAACAAATTGCTAACAAGCTTATGCTGCAGCGTTGGAAAAACGGCGCAGGTCACGCTGGAAACGCCGTTCACACCTCAGATTTTCTCGTGTATGGTGCGCCACTTGCTTTGTCATGGGAGGGGCAGCCATGAGCGGTCAGCTCAAATACGTTCTCGACGAAACGCAGATCCCTAGATCCTGGTACAATCTCGCGGCCGACCTGCCGGAGCCGCTGCCCGCCGTCCTGCATCCGGGCACCCAGCAACCCATCGGCCCTGGCGATCTTGAGCCGCTGTTTCCGATGGCGCTGATCCTCCAGGAGGTTTCCACCGAGCGCCACATCGAGATCCCAGAGCCGATCCGCGACGTTTACCGCATGTGGCGGCCGGCGCCTCTGTTCCGCGCGCGCCGTCTTGAAGCGGCGCTCGGCACCCCGGCCAAGATCTACTACAAGTACGAGGGCGTCTCGCCGGCCGGCTCGCACAAGCCGAACACGGCAGTGCCGCAGGCTTGGTACAACAAGGAGCAGGGCGTCAAGCGGCTCTCCACCGAGACGGGCGCGGGCCAATGGGGCTCCTCGCTCGCCTTCGCCGGCGCGCTGTTCGGCCTCGACGTGACCGTCTTCCAGGTGCGCGTTTCCTACGATCAAAAGCCCTATCGCCGCGCTCTTATGGAAACCTACGGCGCCCGCTGCATCGCCTCGCCGTCGAACGAGACCGATTCCGGACGGGCGATCCTCGCCCAGGACGCAAACAGCCCCGGCTCGCTCGGCATCGCGATTTCAGAGGCCGTCGAGGTAGCGGCAAAAGACCCGGCGGTGAAATATTCGCTGGGCTCGGTGCTCAACCACGTGCTGCTGCATCAAACGGTCAACGGACAGGAAGCGATCAAGCAGTTCGAGATGGCGGGCGACGACCCCGACGTTATTATCGGCTGCGTGGGCGGCGGCTCGAATTTCGCGGGGCTGGCCTTCCCGTTCCTCGGTCTGCAACTGCGCGGCGGGCGCAAGCGGCGCTTTATCGCGGTGGAACCCACCGCCTGCCCGACGCTCACGCGCGGCAAATACACCTACGATTTCGGCGACACCGCGCACCTGACGCCGCTATGCAAAATGCACACGCTCGGCTCGACCTTCATCCCGCCGGCTTTCCACGCGGGCGGCCTGCGCTATCACGGCATGGCGCCGATGATCTCGCACATCTACGAGTTGGGACTGATCGAGGCGCGCGCCTATCAGCAAAGGACTTGCTTCGATGCCGGCGTGCAATTCGCGCGCTGCGAGGGCATAGTGCCCGCACCCGAGGCGACGCACGCGGTGCGCTGCGCCATCGACGAAGCGCTGCGCTGCAAGCAGGAGGGCAAGGCCGAGACCATCCTGTTCAATCTGTCGGGCCATGGCCATTTCGACATGGGCGCCTACATCGCCTATTTCGACGGCAAGCTCACCGATCAAAGCTACGACGAGGCCGATCTCGCCATGGCACTTTCAGGCCTGCCAAGCATCGCCGCCTAGCCGTTAGTGTCATCCCGGAACGGCGCTCGCGCCGTATCCGGGATCTTCAGGAGCGCCGGCGCTCTTTACGATCCCGTGTCAGCGCAGCGTCATTTCATGCCGCAACGCGCACGGGATGACGGCGCGCTAGCAATCCGGCCGTTTGCTGTCCGCTTTCGCAGGGATGTGCCGGGGCAGCATTCAATCGATAAGGGTTTTGACGAGGAGAAAGCGGATGGCGCCGGCGGCGATGAGCTTGCAATTGCGCTCGCGCCCCTGCAGATCCTCCATTTTGGCCTTTGCGATCAGCGCCTTGACTTTCGACAGCTCGGCTTCGGACAGATCCAGCGCGCTCGACATCTCCTCGATCGCCTGAACGCCTTCGGCGCAGCTCGCCGCGCGTGCCGGGCTCGCCAAAGCCGCGATGGCGATCAATCCATATGCAAATCGTTTCATATGAACCTAATAACGCGCCGCTTTACAACTAACAAGCGTGAAGCTTCGCCGCCTCCATCCTCCGGCTCGTGCGCATGGCCGGTGCAATGGTCAGGGTCGCGAAGTTCTTCGCTATCTATTATTTTAGGGCCATGACCACGCCACCGAAACCGCCCGGGAACAAAGACGCGCCGCACGAAATCGCGCCGCAGGAGTCGAACCGCACCGAGATCGATGCGTTTCTCGCGCAGATGCGCGCCGCCCCGTCGGCCAAACCGTCGGGCGCTGGGCGCCTGATCTTTGCGATGGACGCCACCATGAGCCGCAGGCCCACCTGGGACATGGCGCTGGCGGTGCAGGCCCAAATGTTCGACGCGGTGAAAGCGGTGGGCGGGCTCGACGTGCAGCTCGTGTTTTTCCGGGGGTTCGGCGAATGCCGCGCCAGCCGCTGGGTGAGCGACGCCACCGCACTTGCCCGGCTGATGACGGCAGTCGAATGCCGCGGCGGCTATACGCAAATCCGCAGAGTGCTCAAGCATGCGGCGTGCGAGGCCGCCTCAGCTAAGGTTGGCGCGCTCGTCTATGTGGGCGACGCCATGGAGGAAAGCGCGGATGAGCTTTGCAATCTGGCTGCCCAGCTCGGCATGCTCTCCGTTCCGGTTTTCCTGTTCCAAGAGGGCCAGGACGGCGAGGCGCGCGCCTGCTTCAAGGAAATCGCCCGGCTAACCCGCGGCGCCACCTGCCGGTTCGGGCCGGGAGCTGCCGCTCAGCTGCGCGAGCTCCTCGAAGCCGTGGCGGTTTACGCCGCCGGTGGAAGGCCTGCGCTCGAAGACTATGCAAAAGGCCGCGCTGGGCCTACTTTGCTGCTCGAACAAATGTCCAAGCCCTAGCGGCTTCAGGCGCGGAGACGGCCCATTCTACCGCTTTTCCTATCTTTGCTTGTAATCGGCGCCCTTCTTTATTTTATGGGATGGTTGCCAACGGCCGACGCGGGCAAGCTCGCAAAATGGATCCGCAAGAACAGCGTTGTCTTGTTCGCTGCCGGCGCGGCGCTGGTGCTCACGAGAAATCCCGGCCTGGCCATACTCGCGGCCGTGCTTGCCTACTCTCTCCTGCAGCAGACCGGCTGGCGTTTGGGCGGCGGCGCAACGGAGACGCGAAGCGGCAGCATATCGACCGTGCGGACGGCCTATCTCGAAATGTCGCTCGATCAGGCAACCGGTATTATGTCGGGCCGCGTGCTCAAGGGGCGATTCGCGGGCCGCGCGCTTTCCGGGTTCACCGCCGTGGAGCGGGTGGCGTGCCTTGCGGAGCTGCGCGCAAACGACGGTCAAGCGGCCAGACTGTTCGAAGCCTATCTGGACCGTGCATTTCCTGGCTGGGAGGGCGCCGCCGCCGGAGCTGACCGGGCAACGCCCCGGAGCGGCATGGGCGTCGAGGAGGCCTACCTCGTCTTGGGCCTCAATCCGGGTGCTACGCGCAACGACATACACGCCGCGCATCGCAATCTGATGAAGCGCTTTCACCCCGATCAGGGCGGTTCGACGTACCTCGCCGCCAAAGTGAACGAAGCAAAAGAGGTACTTCTCAAAAATGTGAACGCATAGTGTAGGGCCGCCTGGGGACAACCTAGCGATGGGGTAGGCGTTATGCCCCGCCGGTGTGGATAAAGCCTGACCGGTGAGGTTCAGCTTGCGTGGGAGGGCCGTTTACCCTTTAATGCTCTTGGTTTGGCGTCCAACGCTGAAGCGAAGGAAGCACCGTTCCTGATTTGCGGCCAGGAGCGGAAAGGGAAGAAGAACATTCCTGCTACCTTAGCGTTAGGGGCACGGGCTGACAGAAAAATGGCCGGATTAGGCTTGTTGGCGTGCAGAGCCCTTGCGGAATGGCCATATTTTTAAATAAACTATCGAATGCCAGTTGAGGGCGAAGGCAGTCGATGGTCCGAGCGGGGAATAAAACAATGATTTCGGGGTCCGCGGAGGTCTGCCTTTCCGCGTTGTTCGTCGATTTCGACAACGTGTACCTGTCTCTGCGCCGTCAAAGCGAAGAGGCTGCAGGCCGCTTTGCCCGAAATCCGCAAGACTGGATGACTAGAATCGCCCAAGGCGGTCTCGTCCGGTACAAAACGCAACAGCCGCAATTGCGCCGCCGTTTCGCGGTCGCGCGCTGCTATGGCAATCCGGGGCGCAAGCTCGTGAGCCGGGGCGGCCCGCACGATCCACACGCGTTTTCGACCGTCCGTACCAATTTCATGATTGCAGGCATTGAAGTTGTCGACTGCCAGCCGCTTTCTAATCAGTTCAAGAACGGCACCGACATCAAGATCGCTTGCGATATCCGCGATTTCCTCGAGCACCCGACGCGCTTCGAAGAGTTCGTGATTCTTTCGGGCGACGCCGATTTCACGCCCGTCCTTCATCATCTCCGCTCTCACGACCGGCGCACCGTGGTCTACGCCAACGAGAACACGGCCGACATCTACAAGGCTTTCAGCGACGGCTGGATCGACGAGCGGGAAATGATCGCTTTTCTGATGGACGAGACGAGCCCCGTCATGCTGGAGCACCCGCGCGGTTCCGCGCCAAGGGCGTCGCTCGGCTACGATGGCGCCAAGGCGCTGACGCAAAGCGTGACTCAGAGAGCGCCCGCCTACCCGGTCGCGGCCCAGCCTAGCCAGGACGGATACGGTAATGGCTACGGCGCCTACGACGAAGCGCCAAAGCGGCGCGCGGCTGCCTCCGCCCCAAGCTCCGCGGTGCAATCGCTCATGGACGATTTTCAGGCTATCGGCTCTGAAATCCTGGGCCTTGTAATCGACGTTGTGCAGTCCTCGGAAAAACCCGTGCCTATCGCTTATCTTGCCGACCGTGCCCAGAAAATCCTGGGCCACGCCAAGACGCTCGGCACGAACTGGGCTGGGTCTGGCGGCTTTTTGAACTTTCTCAACGCCACGCTTCCAGAGAGCATCAAGCTCACTGATAAGCCACCCCATTTTGTCTACGATCCAAAGCGGCACCGCATGGAGGAGCCGAACGCGCCTCCCCCGCAAAGGCTGCAGCGCCAGCCCGACAGCAGCTCGTCAAAATTGGCCGAACTGCAACATTCCATCACCCGGATCTACGAGGCCTGCAAAGCGCCGCCTCTCCCACCGAGCGAGTACCAGCTTCTGTTTACGCTGATTGCTACGGAGGTGCATGAGCGCGGTTTTGCTCCCGTCAAGACGGCGCAATCCGTTGTGGCGCGCGCGAATCAGGAGGGCCTGCGTATCGCCCTTAAAGATGTGGCTTTTGTCCTGGACGCCGTGGACGAAATCGATCCTTGGCTCGAGCATACGCGCTCGCCTGCGGCAGTGGCCCGCGCCTACCGCGATTTCGTTCTGTCGAAGTGCCACCACGCGGGAGTGAAGCTCACGGACGACGAGCATCAGCTTGTTCAGGTCTGGTTCGGTGCGAGCCAATGGGCGCCAGGTGCGCAAGCCAGCCTTCCTGGAAGCAGCCTCGGCGCAACGGCGGTTTTGACAGCCGAGAGTCAGCAGCGCTCGCCCAGGGAGCGAAGCTATCTGGTCGAGTCTGCCTTGCCGCCGCCGGAGCAACGCGCGGACATTCCGCTGCCGGCCGATTTCGAATTCGACAGCGAACTCGAGCTGCAGCAGCAGAACCAGAAATCCGCCGGACAGCGCTTCCGGTTCAAGCACTAGAGCCTGTCCGCTTTCGATGAAATCAAAAGCAGGGCTCTAGGTCTTTGTGTAACCGTGCGTCTTATCGGAAAAACCGCTCACACTTTTTCCGGACGCACTCTAAGAGGCATTCGCCACTGCCGGCGTTCCGCATTCCTCAGGGCGCTGGATGCAGAAATGCATCCGCTGCGGCGCCCGGAGGCGCTTCCGGAACGCACCGTCCACTTGGGTTGTTGCAAATTTCCGGCCCGCAGTTCAAACAATAGCGCACCTAATTCGCAAGACGGAACGGAGCAGCTATGCCGCAGCTTTTGACGCCGGATCTTTGTGTGATCGGGGCGGGACCGGGCGGGGTTGCCGCCGCCATCAAAGCCGCTTCATACGGCGTTTCGGTGGTTCTGATCGAACGCGGGAGTATGGGCGGCCAAGCGTGGCACGCCGGCTCGCTGCCCTCGAAAGCGCTGCTCGCTTCGGCAAAGCGCGTTCACGAAATCAAAAACGCCTGGATGTTTGGGGTGCAGTCGGACAGCGTCAGCATCAACCACAGGGCCGTCCTGGAGTCTGTTGCGAGCGCCGGGCAAGCGATGGCGCAGAATTTATCGCCGGAACGCTTGAAGGGTCTCGGCGTGGACGTCGTCAAGGCCAGCGCCCGCTTCACCGCTCCCGGCATAGTGGAAGCCGGCGAGTATCAGGTCGAGGCACGGCGCTTCATCATTGCAACCGGCTCGGCGCCGCTCGTGCCGCCCATCCCCGGGCTCGACCGCATCCCCTATTTCACGAACGAGACGATTTTCTCGCATATACACCGCATTTCCGGCCTCCTGATCATGGGCGGCGGCTCGGTTGGGCTCGAGTTTGCGCAAGCCTACCGCCGGCTCGGAAGCGAAGTCACGGTCATCGAGGCGGGACCGGCGCTGGCGCAGGACGACCCGGAGCTTAGGGCGCATCTCCTCAAATGCCTGCGGGATGAAGGTATCCGCATTGTGGAAAACGCCCGGATCGAACGCATCGAGCCATTCGGTTCTAACATTCAGGCCGTGTTCGCGATGCAGGGCAAGTCCTATTCGGTCGAAGGGACGCATGTCTTGATCGCGATGGGCCGGAGAGCCAACGTGGCAGGCCTCGATCTCGATGCAGGCGGGATTGCGTTCAGCGACCGGGGCATTCAGGTCACCAAGGGTTTGCGCACGTCGAACAAGAAAGTTTACGCCATCGGCGATGTGACGGGCGAAACCCAACTTGCGCATGCGGCCGCACATCAAGGGGTCGCCGCCGTCAAGAACGCGCTTTTCCGGCTGCCGGTTCGCACGCATCGTGAGACCGTGCCCTGGGTGACGTTCACCGATCCGGAACTGGCCCATGTAGGCATGACGGAGGAGACGGCCCGCGGGCGTTATGGGCGGCTCACAATCGTGCGCTGGCCCTATAGCGAGAATCTCCGCGCACAGGCCGAGCGGCAGGCTAACGGCTTTCTGAAGGTTATTGCCTCTAAGCGCGGTAAAATCCTAGGGGCCGGCATTGTTGGAGCGCAGGCGGGGGAGCTTATCCAGATGTGGAGCCTCGCCATGCAGGCGGGCATCCCGCTTAGCGCCATGGCCGGCATTGTCCCGCCCTCGCCCACGCTCGCCGAAATGAACAAGATGGCGGCCGAAAACTATTTTGTTCCGCAGGCGCAAAGTCCTCTTTTACGCCAGATAATAGGCATGCTTGCGAAATTCGGTTAATTGGCGCTATTTAAAGGGGAGTAACAGCAACGTGATCTCCTGTGAACATGGAGCAACCGTTCCCAGCGCCGGCGGCCCAGCCGGGTAGCCTGACGGCCGCCCTGCAGAGATTCGCCGTCGGCTTGCCCGCGAGGCTTCTGCTTTTGACTGTCGCCTTTGTCATGGTGGCGGAAATATTCATTTTCGTGCCTTCCGTCGCGGATTTCCGCCGGAATTGGCTTATGCAGCGGGTTGAGGCCGCGAAAATCGCGTCCCTGGCCTTGGAAGCGTCGGGAGGGGCTCAACTGCCTGAGCGCTTGCGCCATGAGCTTCTCACGACTGCAGGCGTGCATGCTGTGTCCGTGAAGCGCTCGGGCCTTAGGCTCCTTGTGCTTGGCATGCCGGACGAGACGCGAATCGCGGGCGTTTACGATCTTCGCTCTGAGACCTATCTCACGCTCATGCTTGACGGCATGAAGGCGTTCCTGGCCCCTCCTGGCCGCCTGATCCGCGTCATCGGCTCCTCCGGCATGATGGCAAGCGGCGGCGAGATCGACGCCGTCATCGATGAAACGCCGCTCCGGGCCGCCTTGTGGCACTATGCCGGCAACATATTTTGGCTGACGCTGCTGATCTCCATGATCGCAGCGGCTCTCGTCTATCTTACGATCTTAGGGCTTCTCGTCCGGCCGATGATGCGCATCACGCGAAACATGGTCTCCTACCGCGAAAATCCGGAAGATACTGCGCGCATTATTGTGCCGTCCGGCCGGAGCGACGAAATCGGGGTCGCCGAGAAAGAACTTGCGACGCTGCAAACCCAGCTTACCGGTTTCCTTCGGGAAAAGGCACGGCTCGCTAGTGTTGGTCTCGCCGTTTCCAAGATCAACCACGACCTACGCAATATGCTGGCGGGTGCTCAACTCGTGTCGGACCGGCTCGCAAGCGTTGCCGATCCCACCGTGCAGCGCTTCGTACCAAGGCTGATTCGCGCCTTGGACCGCGCCATCGACCTTTGCACGAACACGGTGAACTATGGCAGCAGCGAGGAGGCCCCGCCCAGGCGCGCGCCATTTGCGCTGCGCCCGCTCATTGCCGAGGTGAACGAAAGCCTGGGCACCGAAGAGCTGAGCGGGGTAAAAATGACTGTCTCGGTGCCGGCCGGGCTAGATCTGCTTGCCGATCGCGATCAGATTTTCCGCGTCCTCTCCAATCTCATTCGCAATTCCTTGGAGGCCTTCCAGGAAGCAGACCCCGCGCCCGCCCAGCCAGCGATCGACATCACCGCGTTGCGGGAGGGCGATATCGCAATCCTCAGAGTCAGCGATAACGGGCCTGGGATCCCGACTCTGGTCCGGAAAAACCTGTTCAAGGCATTCCAAGCGGGAACGGGCAATAGCGGGGCCGGGCTCGGGCTTGCCATTAGCGCGGAGCTCGTTCGCGCGCATGGCGGCGATATTGCGCTTGACGAGGCGGATTCCGGAGCCGCTTTCGTTCTCCAGCTCCCCGCGGTAGCGCGCGATCCCGCGCGTAAGCCCCCCGAAGCGGAAGTCTTCGACGGAAAGCTTGCACAAGACGGCTTTAGCCGTTAGAGATATGTGCCTTCGGATGCGGCGCTTTGCCGGTCCATTTCAGCACCGGTAGCTCAGCTGGATAGAGCACCAGACTACGAATCTGGGGGTCGAGAGTTCGAATCTTTCCCGGTGCGCCATTTAAATCAAGGGCTTAGTAGTCCTCCTCATAATTTGCGGATCAACGTGAAATATGAGGTGAGCCCCCTGCCCTTCCGAGGGCAGCTCCTTTGCTGCGATAGGTGCGGGCATCTGGAACCAAGCGGACGGCCGCGTCATAGTCTTCAAGGGCTTCCTGCCATTCCTCCAAGTTGCTAAAAGCCGCCGCCCGGTCGCTATGATACTCCGCAAGGAACTTGGATTCGCTTTCAAGGCCAATAGCTTTGAGCGTGCACCTGACCCGTCGCGACGAAGGTCAAACCGAGGCTATCAGACTATTCCGGCCATCGTTCGAGCGTGGCGTAAGGGTGCTGCGGTCATAACGAATGTGCTGCGCTCTGTTAGCCCGCGCAAGCCCATGCGCGAGACCTCGCACCGCATTCTGTACATGCGCGACCAACTCGGAGAGCTGGATACGGCCGTCGCCATCGGCGTCGCCGTGTTTCAGCGTGTCGAGCACGGCCCAGGTTGATGGGCCGTGCCGCTGGCCCGTGCCTGCGATCACGCCCCCATGCGCACACTGCCCGGCCGCCGCCGCCGTCAGCACCGGCCGCCCGGTCGCCGCCCAACACCAGCCTCTGCGGCCGGGGCATCGACGCGGCTATAGCACTTGTCCTGCATTACCGCGTGCGCGCACGGCTTTAGAGTCCCCGATAGGGGATTGGTAAACCCCACGCCTTTAGGCGGCAGGATGCGTAGCACCACGGGTTGCTAGGCGAAATTGGGTTCGTTCGGCAGAAACGCCGATTTACATAAATAAGTAATATAGCCAGCCTCACGGCCAGCCAATCCGGCTTTCAGCCGTAATCGGAAGCCACCGGCTTTGGCCGGTGGAGGATTCACGGACGGTCAGGGAGCCAGTACATAGCTACTTACTTTGTAACAACTTTAACTGTGCGCATTTACGCAAGCAATCCAGGCGCTAAGGAGCTAGAGTTAGCCGTTTGGAGGGGCGAGGCCACGTATCAATGACTGACCCGCTAAAGAGTTTTCTGAGCGAGCGCGACAAGGAGATTCTGTTGCATATCGCCAATGGGCTCACAGACCGGGAGATCGCGGCCACGCTCAATCTCAGCCCGAAGACAATCAACTTTCGTGTGGAAGAGATGAAGCGCAAGCTCGACGCCAAGACACGTGCCCAGGTCGTGGCGATCGCGTTGCGCCGGGGCTGGATATGCTAAGGGCTCGCCCGGAAATAACTGCGTCGTATGGCGCCGGAATTTTGTTCGCCCGCAAGGCGCAAAAAGGGGCGCATATCCATATGCGCTCAAGTAGCGCGTCGTGCGGTAGCGCGACGCTAGGGATATGTAACCCTTTTTGTAACGCAGCGGGAGGACAAAAGGCCAAGCCAGATGGCGCAGTTATTTCCGGGCGCATCCTTAGTCAAAGTCAAGTCCGGGAGGCTTCGAGACTATTCGTCTACCGGACCATATATTGTTGCGCATTATGAGGGCGGCGGCGTTGACGTCATCCGCGTCCATCATGCCATTGCCGATGGGATAGCGGCGGCGCCGATGAAGCCGTCAGGCGAATTCAATCTTATGCACGTTTCCGAGTATGCGTAAGTCTTTCGCTAGTCTGGATAAAAACAACCTTAGGTTGCTCGATACTGGAACAAAAATCGTTTATCCATGTTCATAAATAATCACGCTTAGAGCTGCTACAGTTTTTGCGGCCTCCTCCTTATTGTTAAGCAGTATGGGGCTCCCATGGACCATGCCAACGATCTAGACATGCAAGCGGCAGAGAACAAAGCCGTCCTGCTGCTTCGGCGGGCGACGGCGCAGACTTCGACGCTGAGGCAGGCATTCCGGCTTTGCGTCTCGCGCAGGATGGATGCCGAAGAGTGGAGGCTGTTGGAGCACACGGTTGCCACGTTTTTGGAACGCCATCTCGAAAGCGCTCATGAGCGCCCGGCGCATTGGTTTGCCCAGGCGGATCGCACGCTGGTGCTCCAAGTAAGTCAATTGCTCAGGCGCATGGCGCCTCAAAGCAACCGGGCTCGCCAATATTGCCGCGGCGCGGAAAGTTTGAGCGTCAACGCCAGCGGCTGGAGCGCGGTTCTGGGCGAGTTGCAGGCGAGTTATTGCCGGCATGCGGCGCTGGTGTGGATGGCTTTGTGGCACAGCGCCGATATACCAAGTGTAACGGCTGAGCAGGCGAGAAAGTGCTTGTACCATGCCTTCAACGTAACGCCGGCCGATAACCCAGGCGCCGAAGGGGCGGTGCCCCGATGGTACGGAGCGCCACGCCGATTCGCTGCTTCTTTGCTCAAACGGGCCTAAGTCTAGCTGTTAACCAAATCTTAGCAATTGCCATCCATCTTAGGTTGCATAACTATAACGCTCAACGAGAGGAATACCCATGTCCATTTCAGTCGGCTCTACGCCCAACACCGCGAATGTTAAGGCCCCGGCCCCGGCTCCTGCCTCAACCCAGCGCGCCGCGGACGGCGATTACAAGACCCCAGGCCAGGGCCGCGCAGCGACGGTCAAGGACACGGATGGCGATTACAAGGCGTTGTCAACCGCCGCGAGCACGAGTTCGAGCTCCGTCCACACTGCGGTTAGCGGTCTCACCACTGGCGGCAGCAAAGCATAGCTTACATCCGGAATTTGGAGATGCACAACCCGGCGGCGGCATAAGCGCCGCCGCAAAGGGCTGGCCTCGGGGCCGTAAAGCCGTAACTGAGGCCTCGCTCAGAAATTACTGCGCCACGTGACACAGCAATTTTTGACCAAGGCCTTAGCGATAGTACAGAGCAGTTTTGGGGGCCGGAACGTATCCGGTACGCCGCTATTTCGCCATCCAAGCGAAAAACAGGTCTTCCGTTTGCAGGTAGGAGACCTTCAACCGGGAGAAGAAGCGGACAAGATGGGTGATAAAGCGTTGCATTGTGTGAACCTCGAAAACGCAGGAACTAAACCGGAAGGGCGTGCCGCTCTCTCGATGTTCATTCCAGCAGCTTAAGCGGGATTAATAACAAATCCCACTCTCTTTAGATCAATCTGTGCGGGTGTCTATCTCTTTGTCTAAGCTTATGAACTGCCTATTCGCAGATCCTTTCACCTGCCTTGCCGGGTGTTGCACGTGCGCCTCATGCTTAGGTCTTAGCAGGGGTTTTAGCGCTTCCGGCAGTCAAAGTTGTACCAGCGTTTTGTGAATCTTCCGTAAGTTGAGTTTGGGCAATCGATGCGATCGTTCACCTGCGCCGAAATGACGCTCACGGGCGTGGGCGCTGCTTTTGTGTGCATCGCCGGGCAAAACGTAAATGGCCGGGGCAAGCCCGGCCATGAGAAAACCGCCAGTTTCCCGGCAAGGCGGCGAAAATCAGCCTCCTGCGGCAACGCCCAGATCGAAGGGTGTGGCAATCGCAACCTGGCCGCGCCAGATTCCGCACCACTCCTTGCCGCCGCGAAGCCCCATCTCGCTCCAAAGCGTGCGGAGCGCGAAAACCAGGCGGTCCATCTGCTCGTCCGTATGGTGGGGGCCAGGCGTCAAACGTATGCGTTCGGTGCCGCGTGGGACCGTGGGGTAGTTTATCGGCTGCACGTAAATCCCAAAGCGGTCCATCAGCGCGTCGGTCAAGGCTTTGCACTGCACCGGATCGCCCACAAGCACTGGCACGATATGGCTCGGCGTATGCATCACGGGCAGGTCTTCGCGGACCAGGCGTTCCTTGAGCAGCGCCGCGCGGGCCTGATGGCGGTTTCGCTCGTCCTGGCTCTCCTTGAGGTGGCGGACGCTGGCGAGCGCCCCGGCAACAATCGCCGGAGCAAGCGAGGTCGAGAAGATGAAGCCCGCGGCATAAGAGCGGATCGCGTCGACGCATGTGGCTGTCGAGGCGATATAGCCGCCCATCAGGCCGAACCCCTTGGCGAGGGTCGCTTCGATGATGTCGACCTTGTGCATGGCGCCATCGCGCTCGGCCACACCAGCCCCGCGCGGCCCGTACATGCCAACCGCATGCACTTCGTCGATATAGGTCAACGCATTGTATTTCTTCGCGAGATCGCAAATCTCCCCGATTGGCGCGATATCGCCGTCCATGGAATAAACGGACTCGAATAGCACGATCTTCGGGGTTTCCAGATCGTATTCCTGAAGCAGGCTTTCCAGGTGCGCAAGGTCGTTGTGCCGCCAAATCCGCTTCGGGCCGCCGCCTTGGCGTACGCCCTCGATCATGGAGTTGTGGTTCTTCTCGTCGGAGAAGATCACTGCGCCCTTCAACAGCTTAACCAGCGTCGAAATCGTGGCCTCGTTTGAGACGTAGCCCGAGGTGAAAAGGAGCGCGGCTTCCTTGCCATGCAAATCGGCAAGCTCGTTTTCGAGTTCGACGTGATAATGGGTCGTTCCGGAAATGTTGCGCGTTCCGCCCGAGCCGGCCCCGGTCCGGTCGATCGCTTCATGCATGGCGCTAAGCACTTTCGGATGCTGGCCCATGCCGAGATAATCGTTCGAGCACCACACCGTAATCGGCCGCGTCCCTTCAGGTGTATGATGGATCGCGGTCGGAAACTCTCCCTTCCGTCTCAGAATATCGGCGAATACGCGGTAGCGCCCCTCGACAGACAAAGCGTCGAGGGCTTCCTGAAACTTCCCCTGATAATCCATACTTTTTCCTCATTGCGGGACGGCGCGGCCCCTAGCACCGGACGGATTGTCTGCGGCGATACGCCCGAGCTTCCGCCTTCTGCCGCGATCATGGCGCGAAGATGCAGAAAAGTCTAGAGCTTAGAGCCACTACAAAGTGCCACAGGCCTATGCTCTTGGCAGAGATCGCGGACTTTTGTTTTGACTCTGGTCAAAACGCTAATCCAAGCGGAAGGTGCGCTCCCCTTCGGCGCCGAACCCTTTTCTTTCGCGCATGAGGTTAGCGAAGCGTGTGAAAAGGTAGTGGCTGTCTTGAGGTCCAGGCGAGGCTTCGGGGTGATACTGGACCGAGAAAACCGGCCGTCCTTTGAGCCGGATTCCGCAATTGCTGCCGTCGAATAGAGACACATGCGTCTCCTCGACCCCTTGCGGCAGGCTTTCGCGTTCGACGGCAAAGCCATGGTTCATCGATGTAATCTCAACCTTGCCGGTGGTGTAATCCATGACCGGGTGGTTGGCGCCGTGATGGCCGTGGGGCATTTTGACGGTGCGCGCGCCGAGCGCTAGGCCAAGAAGTTGATGTCCAAGGCAAATCCCGAAAACAGGGATGCCTGAGCGCACCAGGCTGCGAATGACCGGGAGCGCATATTCGCCCGTCGCGGCAGGATCGCCCGGCCCGTTCGAGAGAAAAACCCCGTCCGGATCGCGCGCCAGCACCTCATCCGCGGTGGCGTAGCCCGGCAGCACCGTGACCCGGCAGCCTGTCGAGGCAAGACAGCGCAAGATGTTGCGCTTGATACCATAGTCTATGGCAACGACATGGAATTCCGGACGCTCTTGCGCCGCAAATCCGCGATTCCAGCCCCAAACCCGCTCGCTCCAGGTATAGCTCTGCGCCGTGGTTACGGTCCGCGCAAGCTCCGCACCCTCCATGCTTGGGCAAGCGCGCGCCTGGGCGAGCAGCGCCTCGAAATCGAATATGCCGTCTGGATGATGGGCGATAACGGCGTTCGGCATGCCATGATCGCGGATCAGCATTGTCAAAGCGCGCGTATCGACGCCCGATATGCCGATAATCCCGCGCGCGCTAAGCCATTGGTCCAGGTGCCGGGTGGCCCTGTAACTGGAGGGCTCCGTTACCGC
>JBKQNN010000220.1:0-6353 GCA_052145975.1 Rhodomicrobium sp. | reverse complement strand
ACTCTGGGACTGGTCAGCCTAGTCAATCGGCATGCGGCGTTGAACGCTGCCGGAAACCGCCGGATACGATGAGTACGTCCGGTGGTGTGAGAGGAGGGAACCGCGAGGAACCCTCCTACTCGATTCTCCTTTTGGAACAAGCTGTTGGATGGGTCCCCGCCTCCGCGGGGACGACGCTGCGTCCCTACGATCCGGCGCGTTAGAACATCGGTAAGGAGCTATGGTTCACGATAGCCCCTTGGGAAGGCGCAAGCGCGGTCAGGAGCCGTCGAATGGCGTTATTTGCAGGGTTTGGAGCGGGGCCGGAGCGGCGGCCCGGGGGGGTGCGGCCGGATCGGACAGCGCGGGCCGGTGCAGCTTCCGGCGAGCCGCGCTCGCGCCAAAAGGTAAACGCGCAGCGCCGCGCTCAGCGCGCGGAAATCGCAGGCTTAGGAGACCCACCCTATCGGGCGTGGTTAACAAACTGCTAAAAAACTTATGGGTATGAGAGAGGTTTTTTCTGCAGCTAGAGGGAAGCAAGCAAACGGATCGGGTGTGACGCGTTTGTTTCGCGTCGAACCCTAGAGCCTATCCGCTTTTGATGGAATCAAAAGCGGGCTCTAGCTTGTTGTTTTACTGTGCGTCTTATCGGAAAACCGCTTCGCACTTTTCCGGACGCACTCTAGCGGGGATTTACGAGCTGCGCTTGCAAAAAGTCGCGGATCGCATCCCGCGGCGTGTCGTGCGCGACGAACGCCTGGCCGATGCCGCGCAGCAGCACGAGCGTCAGCTGGCCGTCCCGCACTTTCTTGTCCTGCTCCATGAAGGCGAGCAGCTCTTCGAGGGTTGGCAGGCGCCCAACCTGGGCCTGCAGGCTCTTGAAATCGGCGGCCAGGCCGAATTCGGAAAGATGCGCTTTGAGCCGGGCGGCAACCGAGGGGCCGCAGAGCCCTTGCGCTTGAGAAAACTTCGCCGCGAGCACCATGCCGAGCGCCACACCCTCCCCATGCAGCACGGTGCCGGAATAGCCGGCCCAGGCTTCCACCGCGTGGCCGAAGGTGTGGCCGAGGTTCAATAGCGCGCGGTCGCCGGTTTCGAGCTCGTCGCGGACCACGATTTCGGCCTTCATCTGGCAGCTTCTCAGGATCGCGTGCGTCAGGGCGTCGCCGTCGTGCGCGAAGACGCTGGCGCCGTTCGCTTCGAGCCATTCGAAGAAAACCGCGTCGCCGAGCGCGCCATATTTCACCACCTCGGCGTAGCCGGCGCGGAACTCCCGGTCGGGCAGGGATTCAAGCGTCGAGAGGTCGGTGAGCACCAGCGATGGCTGATGGAAGGTGCCGATCAGGTTCTTGCCTTGGCGCGTGTCGATGCCGGTCTTGCCGCCGACGGAGGAGTCGACCTGCGCCAGCAGTGTCGTGGGCACTTGCACGAGCCGCACGCCGCGCTTTACGATGGAGGCGGCAAAACCTGCCAGATCGCCGATTACGCCGCCGCCAAGCGCGATGACCGCGTGCTTCCGCTCGATCCCGAGGTCCAGAAGGGCGTTGCAGACGCGTTCGAGCTCGGAAAAGCACTTCGATTTTTCGCCCGATGGCACAAAGCAAATGTCGCCGAGGAGAAGGCCGTGCTCCTGCAGCCGGCGCTCAAGGTCCTGGGCATAAGCCGAGAGTGCCCAGTCCGCCACGATGGCGAAGCGCGTGCCGGGCAGGGCCTGCATGAGATGCTGCGGCGCCGAAGCCAAGAGCCCCGCGCCGATGACGATGTCATAGCTGCGGGCGCCGAGCGTAACAGTCACCTCGCCGGACTTCCGATTGATCTCAGCGCTGCCTGTCATGACCGTTCCTCATCTCTGTTAGCCGCTGCCGGGGCATCCTGCTTAGCAGTTGCACCGCCCCGGGCAAGATATGAAGCGAGCAGCGACAGAATCTCCTCCACAGCTGCCTCGTGCGGGCCGTCGCGGCTTTCGAAGATCAAATTGGCCTCGGCGTAGTAAGACTCGCGTTCCAAGAGCAGCTGTGTCAGCACGCTACGCGGATCGGGGGTCTTGAGCAAAGGCCGGTTGTCGCGCCGCGAAACCCGCAGCAGCAGCAGGTCGACCGGCGCCTTGAGCCAGATGGTAATCCCGTTTTTTGCAAACTCGGCGCGGGTCCTGGCGGAGAGCACGGCGCCTCCCCCCGTTGCGACGACCTGCGGACCGGTCTGCAAGAGCCTTTTGATGACGCGCTCCTCGCCATCCCGGAAGTAGGGCTCGCCGTGAGTGGCAAATATTTCCTCGACCGGCATGCCGGCGGCCTGCTCGATTGCGGTATCGGCATCGCTGAACGGCAGTTCGAGAATTGCCGCGAGCCGCCGCCCGATGGACGACTTGCCCGATCCCATCATTCCGACCAGCACAATACTCCGCTTCCCGAGCGCGCCATGCACTTCCCGGGCCAAACGTTTCGCCGTTGCGCCAATAACTTCCGCCGTCACAATCCGCTCATCTTGCAAGCTCCGGACTCCTGGGTGCGCAACTTAGGCGCTCATCGCATCCTTGACAACGGGCGCGAAGAGCGGCAGCCATATCGTGCAAACGCGTCCGGGATCCACCATGCCAACCCTTCTCCGATTTTTGACCGTCGTTGGTATCCTTGCCGGCTTGTTCTACGGCTCCATGTTCGTGCTCGCAAACTTCTTCGAGCCTCCGCAGCACGAGATGACGAAGTCCATCCGGGACGTCAAAGTCAAATAGCGATGCCACGCCCAGCGGGCCAGCGCGCGCAAGCCCCGGACGAAGGGCTGATCGATGCGTTTCTGCATATGATGCGGGCCGAAAGCGGCATCTCCTTCAACACCGTTTCCGCCTACGCTTCGGACTTGCGCGAGATGTGCCGGTTTCTGGCGGGGCGGGATTTGAGCTTTCTCTGTTGCGAAAGGCCCGATCTCGAAGCGTTTTTCGCGAGCCGCGCCAAGGAGGGCCTAAGCTCCAATTCCGCCGCGCGCAAGCTCTCCTGTCTCAAGCGCTTCACGCGGTTTCTTAACGCCGAGGGCAAGCGCCAAAGCGATCCGGCGCTGCTCATCGACGGCGCGAAGGCAAAGCGCCGCTTGCCTATGACCTTATCGGCGGGCGAGGTCGAGCTGCTGCTGAACGCCGCCCACGAAGCTGCCGCCAAAGCCCCGGAAGCTGCCCGGCTGCGCGCGCTTCGCCTCGCGTGCCTTCTGGAACTGCTCTATGCGACCGGCTTGCGCGTCTCCGAGCTGGTTGGCCTGCCCAAAGCCGCGCTCAAGGGCGACCGGCTCATGCTGACGGTGAAGGGCAAGGGTGGGCGCGAGCGCATCGTTCCCTTGAACGGGAAGGCGCGCGAAGCCCTGGACCGCTATGTCGCGGCGATGGCGGGCAACCAGACTGCGGCGGCGCAGAAATGGCTTTTCCCATCCTGGGGCGAGGCGGGCCACTTCACCCGGCAGAAGTTCGCCCGCGATTTGAAGGCGATAGGAGCGGCGGTGGGCCTCGATGACGAGCGGCTTTCCCCCCACGTGCTGCGCCACGCCTTCGCCAGCCACCTGCTCGACCGCGGCGCCGATCTGCGCGTGCTGCAAACGCTGCTCGGCCACGCCGACATCTCCACCACCCAGATTTATACGCATGTGATGGAAGAGCGGCTCAAGCAGACCGTGTTCGATTTCCATCCGCTCAGCGAGGAAGCCAAGCGGGAGTAGTTATGGCAGAATTGCAAGTAAAGCTTAAGCGTTTCAAGCCAATATAAACTTATCTTTACAATGGTATCAAAAAAGTAAACAAAACCACGCTTCCGTTTCCAAAAACCAGGACCAGATCTTAGTTTGCTGCAAAGGAATAGCTCCTTACTGCGGTTTTGCGGCCAGAACGCCGGGATGGTACGCCGGAATCTCCTGGCCAGGGATAAGGTGAAGTCAGTCAAGGAATGCGGTGCTATGAAATTAGGATACTCGATTACGAGCGCGGTTGTAGCTTTGGGCTTGTCTCTCGCCGTCCAGACAGCCACAGCCGGGCCTGTGGCACAGGATGCTCCTGCGCTCAAGGCGCAGAGTGGTAGCGCGCTGACGTTAGTCCGTGGCGGCGGTATCCGTGGCGGCAGCATCGCCCGTGGCGGCGGCTTCGGCCTTGGTCGCGGCTTCGGCCGTGGCGCGTTCGCCCATAGGGGCTTTGCCCACCGCGGATGGGGTCGTGGACGGGGCTGGGGATATGGTGGCGGTTGGGGTTACGGCGGCTATGGTTATTGCGCATGGCCCTATACCTATCCCTATTGCAACTATTGATAGCCCTGCCGGTTGTCTCAAGGGGGCCGCGGGAGCGGTCCCTTTGGGAGCCGGTCCATTCCGTAGCTTAAACCGGAGATGCCTACGCACTTCGTGCGATTTCAGAAGATAACCTGGCAGATGAGTGCATAGGCCCTATAAAGCTCCATAATTAGGAGTGCGATCCTCACATCGACTCGCGCTAGTCTCAGCGCAAGCTCTTGGGGAGGATGGCGCTTGGAACCGTCTATCGTTTGTCCGAACTGCCGGACTGAGATCAAGCTTACTGAAACGCTGGCCGCGCCGCTGATCGAGGCGGCGAAGCGCGATAGCGAGGCGAAGCTGCGCCAGAAGGAGGCCGAGATCGCCAAGCGCGAGACGGCAATCCGCGCGCAAGCTGAGGCGATCAAGGAGGCTAAGGACGCGATCGACGCACAAGTCGCGGACAAGCTGAAGGGCGAGCGCAAGAAGGTCGCGGAGGAGGAGCAGAAGAAGGCGGCGGCCAAGTTCTCGCTCGATCTCCACCACAAGGATCAGCTGCTCGAAGAGGCGAACAAGCTCGCCACCGAGCGCGCAGCCAAGCTTGAGGAGGCGCAGAAAGCGCAAGCCGAAGCGTTACGGAAAACCCGCGAGCTCGACGACGCCAAGCGCGAGCTGGACCTCACCATCGAAAAGCGCGTGGGCGAAAAGCAGGCCGAAATCCAGGCGCGCGCCAAGGCCGAGGCCGAGCAGGCGCTGGGGCTCAAAGTCCAGGAGAAAGAGCAGACGATCCTCAGCATGCAAAAGCAGATCGAGGAGCTGAAGCGCAAGTCCGAGCAAGGCTCGCAGCAATTGCAGGGCGAGGTGCAGGAGCTGCAGCTCGAAGCGCTCCTGCGCGGGAGCTTCCCGCACGACACGATCACGCCGGTTCCCAAGGGCGAGTTCGGCGGCGATACGGTGCAGCAAGTGACGACGCCCTACGGCCAGCCATGCGGCAAAATCCTTTGGGAATCGAAGCGCACGCGCAATTGGAGCGATGGCTGGCTGCAGAAGCTGCGCGACGACCAGCGCACCGCCAAGGCCGACGCGGCGATCCTCGTCAGCCAAGCGCTGCCCAAGTCCATCGACCTGTTCGGGCAGATCGACGGCGTTTGGATCGCCTCGCCCAAATGCGCCGTCGCGGTGGCCATGGCCATCCGGCACGCGCTCGTCGAGGTGGCGATGGCGCGCAAATCGGGCGAGGGCCAGCAGACCAAGATGGAGGCGATGTACCACTATCTCACGGGGCCGCGCTTCCGGCATCGCGTCGAGGCCATCGTCGAGAAGTTCCAGGACATGCAGGCCGACCTCGAACGCGAGCGCAAGGCCATGCAGAAGTCCTGGGCCAAGCGCGAGCAGCAAATCCAGGTGATCGTGCAGGCCACGGCCGGCATGTGGGGCGATATGCAGGGCATCGCAGGGCGCTCGCTGCCGGAGATCGAGGGCCTCGATTTCGACGGCGCGGAGGCGGTCGAGGATCAGACGCCCGGCAAGCTGCGGCTGATCGAATCCGATGGCTGACCCGGTAGCTCACCCTGCTGCAGTGCGTTCCATCCCATCGTTCCTCCGGACGCCCTGGCGGCCGTTTTTTAGCGATTTGTTAGCCATGTTCGATAGGGTGGGTCTCCAATTCTTGCGTTTTTCAGCGGCCGGGCGCAACGGTACGCGTTTACCTTTCGGCGCGAGGGGCGCTCGCCAGAACCTCCCCAGGCCCGCGCTGCCCGATCCCGCCGCAAGCCTCCAGGCAGTCGCTCCGGCCCACTCCCAATCCTGCAAATAACGCCATTCAACGCCTCCCGGCCGCGCCTACGCCTTCCCATAACGCAATGGTGGACCATAGCTCCTTACCGAAGCGATAACGCAGTGCAGGGCATCGCAGCAATCTCAATTGTCATGGCCGGGCTTGACCCGGCCATCCAGCAAACCCTAACGCGCTCAATGCATTAGTGGATGGCCGGGTCGAGCCCGGCCATGACAGCGAGCGCCCGCATCGAACTCAGTTGTCATGGCCGGGCTTGACCCACGGCTGTCCGGTTTATTTTGGTGGACGGGGCGCATGACATTGATTCTACTCCCGTCCAGACGTTTCGCGACGATCT
>JBKQNN010000219.1:0-9580 GCA_052145975.1 Rhodomicrobium sp. | reverse complement strand
GCCGCGATCCTGCCGCCAATAAAGCCGCCCGCTCCGGCAATCAAGACGCGCATCCCGCCCCGTCCTTTTGAAGAGCACAGTTGCCCGGAGCGGTTGCAACGACCCCCGGCATGTGCTGTTTACCCCTAGTACAGCCAGAAGCAAGTTCGCACCCCGTTTGCCGCACGCGCCGCCACGCGAACTTGCTTCCGATAAGCTGTACTAGATTCAATAAGTCGCTAGTACGCCTTATCCGCGGGAAAACCGGGAAGCGCTAGCCGCAAAAGGGGCAGGCTTTCCCGCGGGGCGTACCAGTCCTGTGAACCGGGCAATAGCCTCGCGGAAACATCGCGATAATCAAGAAAGAAAATCCACCTTTCCATGCTCGTGAAGCCTGAACAGCGAGCCGCGCCTCCGGCGGCTCAATTTCCTCTTTCCGCGATTGAGTTTGTGGCGCTGATGGCGATTCTCATGGCGCTCACGGCCCTGAGCGTGGACGTCATGCTGCCCGCGCTGCCGCAAATCGGCCGCTCGCTTGGCGTCGCCAATGGCAACGACCGGCAGCTCGTCGTCAGCATCTATCTCGGCGGATTTGCCCTCGGACAATTCATCTTCGGCCCGCTTTCGGACCGCTTCGGCCGCAAGCCGCCGCTGCTGTTTGGCCTCCTCCTCTATACCTGCGCCACGATACTCGCGGCCGCCTCTTCCTCATTCGCCGGTCTCCTCGCAGCCAGGGTCTTGCAGGGCATAGGCGCCGCCTCGCCTCGCGTCATTTCGCTCGCCATCGTCCGCGACCGTTTCGAAGGCCGGGAAATGTCGCGCGTGATGTCTTTCGTCACCATGGTCTTCATCGCCGTGCCGATGCTCGCGCCCGGCGTTGGCGAGGGCATCCTGCTGTTCTCGGACTGGCGGTCCATCTTTGCGCTTCTGCTTTTGGTGGCGCTTGGCGCGGCAGTGTGGGTGACGCTCAGGCTGCCCGAGACACGCAACGCGGAGGACCGGCTGCCGCTATCGGCCAGCGCGATCTGGCACGCCATCAAGCTTGTGACGCTTACGCGCCAAACCATCGGCTATGTGATTGCCATGGGCTTCATTTTCGGCCTGCTCATCAGCTACGTCATGAGCTCGGAGCAAATCTTCGTCGAGGTCTACGGCCTGGGCGCGCGCTTTCCGATCGCTTTCGGCTCCATTTCCGCGTTCATGATCGCGGCCTCGCTGCTCAACGCTTCGTGCGTGCGAAAGCTCGGGATGCGCGGCCTCTCGCACCGGGCGCTGCTCGGCGCGCTCGCCGCCTGCGCGATCATGGCGCTGGCGGGCTACCCAGAAAAGCCGCCGCTGCTGCTGTTCGGCGCGTTCATGGCGGTGGTATTCTTCTGCTTCGGTGTGATGATGCCGAACTTCAACGCGCTGGCCATGGAGCCGATGGCGCATCTCGCGGGGACGGCATCCTCTGTCGCGGGCTTCTACTCGACGGCGGCGGGGGCGATTTTGGGCACGCTGATCGGCCGCTCCTTTGAGGGCGGTGTCAGGCCGCTTTGCATCGGAATCACGCTGCTTTTTCTGGCGGCGCTCGTGGCGGTGCTCATGACCGAGCGCTTCAAGCTCATGCAACACAGAACCGCCGTACCAGTGCGTCTCACAGGGCAGGAAGAGCGCGCGGCAGACCGCTTCTAGGGTCGGGAGGCTTCGTGGCCTATACACAATGCTCACGCCCCTCACCCTGTCCCTCTCCCAATGGGAGAGGGAACGCCTTCACAACGGGCACAGCCGGCCCCCTCTCCCAGGGGGAGTGGGCTGGGGTGAGGGGCGTGCGCTATGGAAAAGTCTCCTCAACCCGCGATCCGCTTTCCGGATGACGAGGCCAGCGCCATGTCTTAACAAATCGTCCGTTTCGCGTAAGACGCTACTATGCTTAATGCCGGCAAGGTTAACGTCGGCCCGCCATATTTTCCGCCGCCGTCTTTCTGCGAATCTTTTCCCGCTTTAGGTCGATTTCTGTGACTCCAAAATACTATTAAATATACGGACAGTTTTAATCTTAACCATTCGCGAGAGCTGACGGTTCAAGCCACGGCGCTGCCGGCGCGGTGTTTTACCCTGTATAATCAGCCGCTTAACGCATTAGAGATTCCTAAAAGCGTTTGTGTGAAATTAGTTCAACATTGAAAAGCGGCACGAACAACCGGCGCGGCCAAGCGAAATGCATTAACAGCAGCGGCTTTTTAACTCCCGGTTAGGCTTGTACACATGGCATTTCCCGGCTATTGTCCCCGCCACATCTGCACCCGCCAGCGAAGGCTCGCCCGCGGGTGCGTTTCGCGTTGGATAAATGAAACGGCCCACACTGCAGTGGAAAAGGGAATGGCGAATGCCGATAATAGGTCTTAATGAGCGAGATCCCTATGCCAGAACCTACTGATGCCATCATGCCTATCCTCCAACGGATTCAGGCGGACATATCCGCCATTCGCGGCCGCCTGGATGACATGGGCGAGCACCTCGTGGCCAATACAGCCAAGCTCGACGCAATGGAAGGCTATATGACTTATCATCTGGGGCTGACCACGCGGCAGGGATCGGACATCGAGACTATCCAGGCTGAAATTAAGAGCCTTCAGGCGAGGGCTTTGGCCCTTGAGACCACGCCCTAAGCCGGTCCCATAAGAGCCAAGCAACAAAGGCTGCGAAAGAAATATCCATGTTCGAATCCCTCTCCGATCGCCTCGCCGGCATTTTCGATAAGCTCACGCGCCGCGGCGCGCTGAGCGACAGCGACGTGGCCGAGGCCATGCGCGAGGTGCGCCGCGCGCTGCTTGAGGCGGACGTGGCTCTTGAGGTCGTGAAGACGTTCACGGACCGGGTGCGCGAGAAGGCGGTCGGCCAGGAGGTGCTGCGCTCGGTCACGCCGGGGCAGATGGTCGTCAAGATCGTCCACGACGAACTGGTGCGCACGCTGGGCGCCGAAGCCGAGCCCATCGACCTGAATGCACCGGCGCCGGTCGCGATCATGATGGTCGGCCTGCAAGGCTCTGGCAAGACGACAACCAGCGCCAAGATTTCGAAACGCTTGCACGAGCGCGACAAGCGCAAAGTGCTGATGGCGTCGCTCGACACACGGCGCCCGGCTGCGCAGGAGCAGCTCAAGGTGCTGGGCGAGCAGGCGGGCATCGATACGCTGCCGATTATCAAGGGCCAAACGCCGCAGCAGATCGCGGGGCGCGCGATGCAGGCCGGGCGGCTCGGCGGCTACGACGTGGTCATTCTCGACACGGCCGGCCGGCTTCACATCGACGACGAGCTGATGCGCGAGACGGAAGAGATTCGCGACATCGCGAAGCCGCACGAAACGCTGCTCGTGGCCGACAGCCTCACCGGCCAGGACGCGGTGAACCTCGCGCGCACCTTCAACGAGCGCATCGGCCTCACCGGCATCGTGCTCACCCGTATCGACGGCGACGGCCGCGGCGGTGCTGCGCTCTCCATGCGCGCGGTTACGGGCAAGCCGATTAAGCTCTTAGGCACCGGCGAAAAGCTCGACGGCCTCGAAGATTTCCATCCCGAGCGCATCGCCGGCCGCATTCTTGGCATGGGCGACGTGGTGAGCCTTGTCGAAAAGGCCGCCGAGACCATCGATCACCAGAAGGCCGAAGCCATCGCCAGGAAAATGGTGAAGGGCCAGTTCGACCTCGAAGATTTGGCCGAGCAGCTGCGCCAGATGCAGAAGATCGGCGGCATGTCGAGCGTGCTAGGCTTTCTGCCCGGCATCGGCAAGATGAAGAAGCAGATCGACGCCGCGAACCTCGACGACAAAATCATCAAGCGCCAGGGCGCGATCATCTCGTCGATGACGCCGAAGGAGCGCCGCAATCCCAAAGTTCTGGCCGCAAGCCGTAAGCGGCGTATCGCGGCGGGCTCCGGCACCACCGTGCAGGAGATCAACCAGCTTTTGAAGATGCACCGGCAGATGGCCGACATGATGAAAACCATCGGCAAGGGCAAGGGCGGGCTAGCCAAGATGTTCGGCATGGGCGGCGGCGGCAAGATGCCCGAGCCCACGCCGGAGATGATCGAGGCGGCGAAGAGCGGGCAGCTGCCGCAGGGGATGAAGCTGCCGGGCGGGTTTGGCGGCGGCGGCGGATTTGGGGGCTTGCCGGGCCTTCCAGGTTCGCGCGGCTTCGGCGGCGGCCTGCCCGGATTGCCGGGCCTGCCAGGGAAGAAGAAATGAGAACGAGGGCCGCAGCGTCATTCCCGCTAAGGAGCATGGGGCTCCCGTCATTGCGAGGCCGAAGGCCGAAGCAATCCAGGGGCCACAAATTCGAGCCAGTGTTGCTATCCCTGGATCGCCACGGCCGCCAAGGCGGCCTCGCGATGACGGTTTTCGCATCGCTGCCACGCAAATCGCAACAACGACCGGCCAGCGTTAGAGAGGGAAAGATGTCGGTTCCGTGGTGGGTGTATCTAATAAGTCTGCCGATGGTCTTGTTCGGCGTAGGGCTGCATTTCATTCCGGTGCTGGCGAGGCGGCTTGCGGAGAGCGACGAGCGGCGCCGGCAGGAACTGATTGCACAGGGGGTGATCGTGCCGGTTGAGGAAGACGATCGCAATGGCTGAGACAATACATATCGCTCGCGAGCGAGACGCCGATTTCCATACCGCGGAATGGGGCCAGCTTTACTCTGAGATCGGAGAGAATTTCCGCCTTGCCTTTCAGCTCGCAGTCTACGCTTTGATTGCAAACGGGTTCATCATGGCCTGGGTTTCGCAGTCAAGCAAAGACGTATTCTCGCCAATTGTAGTTCAGATTGCTGCGACGATCCCAATATTACTTACAATATTCGCGTTCGTATTCTATCGTTTCTTGCTTTGGCGATCAGCCATTATTTACGAATACCTTTTTACAATCGAGAATAGTGTTGCGGCTGACGGTCTTGGCTGGGAGAATTTCTACCGGAAACTCTGCAAGAAAGGGCGCACAAAAGGCGTTCGCTGGATTTTCCACACGCTTTTCTTGATCCAGCTCGCGGCGGCGCTGGCCTTCGCCTTCGTGGTCGTCAGAAAATATAATTAGGCACTTTTATCGTTTAAACTCCATCTATCTACCTAAGGAAAAGAGCATGCCACTGAAAATCAGGCTCGCGCGGGGCGGAGCCAAAAAGCGCCCCTACTACCGCATCGTGGTCGCCGAAGCCACCGCACCCCGCGATGGCCGCTTCATCGAGAAGCTCGGCACCTATAACCCGCTGCTACCGCGGGATCATGCGGATCGCATCACGCTCGTGGAAGAACGCGTGAAGCATTGGCTGTCGGTCGGCGCGCAGCCCACGGATCGCGTGCTTCGCTTCCTCGACGCGCGCGGCCTCGCCACGCGGCCCGCTCGCAACAATCCGAAAAGCGCCGAGCCAGGCACCAAGGCCAAAGAACGCGCCGCGGAGAAAGCCAAGAAGGCCGAAGCCGCAGCCGCGGGCGGCGAAGCGGCCTAAATCCGGTAGCGTGCGATGTCCGCGCCACCGTCCAGCGATAGCGATGAGCGCGTGCTGCTTGGCCGCATCGCGGGGGCGCACGGGCTCAAGGGCGAGGTCAAAATCGCGACATTCACGGCTGAGCCGGAGGATGTCGCGGCCTATGGCCCGCTCGCAAGCGCGGATGGCTCGGTTACATTCGAGATCGCGTCACTTCGCCACGCAGGCGGCAGCGCAGTCATTGCGCGCCTGCGCGGCGTAGCGGACAGACACGCCGCCGAACGCTTGCGCGGGACGGAGCTTTTCGTACCGCGTACTGCGCTGCCGCCGGCGGATGCGGATGAATACTATCACTCCGATTTGATAGGACTGTCCGCGATTTCCCCGGATGGGGAACCGCTTGGAGAAATCGTGGCCGTTCATAACTTTGGCGCAGGCAACCTGCTTGAGCTGCGCCACCTGAAGGGGCGGCAGACGCAGCTTATCCCCTTCGAAAACGCGTATGTACCCAAAGTCGATCTTGAGGCGGGATTCATTACCCTTATAATACCTAATTACGAAAAAGAATAACACGGGCGGAAGCGGAATGACCCTTATCGGGCTAATTTCCGATACCCACGGGCTTTTGAGGCCCAAAGTAGCGGCGGCTCTTTCCGGCGTTTGCCGCATTTTGCACGCTGGGGACGTCGGTAAGCCCGAAGTCTTGGACGCTCTTTCATCCATCGCTCCGGTCACCGCTGTACGAGGAAACGTGGACCACGGCCAGTGGACTGCCACTCTTCCCCCCGATGCCGTGGTTTCCGTTAAGGGACACGGCATCTATGTTATGCACAACCTGAACGATATAGGGATCGACCCCGAGGTAGCCGGTATCGCTGCCGTCATTTCCGGCCACACGCACCAGCCGCTCATCGAAAGCCGCGGCGGCATTCTCTACATCAACCCCGGCAGCGCCGGCCCGCGCCGCTTTTCGCTGCCCATCTCGATTGGGTTCCTCCGGCTTGCCGAGAACGCAGCCCCGGAGGCATGGCTGCAAACTATCGAGGCTTAATACCTGCCGCCCAAAGCCCTGACACCTTTGTCCTTGGCCGTTCTTTCAGACGGCCAAAAGTATATACTTATATAGAAGTAGGCTTTCTGCCGAACGAACCCAATTTTTAACCAACGGCAGCCTCCCGCACGCTGGGGCACAGCACGCCCCGGGCAAAGGAGTTAAGATCTTCGACAGCTGGTATAAGACGCAAATCCATTGCCGGCCGGGGCGGCTCGCTTTATGTGAAGACCATGGCACCCTGGCAGGCAACCGTTCTTACGCTGTTTCCCGAAATGTTTCCCGGACCCTTGGGACACAGCCTTTCGGGCCGCGCGCTAGAGGAGGAACGCTGGGGCTTGTCTCTCCTACAGATCCGCGATTTCGCCAAGGATAAGCACCGCTCCGTCGACGATACGCCCGCGGGCGGCGGCGCGGGCATGGTCATGCGGGCGGACGTGGCTGCCGCCGCCCTTGACGCCGCGAGTGCCGCGTTTCCGGGCGCGCCACGCATTTATCTTTCGCCGCGCGGCAAGCCGCTCACCCAGGAGCGGGCGCGCGGGCTCGCCGCCGGGCCCGGTGTCATCTTGTTCTGCGGGCGCTTCGAAGGGCTCGATCAGCGCGTTATCGACGCCCGCGGGCTTGAGGAGATTTCGGCGGGAGACTACGTGCTTTCGGGCGGCGAACTAGCTGCGATGGTCTTGATCGACGCCTGTGTACGGCTCTTGCCTGGCGTTATTGGCGCTCCGGACTCCCTGGCTGAGGAAAGCTTTGAAAATGGCCTCCTCGAATACCCGCACTACACCCGTCCCCGCATTTGGGAGGGCCTCGAAATCCCGGATGTGCTGCTATCGGGCGATCATGCCCGCATCGCGCGCTGGCGCCGGGAGCAAGCCGAGCGCCTCACCGCCGAACGCCGCCCAGATCTGCTCCTGCGAAAACGGCAGGACTGATGCCAAGTCCGCCGGCCGCAATCCACAGGCCGTAAATGCAAGCGCAGTGCAAGCTGCTCCCCGTACACTCCGGCCTGGCCCCGCCTGCGCGCAGCCCCCGGCAACCCGCCGATCTTTCGCTTGGGCACGGCAGCGGCTCCTGCTAAGACAGGCACGCTAGGCGGCGGCATTCGAGGCTTTCATGGACCAGATGGCGATTGCATTTCCTTTTAGCGATCCGATGGCGATCCATATCTACGGGCATTTCGGGATACGCTGGTATGGCCTCGCCTACACGGCCGGACTGCTGCTCGGCTGGTACTATCTGCGCCGGCTCTGCGAAGACCGGCGGCTCTGGGCCGGGCCGCCGGCGATGCAGCCCGATCAGGCGGACGACTTTCTGGTGTGGGCGACGCTTGGCACCGTGCTTGGCGGCAGGATCGGCTTCTTCCTGCTCTACGAGCCGGGCCAATTGCTGAAGAACCCGCTCCAATTCTTCGAGATTTGGCAAGGCGGCATGGCTTTCCACGGCGGGCTGCTAGGGGTGGGGCTCGCGGTCTTGCTGTTCGCGCGGCGCCACGGCATTCCCGTGCGCTCGCTTATGGATTTGTCAGCGGCGGTTGTGCCATTCGGGCTGTTTTTCGGGCGCCTCGCCAATTTCGTCAACGCGGAGATCTATGGCCGGCTGACCGATGTGCCTTGGGCGGTGGAATTCCCAGTCAAGTATTTGCTGAAGGGCGATCTGCCTGGGCCGCGCCACCCCACGCAAATCTACGAGGCGCTGCTGGAAGGCGTGGTCATGTTCATCTTACTGCGCTTTTTCACACATAGCCGGCGCTCGCTGATGTCGCCCGGCCTGACAACAGGCGTTTTCCTGATGGCTTACGGTGTGTTCCGCATCTTCGCCGAGTATTACAAGGAATGGGATATGGCCGAGTTTTTCACGACGCGGTATTTCTCCGAAGGGATGGTCTATTCCTTGCCGATGATCGCCTACGGAACCTATCTGGCCGCGACAGCCAAAAAGACACCCGCGGAGGCCGGTAAAGCGGCGGCCGCGGCCGCGGTGGAGGCATAGCCCGCAATGGCTATAGCCTCGGTTGCCGCGTACCTCGCCGTGGTAGCGGACCCGAAGAACAAGCTCGGGCTGCACGCAACGCCTGCCACGCCTTGGTATTTGGGTCAGCCCGATTTCAGGGGCGATCTCGTTCCCGCGTTCTACAAGTCCGGCATCCGTCCCGAGCATGAGCGCGAGGTCCTGCGCGACTGGCGCCAGATGAGCGCCGAGTTTGCGCCAACGGGCGGGCTTGCCGATTGGCAGCTGCTCGTGAGCGCTCATTTGGCGGGGGTGCCTTCGCGCATCATAGAATGGTCTGCAAACCCGCTGGTCGCGCTCTTTATGGCGGTTGAAAGCCTGAGCGGCGACGATGGGCGCGTCTGGGTGCTCAACCCTTGGATCATGAACGAGCACACGGCCGATCTGCTGTTCGTGCCGCCTGTGGAGAGCGCGTACTTCAAGAAATACGCCGTCAAGATCGACGCCCTGGATGCGCCTGCCCTGCCCGAAGCGGCGGCGCCTATGGCCTTTAGACCGCCCCGCTCCAGCCGGAGCTACAACGCGCAGAACGTTTATTGGACGGTGCACGGCAAGGACGCGACTCCGCTCGACAAGCTCGTCTTCTTCATGAAGCGCGCCGATCTGTTTTTGACCGCCATCCAGATCGAAACCGGCGGCAAGAGAGCCATCATGAAAGAGCTGCACGATATCGGCGTCACGCGCGCGAACCTTTTCCCAGGCGCCGCGGGCCTCGCCCGGACCTTGGCGTACCGCTACTCCAAGAACTATCTTGGCGGATGATGCCGAACGCAACACAGGCCGAATTGACGCCGCTCGCCCAAAAGCTCGCCGCCAGGATCGCCGCGGAGGGGCCAATTGCGCTGCACGATTATATGGAGGCGTGCCTCTACGATCCCGCGCACGGCTATTATAAGAAGAGAGACCCGTTCGGGCGCGGAGGGGACTTTCTCACTGCGCCAGAAATTTCCCAGGTATTCGGCGAGCTGATTGGCTTATGGGCGGGCGAAACCTGGCGCATCATGGGCGAGCCCAGCGCGGTTCGCCTCATCGAGCTTGGCCCTGGGCGCGGAACACTGATGGCGGATGCGCTGCGCGCGTTGCG
>JBKQNN010000218.1:0-5672 GCA_052145975.1 Rhodomicrobium sp. | reverse complement strand
CGCTGCGGGGGACATTCAAGAAGTGCTCGGACGGCCTTACCGGCGGAAACATGTCCGGCCATGTGCAGCTAGCGGCGAAGGTGCGAAATTTCGGATCGAACGCAATCAGCGCGTCCACCTTGGCTTTGGCGGCGGGCGTCAGCTCCAAATAGGCAAGCTGGCAAACGATCCGGTGGCCTGCATCTCCCCAGGCGAAAGCATTCGGCGTAGCGGTAAGCTCCAATGTGGCTGCGGCAAATAGCAGAAACGTCAGCCGCCACATCCTCCAACCCGCTAGAACCATGCCGTTCCCCCCGAAGTAATACCAGATCCGGCTGATCGCTTCGCATAGCGCCCGCAAAAGCCCCCCTCACCCCAGCCCTCTCCCCAAGGGGAGAGGGAGTCCGCTCGCAGCCGTTGAGAAGGCGTCCCCTCTCCCCTTGGGGGACAGGGTGAGGGGGGCTTCGCGAATGTTCAATCGGATTCGGTATAACTCCTCTGTCATCGCCAGGCAGCTTTGCAGCCGTACTTGACCTGCAGAACCGGCGCGCATTTCGTGCTAAGTAAGTGCGGCAGCTTGGCTTTATAAGTGCAGCTAGCTAATAAGATACGGCAGAGCGTCACGGGCCGCGCATGTGGTCACGCGGGTCGCGGCCTGCGGGAGCGGCGACGCTATCGCTTGTCACGCAAGAAATATCCAAGGCTGCGAAGCTTTCCCGCGCGGCGTCAAGCGATCCGCTCATGTCGATGGCGCGGCAGGCGTCCTCCAAAATCACGGCGCCAAAGCCGCTCTTCTGCGCGTCCTCGGCCGAGTAACGCACGCAGAAATCGAGTGCCAAGCCCGCCAGAAAGACGCGTTTTAAGCCGCGCTCGCGCAAATATCCGCCAAGGCCAGTCGGGGTGGTGCGGTCGTGTTCGAAAAAGGCCGAATAGGAATCGACGTCCGGGCGAAAACCCTTTCGTAGGATCAGTTCGGCGTGAGGAATATCGAGGGCTGGGTGAAATTCGGCGCTCTTACTTCCCTGAATGCAGTGATCCGGCCAAAGAACTTGCTGACCGTAGGCCATTTCGATCGTTTCGAATGGGTTGTGCCCGGGATGGGCGGATGCAAAGGAGCGATGTCCCTTCGGGTGCCAATCTTGGGTGAGCACAACATGATTGAACCGCTTGGCGATCTCGTTGACGAGAGGCACGATCTCATCGGCGCCCCGCACCGCCAGGGCACCACCCGCGCAAAAGCCGTTCTGTGCGTCGATGACAAGCAAGACATCTGCTGGACCAAGCTCAATCGTTTTGTTCATTGCGCAGCTCGCTGAGCTAGGCGGCGATCCGTTGCGGCGGCAAGCTCGATCAACGGCTTCGCTACGGTTACAGGGTAGGCCGCGCCTGGATCGAGGCGGCGCAGCTCTTCGGGCAAGCGTCGGAGGCTCTCCGCGGCGTGCGCTCTTATGGCGCTCAAGGCCGTGGATGAGCCGGTGCGGCGCCCGCCTTTCATTACGGGCACTAGCAATGCCTCGCCCGCCTGGGTGTCCGTTTCCAATGACAGCACATCGCCCTCCAACTTGCCATCCGCCCCAGAGTGCCGCCAAACCTGCTTGCGGCCCGGCCAGGTCTCCTTGCCGGAAGAATGCTTACGCCTGGGCACACCGTCATATTCTTGCAGTTTGTAGGCGCAGTCTAGTGCCGGCCGGTCGGAGGAAACGGTCAGGCTCGTGCCGATGCCTAAGCCATCGATAGGGGCGCCGCTTCGCTGGAACGCGATCAGCTCTTCTTCATCGATGCCGCCGCTCCCGAAAATAGCGGTGCGCTGGCAGCCTCCGTCATCGAGGATGCGCCGGACGGCTTTGGAAAGCGCGCTAAGGTCGCCGCTATCGAGGCGCACGGCGCCCACCGCAATCCCCTCCGGCTCAAGCCGCTTCGCCAGCGCCACAACCTTCTTCGCCGCTGCTTCCGTGTCGTAGGTGTCGATCAGGATCGTGAGGTCTTGCGGGCGCGAGCGCGCGAATGCCTCGAATGCGGCGGACTCGCTGTCGAACGCCTCGATGAAGGAATGCGCCATCGTGCCGTAAAGCGGAATGCCGAAACGCTCGCCAGCGAGCACTGTGGCGGTGCCGGTGTAGCCTGCGATGTAGCTTGCCCGCGCGGCCAGGAGCCCGGCTTCGGCGCCGTGCGCGCGCCTGAGACCGAAATCCACAAGCTCTTTGCCGGGCGCCAGCAGCACGTGCCGGGCGGCCTTGGACGCTATAAGCGTCTCGAAATGCAGAAGATTTATAAGCCGGGTTTCCACGAGTTGCGCCTCAGGCAGCGGCGCGGTTATGCGCAGGATCGGCTCGCCGGCGAAAAAGACCGTCCCTTCCGGCATGGCGTGCACATCGCCGGTAAAGCGGAAGGCGGCGAGGTAATCCAACAGATTCTGCCGGAAACGGCCGGTTTGCGAGAGCCACTCGATGTCGCTTGCCGTGAAATGCAGGGTCTCAAGATAGGCGAGCGCTTGCTCCAGCCCCGCCGCCAGCAGAAAGCCGCGGTTTGACGGAAGCTTGCGCATGAAGAACTCGAACACGGCCGTTCCCATCATGCCGTGGTCGAGATAGGCTTGCATCATATTGAGCTGGTAGAGATCGGTCAGCAGCGCGCTCTCGCCGGGCACAGCCTGCAATCCTGCCGTGCTCAGCTGAGGCGCCTTCGCTTTGCCGCCCTTGCTCAAAGCCTGCCGAGCTCAAATTGTTCGCAGGATTTTCCGAATAGCGCGAGGCCCTCCTCGAGATAGTCGGACAACAGCGGCATGCCGAGCAGATAGCGCGCGGTGCTGCCAGTCCGGGAACGATGCGAGCCCGCTGCCTCCTCGCGTATGGACGGCCAATCCTCAAGGGTGTTGTCGTCCCGGCCGAGCCAGGCGAGCGCCACCAGGTCGATCTGCTCGTCCTCCGTCATGTTCTCGATAAAGGAGGCAAGCTCCTGCTGCACGGGGTCCTCCGCGCTGTCCTCAAGAACAGAAATCATCCGGTCGTCGGATGCATTGGAGCCCGATTCCAGGCCGCTATTCGCGTCTTTGACATCGAATTCGCGGGCCTTCACGATGACAAAGCACACCTGCTCCGGCGAAATCGTCAGCGCTTCGCCGGCGTAGGCTTCATCGGGTTCGGTCTGATCGCTTCGCATGGGAGCCTCCGGGACTCGCTGTTATTTATTCCTATTAGCACGCTGCCGGGTTGAGGCGAATTGACGGCCGTCAACGGCTCTCGAAAGGATATGCCATTGGCCGGCTTAAGGTTCCATCATCGCGCCTATTTAAATATGCAACGGTGGATTCTGCAACACCTCCAATGGCTTGCTGTTTTTGGCTTTAGGTTCAAGCCCAAGCTCCCCGCCTCCAATGTGGCGATACTATAGCAAAGGTGGTACGCCTCTCGAATTTGCAACCCACGCTTGGTTGTAACAGCATCCAAGTCCGTTATATTCAACAAATAGGCACAAGTCCCTTGCGCCAATTGCGGCAATGCCCAGGGTAGTGTATAAAGGTCAGAAAAATGAACAATCTCGTTTCGAACGGCGCGGTTGCCACGGAAGTAGTCGTTTATAACGATGCTACCGAAGAGGAGGTTACCGAATTCATCTTGTCTACTCTGAAGGAGATCTCTATAATGGCATACTCTGTCCCTTTTTCTTCCCAGGAAAGGGAGCGGATATCGAAATCTATTGAGTTACTAGAAGGGTGTATTAGCGAGACAGTCAGCGCCTGACTATTCACGAAAACCTATACTTGAACACCTATACTTGCGACGATGCGCAGCAGCCATCGCCGCAAGCCGCTTGCACGCTTCGGCGCCATCGATAGCGCGCTTGAGCGGGGCGGCTTTGCAACCGCCGAACGTCGCCACTACCGGGGACGCGACTTGACGCCCTTCCCTTCCTTGCGAACGAATTGTCAACCCTGTTTTCTCCACCTTCCCGTCAGTTGCTTGCGGCTGGGCTGCCGGTTTGATGACGCTGAGGATAACCCAAAACCCTTCCGGAAGTCTAAACGCTTCGTCAAGCTATTGATATTGCGCGAATAAATTAAGTTGCCGCGGGCAGCGTCCGCGCAAAAATGCACCGTTTTGTGGTTAATTTCAAATCTGCGAACATATTTAATAGTATTTTGGAGTCGTAGAAATCGACCTAAAGCGGGAAAAGATTCGCAGAAAGACGGCGGCGGAAAATATGCCAGGCCGGCGTTTACTATACCCGCATTAACCATGGTAGGGCCTTACGCGAATTTCACCGCCCGTTAACATGGCGAACGCGCCACGAGGTGGTCGAGTCGTCCGTTGGGAGAGGTGCGGGTATGCCTTTTGGCGCTTCTTTCTCCGGCGATGATGCCCACGGAGGGTGTATTTCGGGCTGTTCAAAGTAACTTCTCGGGCCTCCTCTTAACCAAGCTTCTGGTGGAAATGACATACCGCACCGTTTTTGATGTATCGGAACTTGCTCCACCCGTGCTCTGGCCGCTAATGGGCGTAGCACTGAGCGCTATCGCTGTATTTATAGTTTTTATTCCGAACAAATATTGGAATACAGCAGAAGAGTACGGCCTAGTGTTTCCTGGACGCAGGTATTTGCGAGCTGTTGCTCTATTGGTCTTGATTGGATCAGCTATATCTGCGGTCTGGTTAACTTATGAATACGTTAGAATGAAGTATATGATAGTTCATGGACACTATAACGTTGTGGAAGGTATCGTAGAAAACTTTCGACCGATGCCGTTCAGTGGACATTCGGTTGAGAGCTTTGATGTTAACGGAGTACATTTTTCGTATTCCGATTACAAGTTTAGCCAGGGCTTTAACAACACTTCATCTCATGGTGGGCCGATTCGACAAGGTCTGCATGTTAAAATTGCTTATATGGGTAATACAATTATAAAGCTAGAGATAGCTGAATAGCAACGGTTCAAAATCCCCTTAGAATAACGAGACCAACACAACCTATTACGTCGCGGGCGGCAGCCACGAGGTGGTGGAGAGCGGCACGACCGTCACGCACAAGACCTATATTGGCGGGGCGGCGGTGGTCATCGAGGTCACGTCCACGCCGGCCTCCAGCCAGACCATCTACCTCCTGCACGACCATCTAGGCTCGACGGACGTCATCACCGACGCCTCG
Source organism: Rhodomicrobium sp. (assembly GCA_052145975.1). Classification (GTDB taxonomy): domain Bacteria; phylum Pseudomonadota; class Alphaproteobacteria; order Rhizobiales; family Rhodomicrobiaceae; genus Rhodomicrobium. The sequence continues at coordinate 551 of JBKQNN010000218.1, read as the reverse complement.
GGCAACGTCGAGACGCGCTACTCCTTCGACGCCTGGGGCGCCCGCCGCAACGTCACCTGGGCGGCGTACTTCCCAACGATGCCCGCGGTCCTGTGGCAGACGGCGCTGACCACGCGCGGCTTCACCGGCCACGAGGAGCTCGACGAGGTCGGCCTCGTGCATATGAACGGGCGCGTCTACGATCCGCAGCTCGGCCGCTTCCTGTCGGCCGACCCGGTCGTGCAGGACGCGACCGACCTGCAGGCCTATAACCACTACGCCTATGTGCGGAACAACCCGCTGTCGCTGCTCGACCCCTCGGGCTTCTCCTGGATCGGCGACGTCTTCAAGTCCATCGGCAATTTCTTCTCGCACGCGTTCGGCGGCATCGCCAGCGCCATCAAGTCGATGCTCAGGAACTCGATCTTCCGGGCCGTCATTCAAATTGCCGCCTGTATCGCGGCGCCAGGAATAGGCTGCGACATCGCCGCCGCCGGGTTGACGCTGCTTGGAGGGGGGACGCCGTTACAGGCGTTCGAAGCCTTCGCGATGACCGTCGTTTCGGCCGGGGT
>JBKQNN010000217.1:0-5049 GCA_052145975.1 Rhodomicrobium sp. | reverse complement strand
TGGTGGCCATGCGCCGGATGTTGTTCGTGAGATGTTTCCTTAGCCATGTATCTTCTCCTTTGTTGTAGGTAATTCCTGAAACACGCGGTTTATCGTTCCATTCCCTGACAATTGAGTGCCTCGATTAGACTAGTCACGGGAGGCCTCACGGGGATTTGGCCAAGCTCGCAAGGAGCTAAGCTCGGTCAGCTTCCCTGTTTCCCCTTCTGCACTGCCGCATTCACCATGCCGCCAAGCTCCTGCGCCTGAAGCGCATAGGCGTGCATCTGCAGCTGCGCATGCCTGGCCTGGATTTGCAGCACCTCTTGCAGGTCCTTTGCCTTGGCAAGCTCGTTGGCCAACGCGAAACCGGCATCGAGATTCTGCTGGGTAAACCGCATCGCCCGCTCCTGAGCCTCGGTTATTCCAGCCGTCATCGGATTCGATGGGATCATCGCTTTCATCATCTCCTGGGCTTTGTTCGCCGCTTCCATGAGCTGATTATAGGCCGCGTGAGCTTGGCCGATGTTTTGAACCGTGAGGTCGCGGATCTCTTGCGGGATGCCGGGTTGTTTATTTTCGACCATGGGTTTCCTCCTTGATGCACCGCTCTGGAGGAGCGGCTATGTACGCCGGTCCTCCAATATCGGCAGAGCACGTTGCACGTGCCGGCATGCTAGAACGAGCGTCTCCGGCCATAATAGCCGCCGCCAAGCAACAATAATACGATGACGATCAGCAAAAGTGTGGTGGTGTCCATAGCGATCTCCATGCGTTAGCGGTACGAGCCCGCGGTACGTTAGGAACCGCGGACCCAGCGCCGGTTCAACGAATGGATTGTTTGCTGCAATCCGCATCGGCGATACCGGTTTAATGGATGTGACGATATGCTATCGAAAATATAGTGCTCTCTAGGCCAAGAAAACAGGTGCGGAATATACTCATTTTGTGCCAGCTGCTTTTGCCTGCCATCGCTCAAGTCCACGCTTATAATAATCATTGACTTGGTACTTTCCGAGTCTAATCGGCGCTGTTCCCAGTGCACAGATTAGGCTTGATAGGCTCTAACGTTGTTGGGAGATGTTAAAATGCGCATGCGTTCGATCTTCATTTGCTTGCTGGGAATTGCGGCGATTTTCCCCTCCATGGCACTGGCGCTAGATGGAGTCACCTGCACGAGCAATTCCTCCTATTACTGCGCCAACTACTGCTCGCAATGCAGTCCGCTTGGCGGCTTTTCCTGCACAGGTGGGAGTTGCTATTTGCCAAAGGGCGTTCAAAGCGGTGAGCTTCGCTGGCGCCTGCGCGTCAAGAATTGAGTGCCGCGCAAAACAGATGCGGATTTCGCTCCGGTTAAAGAAGCGTTCGTTTTGCGTAAGGCCCTACTATAGTTAATGCGCTGATGGTAAATGCACGCCCGGCATATTTTCCGCCGCCGTCATTCTGCGAATCTTTTCCCGCTTTTGCCCCGATTCTGCGATTCCAGAATCCGTTTAAATATACGCGCAACTTTCAAATTAACCATTGTACAACCGTATACTGACTTATAAGCCATTGATATGCGATGCGTTTATAGATTAATAGGATTACAATTGATGTGTGCTATATTGTACAAACTCGAAAAGCCCCTGCGAAACGCGGGAAAGGCCGCTGAAATGCGTTTACAGGAGGTGACCGAAGTGCGCTGGTATAACTTTAGTAGAAAATATGCGGCGCGGGCCATTTCTCGCGCAAAAAAATGCACCCCGTTTGGGCGCATTTCTCATTGCAGGGATTAGGGGAGCAAAAAAACCTCTAGCGGTTTTATCTGCGCTCCTCGCGCCCTGCTTCGCCGCGATAGTAGCCATTATCGCGACAGACAACCCTCACTTGCCTTTCGGCTTCGTCGCGGGTGCCAAAGCTCAAGGGGCCAACCCGAATGAACTCGTGACCTTCCGGGATGCGTTCCACAACGTTGCAATGGCGGTCTTGGCCATGAACGATGTAATATTCCTCGGCTATCGCAGGGGCAGCGAGCGCGATAAAAGCGCCAAGCGCAAGAATAAGTCTAATCACTGGAAGTCCTCCATTTGGGTACATTCTACGTACACTCCAATATAAAGTGAACAAAAGGCCGATTAACAGGCTCGGAATATACTCAGTCTATGAGTTTAATTGGCGCGCTAGCGCGTTAGCCTGTGTGGATGGCTACTGGTTCGCTGCGATCAATTTGATAACAAAAAGGAGGGCCGCCAGGATTAGCAAGACGGCGAACCATGACGTGCTCCGCGACCGAAAGCCGGCTTCAAGGCGAGGCAGGGCCGTGATAGCAGGCCGTGCCGGCAAAAGGGATATCAAGCGTTCGGAAACTGTCCCGGCATCGAAGTAGGCCGATGGGGCGCCGGGTATGGCAGCAATCATCGAGGCCAGTCTCTTAGCCGCGGCGAGGCGCGGCAATTGTGCCAATCTGGCCGCCTCTTCCCAAGGATCGACGCCGAGCCGGGCAAGCACTGAAAGCACGCTGAGCGGGGCTTCCTCGCTATTTTTCTCGATACGCGCAAATAGAAAATTATCGAACTCGAGCGTAAGATTGGAAACAGAGGCGGAATTTGTCATTTCAATCACCGGCTTTCGTACTCTCGATCAGGCGCGAAGATCGGCAGAGAGACGTGGTAACTTAATATATTGTGCCGCAGCTCCCCGCGCTAGGCCCGGAAACTACCTAAGGTGCCGAATTTCAAAAACGGTGGGCCGCACAGCGCAAGCCGCAACTTCAGCGCGAGCCAAGGATCGCCTGCGCGCGGCTCTCCTGGAGCAATACGGGCGCAGCACCGAATAGCCAGGAGAGTCGCGATGAGCGCGGCCTAGAAGTACTGGGCGAGACCTCCGGTAAGTTCAGAGCGAGGCCGCTCTATTATTCAAACACTTGCGTGGGCGGGATGATCCGTAGGCTCAACCGCTTTGACGCCGGAATGTAAGTCAAGGCGTGAGGGGTTGGACGTACTGAGGATTGACTTGGCTCTCGCCACTTCCTCGGCCGTGCCGTGCGCCATAACCAGGAATTTGTCGGCTTTCAAAGCGGCCTCGTATTCGAGCACGCTGTTCTTCGGGATGCCAATACTGTAAAGCGCCGCCCCAAGGGCTGTTAATCCGCCCACTAGAATTGCGTTCTCAAGGCCAGCGATCACGATGGTGCCAAGATACCCCAGCACCACGACGGACCCTCCAAGCGGCGTCATCAAAAAAACACCGCCCAAGAGCAAGCCCCAAAGGCCGCCCCAGTACGCGCCCCTTGTGCCCCAAAACTTGATCCGGTCACCGGCGTTATAAAAGCCGACTATCTTTTCGTCCGTATGATATCCCTGACCGACAATACTGAGGTTCTTCATCTCAAACTTGGCTTCGGCTAGCTTTTTTACGGCTGCTTCGGCTGCCTGGTGGTCTGCAAAGACAGCGATGGCTGTGTCAACGTTTTCCATTCGATCCTCTTTCAGGACGAGGCGGAACCGGGCAAAGGGCTTTTTGCATGGCACGCCTCGGGTGGATATGAGCCAGGGAAAATGCAAGAAAACCTGCCATCGAGCGCTTTCACCTGACCTTGGATGACAATACCCGGTGATCATTCCATGAAGATAGGCTCGGAAACTACTCAGCCTTATCGCTTTCGCAGCCTTCTGGCCATCGGGTCCCGACGGCGCCGGCACCAGTAGGGCCAGCCTACATTGTATCAGGAAAAGAATACAAGAGGTTTGTGTTCTCAGCGATAACTTAGCCGCTTCAATATTTTTTGACAGAGGGGCGTGAGTATATTCCGTATCTACCGCATGCGAATGCCAAATATCATATTCATGGCTATCGATCAGTCGGCACAATTGTCGATCACGCGCGTGACGTCCAGCGTGCCACTCGCACGCGCTTCACAAAAACAGGGATATTAGCGATGAAAGCTCTCGTTTACTTGGGGCCGGCGGAGAAGGCCCCGCAGGAGCGTCCAAAACCGCAAATCGAGGCGCCCACGGATGCGATCGTCAAGATAACGAAGACAACGATTTGCGGCACGGACCTGCATATCCTTAAAGGCGACGTCGCAACGTGCAAGCCCGGCCGCATCCTCGGTCACGAGGGCGTGGGGCTCATCGACCAGGCGGGGCCGGCGGTTACGGCGTTCAAGCCAGGAGACCGGGTGCTGATCTCTTGTGTCACCGCCTGCGGCAAATGCGATTACTGCCGGAAGCAAATGTACTCGCACTGCACCACGGGCGGCTGGATTCTCGGCAATACCATCGACGGCACGCAAGCAGAATTCGTCCGTATCCCCTACGCGGATACAAGCCTCTATCCCATTCCCAGCGGCGCCGATGAAGAGGCGCTCGTGATGCTGAGCGATATTCTGCCAACCGGCTTCGAATGCGGCGTGCTCAACGGCAAGGTTCAGCCGGGGAACACGGTGGCGATCGTAGGGTCTGGGCCGATTGGGCTCGCGGCGTTGCTCACCGCTCAGTTTTATTCACCGGCCGAGATCATCATGATCGATCTCGACGACAATCGCCTTGAAGTGGCGAAGCGCTTCGGCGCCACGGCGGGCATCAACAGCGCGGGCGGCAAGGCCGTCGAGACGGTCATGAAGATGACCGGCGGCCGCGGCGTCGACACCGCCATCGAAGCAGTCGGCATTCCAGCCACCTTCGAGTTGTGCCAGCAAATCGTTGCGCCTGGCGGCGTCATCGCCAATATCGGCGTGCATGGAAAGAAGGTGGATCTCCATCTTGAGCTGCTTTGGGACCGGAACATTTCCATTACTACGCGGTTGGTCGATACGGTCACCATTCCGATGCTTTTCAATACAGTCGGGTCTCACAAGATCGACCCCCAGCTCCTGATCACGCATCGCTTTAAGCTCGACCACATCCTCGATGCCTACGAGACCTTTGCGCACGCCGCCGAGTCAAAAGCGCTCAAGGTGATCATCGAGGCTTAGCGGCCAACACGACGGCATCGCCGGCTTCCGCGCGATGACATTTGAAGAGGACCAAGCCATGACATACCAAAGCGTCAATCCCTATGACGGCAAGACACTAAAAACGTTCAAGG
>JBKQNN010000216.1:0-3260 GCA_052145975.1 Rhodomicrobium sp. | reverse complement strand
GCCTTGGCGCGCTTGCCTGCGGTCAGGTTGAGCGCGGCCAGCTCTTCGCGTTCGGCCTTTGAGGCGATCAAGGCGGCACCGCGGTTGAGCTGGCCGGCGATCTCGAAGACCGCCTCCTCCCGCTTCTGTTTGGGCGTGTGCGCCAAGAGCAGCCTTCCGATCCTAAGATGGGCATCGGCGCGCGAGCATTCTGGGATCAGCGAATAGGCGGCCTCGTGCACGCGGTCGTGAGTAAACCGGTAAGCGTCCTCAAGCCTGTGGACGAGTTCCTGGCGGACAGCCTCCCGCAAAGCCGCGTGGACCTCCTCCTCCGGCGTCTCCAAGACCAGGGAAAGCGTTGGGGCTGCGGCGGTGTTTCCAAGGCAGGCAAGCCGCTGCAAGGCGTTTTGGGTGTTATCCGGCAGGCGGGTTAGCTTCCCGGCCATGAGGTCCGCCACATTATCGGTATACCTCTTGGCGTGAATGCGGTTCAGATCCCAAGACCAGCGGCCCTCGCCATGATCGAAGACAACCAATCCCTCTTGGGCAAGTGCGGATAAAAACTGGATGGCAAAAAACGGATTGCCCGCCGTCTTCGCGTACACCAGTTGCGCGAGCGGGCCTGCGCGTTCAGTCTCGCAATGCAGAGAATCCGCGGTCAGCTGCGTCAGGTCTTTAAGGTTGAGGGCGGCAAGGTTGATCTCCTGCACCTTTGCGCCCGCCTTTCGGATCGAGTCGAGCTTGCGCATGAACGGATGGACGGAGCTGACCTCGTTGTCCCTGTAGGCGCCGATCAGCAGCAAGTGCCGCACATCCTGCTGGGTCAGCAGATCCTCCATGAGATCGAGCGTTGCGGCATCGAGCCATTGCAAATCGTCGAGGAACAGCGCCAGCGGATGCTCAGGACACGCAAAGATACCGATGAAGCGCCGGAACATGAGCTGAAAGCGGGCTTTCGCTTGGCTTGGTTCGAGCTCGGGAACCGGAGGCTGTTCCCCAACGATGAGCTTAAGGTCCGGGACAAGGTCAACAATGAGCTTGCCGTTTGGGCCCAGCGCCTCCTGGAGGGCCCGGCGCCAGCCATCGAGCTCGGCTTCGCTCTTACCCAGAAGCGGACGGATGAGCCTCTCAAAGGCCTGAGCCAAGGTGGAATAAGGAATGCCGCGCTTGTACTGGTCGAACTTACCCGAAGCGAAAAGGCCCCGCGGCGGGACGAGCGCTTTGTGAAGCTCGTTCACTACGGAGGATTTGCCGATGCCGGAATAGCCAGAGACGAGCACGAGCTCCGGCACGCCGGTCTGCACCACACGATCGAAAGCCGCAAGCAGTGTTTCCGTCTCGCGCTCCCGCCCGTATAATTTTTCAGGGATTAGAAGCTGGTCCGGCGTGTCGTGCCGGCCAAGCGCAAATTCGCTGATGCGGCCTTGCGTTTCCCATTCTGCAAGGCAGCGTTCAAGATCTTTCTCAAGGCCCGCTGCGGTTTGATAGCGCTCCTCGGCATTCTTGGCGAGGAGTTTCATGACGATCGCCGAGAGAGGCGCAGGCGTGGCCTTAGCCCGCTCAATAGGCGGCACTGGCTTCCTCGCGATATGACAGTGGACCCACTCCATGGGATCACTAGCCTGAAACGGAAGGTCGCCGGTGAGCATCCGGTAGAACGTGACGCCCAGCGAATAGAGGTCGCTGCGGGCGTCGATGGACCGGTTCATACGCCCCGTCTGTTCGGGGGCCATATAAGCAAGCGTGCCGGCAAGGATTTCGGGTGGCTCAGGCGCCTGCCGCTCGCGCGGCAGGCGGGTGGCAATGCCAAATCCCGTGAGCCAGGCTGCACCACTCTTCTGGTCCACCAGAATATGGACGGGTTTGATGTCCTTGTGGATAAGCCCCCGCTGGTGAAGCTTGGCGAGTGTCTTGGCCAGGCCGATTCCGAGGCGCAGGAAAGGTGCCGCCGCCATGGGCTTACTGATAAGCCCCTCAAGGAACTCGCCGCCCGGGTCCTCAAGCAAAAGAAGAGAGCGGCCGTCCTCCTGCACCAGCTCCAGCGGCCGCGCCGCCCATCCGGGCTCCAACGCGTCTTTGAGCTCGTATTCGTGACGCAGGCGGTCAAAGCTGCTGCGTTCCGGGCGATCTGAGTTTGGAATGACGGCAAGCACGCTCCCCGCCGCGCCCCCGGTAGCGTCCCGGCGCCGGTAAACGGCGAAATCGCCGTCCCTGAGCAAGGGCTCGAAACTCTTAGAGGATGCGGCAGATGACGTTATGGCAGAGTGCATCAGCATGATAACGGGTTCACCATATCTGCAACTGTGCCGCCGGGCGCTGCGATAGCCGTTCTGACCTTCTGCACACCAGAGACGTAGGAGTAATCACAAGGTGGTTCACCGCGGCCAGGGTGGCAAGCGCCAGGGCTAGCACCCAAGCGCCAGCGGTGCCTTCCTTAAAAACTGGAACATCGATATAGAGGTGATTTACCCAACGCATGGACATCGCCTGAAGGCAAGCGCGGTATTGCTCCCAAGCTAACGAGGAAGGCAAGGAATAAGCCGCTATCATCCATTGGAATGGCGCCCGGAACAAGCACGCAGGCCGCGATCTGAAAACCATTGAAGCTTTTGCGTTAATCATTGCCTTCGATTGCCCTTAAAATTTGCCAAAATAAGAGAACTTTGCTGGCGCGTAGAGGTGGAGGGTCGCTAATGGGTCATGGACGACCGTTTCATGAGCAATTTCAACGGGGCCGCTCCCCGCTCTGCAGCGCCCATAAAGAATCCGGCCAGCTGGCAAAAACGCTGAGGGCCGGGCGACTCTGTCCGATGGAGTTCGAGACCCGATGTCGCCGGGACCATTCTCCGCTTTATCGAGGGGAGCTACAACAGCCTAAGACTGTACTCCGCGCACGGCAATATCAGCCCACAACAGTTTGAGGATCAGCCGCCGTCAGGCCTGCCCGATTCCATCGAGGCGTCGTATTCGCCTCGCCTCGCAGCCTGATTGCATTTGGTGCGGCGATAAATGGACCTTTGCGCCGCCGCTGCGTTGGCTTCCTTGCCGCCCCAGATGTCCAGACCCGGTTGCTGAATCGCGCGCGAACGAAAATGCTAATGCCCAAGGCGCCCGCGCACCGGGGCCCTTAGACCAACGGCCCGAAGTCTTGACTCGGCGAGGGGGGATTCCCTTCCGCCCCGTTTTGTGAATCGATGCTGTTTGCATTGATTCGCGGGGGTGGGAGATGGCTGAGGTTGCGATTACTCGAATGGATATGAGTGCCGCCGATTTGCGGGCGG
>JBKQNN010000215.1:0-10466 GCA_052145975.1 Rhodomicrobium sp. | reverse complement strand
GGCTTCAGCGTGCGGCGGAAGCCGGCCTCGTCACGCTTTCGCAGCCTCGATGATGCGGTAAGCGGCGCATGCCTTCCAAAGGAGGGCGCCAAGCGCTCCGCTGTTTCTAATTATGTCACATCGCAAGGGCTGATTGCGTTTGTGCAATCATAATCAGTTGCCTTGCTCTTCCGCCGCGATAGAATGTCATGTCTCTTCGTTAGATAGGCGGAACAAATGACGATTGTTTTTCAGCAATATCGCTACCGGAATCTGCGGCGGGCCGCGTGCGCCGTTATGAGCATCGCGCTTATTTGGCCAGGCTCCGCGGCGTTTGCGGATTCGCAAACGCACTCCCCTGCCTTTGTGGTTGCCCCCGCCACTTTTGCTGGAAAGGTGCTGCTCGTGTCATCCGATAAGGGGGATGTGCCCGTGAGGTTCTCGCAAAAAGGCACCATCACGGGCTCCACCAGAGGACATGACGATGCCGGTAAGTGGTGGATTAGCCAGCAAAAGCTTTGCCTTCAATGGCAGACCTGGCTGGATGCAAAGCCACATTGCTTTTCGGTTGAGCCGGTTTCCGGTCCAGTGCTGCGCTGGCATGCCGATACGGGTGAGGAAGGCATAGCCTATTTCATGGACGCGGTATCGGCTAGCCGCTGAGCGCTCCGCCTACCTCCCCTTCCAGGGTAAAAAGTCAAAAACCGCAAGCTGGAGTTTGCAATGAGACGCTTCATGGCAGCCGGATCGATGTGCGTCATATCCGCCAGCGCCGCACTAGCAGAAGCTCCCCTGCCCACTGGACAATGGCGTGTTCAGGATGGAACCGCCGCCATCCGTGTCGTGAACTGCGCCGGTGCGCTGTGGGGCGTCATTGCTGGGACCATCGGCGGCGCCAGCAACACGGATACGGACAAGAACAACCCAGACCCAGCACTTCGTAACCGCCCGATCATGGGCCTGCCGATCCTTATCGATATGCGCCCTTCCCAGGGGCGCTGGACCGGCCGGGTTTATAACGCTGAGAACGGCAAGACCTACGATGCCAATATCGGCCTCGTGAGCGGTAATGTGCTTCATATCGAAGGCTGTGTGCTTGGCTTCCTGTGCGGCGGCGAGAACTGGACGCGCCAGCCCTCGCCGAGGGGCGCTCCCAGTGATCGGGATGTGTGCTCACAGCTTCGGCAATAACACTGTTCGAGCCGTCTGCCCGCCCTCTCCCCATGGGGAGAAGGACCGGGTGAAAAATGCACCTCGTCCCAGTCCCATGCCGTGGCGCTCCAAGCTTGTTCATTCTATCCGCGAAGCCGCTACGCATACGAATTCCTTTCTTCTTTGTTCTTTGGATGGTTCAAGTCAGCGCCGTGTTCCAAGGTTGGGCTCTCCACCGCACTGTGCGGGAGGTGAGCGCCGGCTCGTTACCTTCGCCGGCCTTGTGATGCGGTTTTCGCCCTCTGCTCCGCGATTTCCGTTCGCACCCTTTCTGCCCGTTGATCTGGTGTTAGCCGTGGTTCCTGGCTGCTTTCCGCACCGTCCGCGATCGTATTTACCGTGGCTTCTGGGGTATTGCCTGGCGGGACTTGAGCTTGCGTGGTTTTTGCCGCCGTTGACAGTTCGGCGATGACGTCCTGAAGGCGGTCGCGCTTCTTTTTCAGTTCACCGGCCTTGTCCCATGGCTTTTCGGCCTGTTCCGTGAGACCTGGGATATCCTCTTCTGCCCTTGCCGCTTTCCTCTGGGTATCTTCGGCCATGTTCCTGAACCGGCGAGCGTCCAGTCTTTCCTGGATCGCCAGTACACTCCCGCGCAAGGCAGCGGTTGTCACATTGCCGGTGGCTAGCTCCGCGGAGACCCACGACATCGTGCGGCCGGCGGAATTGATGGCGGAGAAGGTGACTTCTTTGGCTCCATCAAATCTGCTGAATCGTGCGCCGGCGATATCGACCTCGACGCTTATTCCACTGATTTTGATTCCATCGACCGTGACGGTGCCGGCCATTGCGGAAGCTTTCTCTGCAATCGCGCGGGCAGTGGCGGTCGCGCTGGTATAGACGGTGCCCTCGACTTCGGCCTCGAAATTTTGCATTCCGAACGCCTCGGTAATGGCGTCCTCGACCTTATCCTTGGCGGTCAGCTTCTGGCCGTCAATCTCGATGGCGAAGCGTGCCCTGGCATCGCCGTCGCGGACTGCTTCAATGGCGGCATCGGCGGCGGCTTCGGCCGCTATCGCCGAATTATAGGTCTTGCCATTAACGGTGATGGATCTGGCAGCGGAACGCTCCTCGATGCCTTTTCTGGCGGCATCGATGGCATCCGCGAAGCCGTTCAGTCTTCCGATCTCGCCCGCCGCGTTTTCGACGCGGCGGATATTCTGTTCAAGCTGCTCGCGCATGCCGTTGGCGCGCCTCTTGAAGGCCCGCTCCTGAAGTTCCAGTTTCTGGATCTCCGAAGCCAGGACGACACGCTCGACCATCAGCGGGTTGCCAGTGGCCATCGCCGCCATTTCCGCCATGGAAGCCGATTCCTGATCTTCGAATTCCATCTCGAATGCGCCGTCGTATTTGCGGATACCGTTGATCGACCGCAGTTTGGTGGCATTCAGGCTCCACATTTTGGCATCGACGGTCCTTTCCGTTGCATAGGCGACGATATCGACCGCGAAGTTTTGTCCGTATTTCTGTAGAAGCTCGTTGCCTTGCCGCACGATGCGCCCCTCGCGCTGCTCGATATCGGAAGGCTTCCAGGTGACATCGACGTGATGCAGCGCCACGAGGCGGTTCTGGACGTTGGTGCCGGCCCCCATGCGCGGTGTCGAACCGATTAGCACGCGAACCTCTCCGGACCTCACCTGTTCGAACAGACGGTCCTTCTGACTATCGTTAACGGCCTCCTGAACGAACCGGATTTCGGACTCGGGGATGCCCTTCGCGATGAGCTGCCGCTTGATTTCATCGTAGGCGTTCCAGCCGCCGTTGAGTGCAGCCCGCAGCGACTCGACTTCGTTGGGATTGTAGGCTTCGAGCGCATCGAGCGCGGACTGCTGCTCGCGCTCGTCGTCTGCTGCCTGGGCTTTATCAAGCCGGTCGCGAAGGGCGTCATAAGCCGCTACGATCTTGTCGTCACCCTTGGCCTTCGGCACAGAGCGGTCCAGAAAGACGAGCTGTGTGCCTCTATCGGCATTCCACTTCTCATGGATCTGCGCGATACGATCCACAACGGCTGCGATCTTGCCGCCCGCACTTCTAACGGTGGCGTGCGGATCGAGAGCTCGGGAGTCGAGCGAGACCTTGCGGGCCCGGTCCATCAGGCGCAGCCGTTCCTTGTTGCGCTCCTTGGGGTCCTTGATGCCGTTCAGGCCATTGAACCCCGCCACAACATCGGCCAGCATGTCGCACTGTTCCGGTGCCGGCTTGACCGCGACCATTTCCCGGTCGCCCGCGCCGGCGCGGGCCGATCTTATATCTGGGACGGGGAACTTCTGCCCCGGATTGTCTTCCGCATAGGCGCGCTTGATATCTTCGATCGGAACCGCGTCCGACACTGAGTAGTAGAGGTCCATGAGGGATTTCATGTTCATCCACTCGCGGCCCAGACGCGTGACCTCCTTGATACCGCCTGCTTCCGTGGGCTCGTAGGCCGATGTGTAGGAAACGTACATCGAGCGCCAGGCATCGAAATTGTCGATGCCCATTTCCTTCATCTCTTGGTGCGCCAGATTGCGCAACACGAGATACATCTCGGCCACGGAGTTGCTGATTGGCGTGCCTGTGAGAAAGGCAACCGATGTGCTGGGGCGTTCGCGCAGCGAGCGGAGCTTGAGGTGCAGATCCATCGCCTTTTGCGAGCCGGTCTTATTGCCCATGCCGGAGACGCCGGTAAGCCGGGAAGAGTAGGCGAGGTTCTTATACTCGTGCGCCTCATCGACGGTAAGATCGTCGACTCCCATTTCCTCCCACGTAAGCAGGCGGTCGCGGGTATTGTCGCGAAGGTGCGTGAGCCGGGCTTCAAGCTTCTTGACAAGGCGTTCCGCTTCCTTGACCCCGAACGGTTTCCGCCATCCGCTGCCCTGGCCATTGGCCTCGGCTTCCTCTTCGGCTTCCTTAACCGCCTTGTAGGCGGACTCCAGTTCCTCCTTCAGGTAGCGCTCCTCCGTCGCCTGATCCAGATCGATGAACCCGAAGGAGGAGTGGCCGACGATTACCATGTCGTAATCGCCAGCGGCGATCCGCGCGAACAGGCGGCGGCGGTTGCCGCGCTCGAAATCGGCTTTGCCCGCCGCCAGCACATTCGCCGCGGGATAGAGCAATGTGGCATCTTTCGCCCATTGCTCGATAAGGTGATTGGGCACCACGATCATGGGCTTGCGGGAAAGCCCCATTCTGCGGCGTTCCATTGCACGGGCAATCGCGGTGAAGGTCTTGCCCGCGCCTACAACATGGTCGTAGAGCACAGCGGAATCGGTGATACCGCGCCAGATCCCGTTGAGCTGGTGCCTGCGCATCTGGATGACGGTATCGGGCACCTTGCCCGGTAGCGCCAAATGCGAGCCGTCGCGCTGTTTTATGAGCCGCGTATTGAACCGCTCATTGAAAATCTGGACCAAATTTTCACGCCGGGCAGAATCGGCGTAGGCCCAACCGAGGAACTCGTTAAATAATTCGTTTGCCTTTTGCTGACTTTCGGCCGTCGCTTCCTCGTCGACGTGCCGCTTGTTGTCGCTGTCCGTATAGACAACCTTCATGGACTGCGAGTTTAGAAGCCTTGAAACGATTTCGGCGGCGGCAAGCGCCCGCGAAGAAGTGGTCCATTGCGGTGAGGTAGTCCCCTCATACCATACGCTGAACGCATTGGTTACGGGCGAATAGGAAACGCGAGCGTCCGAATAGCCCAGATACTTGATGAAGTCGCGGTAGACGGCTGGCGGTATCCAGGCGCTTCCGAGGTTTGGCGTAATCTGCGAAGCGTCCCAATCGGGCGGAATGACCTCCTTGAGCGCCTTGGCGTTCTTCTCAAGCCCGGCCGCTTCCGCGGCGTGCAGCTTCCGGCGAACCAAGCCCGAAAGGTAGAGGCCGGTGTGCTCCCAGCGGTTTGTTTCGGGGTCGAAGAAGGCTCGCGGCTTTTCGTCCTTGGAGAGTGCGGCGATCGCTCCTGCTTCATCGGTTCCAAGCAATTCCGCGATACGGCCAAGGTCGATACGGCCCGATTCCGAAAGGGTGATGGCGATGGCGTCATTGATATCCTCCGCGTGTTCGATCTTTTTGGGCGGCGTTGTGACGCGCCGGCTCATGATGGCGGATTTGCGGTAGTTCGGCGCCTCACCCTTCTTGCCCTTGACAGTCTCCTCTGCCGCCAGCGCTAGCGCGCCGTCCGGCATCGTCCACGCGATCTTCGAGACCTTTTGCGCGTGCATCGGGCCGTACTTCGAAACGAAGCTGTCGTATGCCGCGTTGAGTTTGCCGCGGTTGGCCTCGATTTGGCTGGCCGGCGCGTCTTCTGCCTCAAGCTGGAGCTGGCGCTTTAGGAGGTCGCGGACAGGCAAAAGGCTACTGACAAGATCGATGCGGGCTTGCCCCCAGCGGTCTTCCACCGGGATGTCATTTTCGCTCTCGTAGGTAATGGTTTCCTTTTGGTTGCGAGTTGTGGCCTTGCCATCCCTGATAACCTTTATTTTTTTGCCCGCCTCATCGAGCTTATCGCCGGTTCGTTGCCATTTCCTATCGAGGGTGAGGGTGTAATCCGGGTTGAACGGCGTATTGGCTGTCAGTTCGATTTCCGTGAGGATGGATTTGGCACGCTCCCCGGCATCGATATCCACCACGGTTTTAAGCTTGCCATCGGGCGCCAGCGTTATCGCGCCAGGTTCGGCGCGGTCCACCGAAAGCTGCATGGCCGTAACCATCTGCTCGAAGTGGCGCAGCGAAGATCCGGCGATATCCTGGCGGAGCGGCTGCTTGGGTAGCCGGTCCAGGGCCGCATGCAGCATTGGCTCGAATTGGGCCGGATCGGCGAGCCTCACACTCAACTCGGGCCGGCCGTTCATCGAGCCCGTGGCGTCGATTTTTCCAACCACCATCCCGGGCTGGCGGAGGAAGTAGGCGTTGACGTTGATTTCTTCGGCAGACCCGGCCGGATCGAGGGTTTTCGATGAACTGACCCAGCTTTCGATATTGGCCCGGATCTCCTCGTGCCTTAGCACTTCTTCCTGGCTTCCGATCCCGGCTGTCTTGCTTCCGCGAAACCCTGCACAAACGTTTGCCGCCACCATTCTGTCCGCCGCGGAGCGCTTGCGGAAAAACATGATGTCGGTGACGACATCGGTGCGTGCGTTTTCCTTGAACGCGGTTTCGGGAAGACGGACGGCCCCGATGAAATGCGCGCGTTCCGCTATATCGTGGCGCGCCGCCGGGTCGAGCGCGTCCATCAGGTTGTGGGACACAACCATGGCCATCAGTCCGTCATCGGCCAGTGCGTCGAGAGAGGCCATGAAGAACTGGTTATGGATCGACTTGCCATTAACGGCAGGGTTGTACCGGAAGAAAAGCGATTCCCGGCCAAAGGGGGGGTTGCCGATTGCGAGCGCAAACTGATTATACGGCAGGGGTACGTTCTGCAAACCCGAATGCAGGATATCGGCATTCGGGTAGAGAGCCTTGGCGATGCGCGCAGTGAGGCTATCGTATTCGACGGCGCAGACGCTCGACTTCCCGCGCATGTCTCGCGGCATCAAGCCGATAAAATTGCCGGTTCCAACGGAGGGTTCGAGGACCGAGCCGCCGGCAAAGCCAAGATGCTCCGCGGCTCGCCACATGGCCTGCACAATGGGCTGAGAGGTATAGTGCGCGGCGGTTACGGAGTTGCGCGCCGCCTTGAGTTCGGCAGGTGTTAGAAGCGCCTCAAGCTCCGCAACCCGGGATTCCCAGCCCTTCGCAACGCCTTCGCCTTCTCCCGCGCCAGCGATGCGGAAGGCGTTCTTGAGACCGCCCCAGCCAACGTAGCGCGCGAGAACTCGCTGTTCATCGGGAGATGCCCGCCGGTTCGCGGCCTCGATCTCCTTGATCGTGCGGATCGCGGCTAGATTGTCTTGGTATTTCTGCCGCTCGGTTCCCTTGCCAAGCCCCAGAGTATCGTCGATGATGAAATCGATCGCCGGAATATTGACCGGCGACATTTCCGGGATGCCGGCGCTTGGGAACCGCGCGAGCAGCGCGGGTTGATCTTCCGGCTGGTCCTTTACTTCTCCGGCGGCAGAAGAATCGTTTCCCGCAGCACGACCTCTTCGGCCTCGTGTTTTTGATACCCCGCTGCCATAAATTCCGCCACCTGGCGCGCCGCTTCCTTGCTCGCCGATTGCGCGACCTGGTTCAGTGTCCCTTCGGCTTGCATCAGACGGTATTGCTTCGGACGCCACTTCTTCCAGTGGTCGAGCGCCATCTCTGTGTATTGCAGTCCCAACATCGTCTTCTCCTTCCAGCTCGCCGCCCAGCGGCGTCTCATGCGCTGGGACTTCGGCAAGAGCGTTTTGTGTAAACCGCTGCTCAACGGCTGCTTCCGTTAAAACGATCGGACGATGGTCCGATACATCACTTGGGCCGGGCACCTGGCGTTTGTCTCCAGATGCTTCGTCAGCTCCGTTGCCGCCCCCGCCGCCTATACGTCCGGATGCGTTTCTGCCAGGAACCTCGCGCGCCTCCTCGGGAACATGTTCTTCATTCCCATCGTGTTCCAAGGCAGCCGCGGCTGCCGCTGGCCCGCTGCTTTCCTGATTTGTGGCCCCGTCCGGCGCCCTCCGCAAGTCTGCTTGCTGCGCCGCCGGTGCGGGCTGGTCCGGCTCTTCCGTTCTCCCGCCAAGGAGGTTGAGGAAGTCGAGCTGCCCCAGTAATCCCCACCGCTTGCTGCTACGTGCCATTTTGTTACCTACTTACACGCATTCGGAACTTGAGGCCAGTGGTATTGCTTATAGGTACTCAAGCGCGCCGTGAAGCCCTCCCTTTGCTTCTTTCTCCGGCGCCCCTCCGCTGGTCCTTTGTATGGGTATTAGCGCGCGATCTCACCAAGATACACGCGATCCGGGAGCGCGCTTTTTTTGGTGTTAAATCTATTTTTTGCGTGATAGCGTGTGCGCAATTTCAACCGCTCGGTGACGGCGTGTCAAGACGCAAGGGGTCCAATAATCGTGCAAAAGCGGAGTTCCTGGCGGCGCTTCCGGAACTCCGCGAAGCATTGGCAAAGGGGCAGTCGGTCACGGCGTTCTATCTTGAAAACAAGGACCGGCTCGGCCTTAGCTTTGGCTATTCCTGGTTTTGCCATTTGATGCGGGCGTTTAACATCCGCGCCGAAGTCGAAGAGGCGCAGCTGAGCGCTGCACTGCTGCCACGCCAGGCTCTGCCCGCTCGCATCCAGGCTTCTCCCGCCGCCAATCGCCACCCGCCCTCCACGGCGCCGCCGCGCGATCGCGCGCAGCCGCCGCCGTCAAGCCAGCCCACCGATTTTCATTACGATCCGGCAGACGCCTACAAAACTAAGTTCGATTAGAAGGAGAACTCACCATGTCACAAAACGGGCAGACCCAGCACCGCGCCGCGCATTTCTTCATGAATGCCAAGGGTGGAGTGGGAAAGTCCCACCACGCGGTGCTGCTGCTGCAAGCTTACCGCGCCGCCGGCTTGCCGGTGATTGGGATCGATGCCGACGCCACCTCGGCTACGTTTTCAAGCTTTAAAAGCCTGAAGATCCGCCGCATGGATATCATGGAGCGGGAGCAAATCAACGCCCGCGTCTTTGATAATATCATCGAGGAAATTCTTACCGGGGACTCGAATTTCGTCATCGACACAGGCGCTTCGAGCTTCGTCGAGCTGAACCGCTATCTCGCCAAAAACGCCGGTCCCGATGTCGTTACGGGAGCTGGCAAGCGGTTTGTGACGAACCTGATTATCACAGGCGGCGCCACATTTAACGAGACCTGCTTAAACCTCAAAGCCATCGCCGATCAGGCGCCCGCCTCGGTCGAAATCGTCGTTTGGCTGAATGAGCATTTTGGGCCCATCGCGGACGGCCGCGCATTCGAGGACCTCGAAATTTACAAACTAACGGCGCCGCGCATCGCGGCGGTAATCCGCATCGCCGACCACACGTTTGCCGAACAGGCGACATTCGGCGAGGACGTTAAGCAGATGATGCGTAGGGGCTATTCCTTCGAGGATGTCAAAGCCGCCCCCACCGCAGAGTTTACCGTAATGGCGAAGTCCCGGCTCTACCGCCTCCAGAAGGATATCGATGGAAAACTTGCTGCAGCCTTTTCCTTCTGAGGCCAGTCCAGAAGAGACCGAAGTCGACCGGATTCTTGGTGAGGTCGCCCGCCGGCACCGCATCATTGTATCGCCTGGCGATCCGATGGTGGTCGTTCTCACCATGTTCGAACTCGTCCTCGGCCGTTACCTGCAGCAAGCCGATGCGATATTGCAGGGGCAGCGGGTGGCGATGACCGGCACCCTGGAAAGAGCGACCCTAACCGCAAAAACCCTCGCGGAATCGCTCGTCACCGGTGCCGCGGACTATCATGTCAAAACGACGCGTGCCGCGGCTGAGTCAGCCGCGGCAGATATAAGGAGGGCCTCGGAAGAGGCCCTTGCACAAATCGGGATGGCGGCGCGGAACGCCCGCTGGCTGCTCTGGCTAAGCTGGCTGTCCATCGCCGCTCTGGTTGCCGTTGCAATCGGCGTGTGGATTGGCATTTGGATTAGCCCGGAAGTGCGCCAGCCCGCCTCGCGGTGCGCCGTCACAGCCGGGCTTTCCACCCCTCCCCCCAGCTCTGGCCCTGGCGCGTTTCGCGCCCGCGGCATCCCCCCTGAACAATTTGAGCGCGTAGGAGTGAACCTATGAACCAGGCAGAAATAATCGGGACTCTCAGCGATGAGCCCAAAATGTCCGAAGGCCCAAACGGCCCGATCGCGGCCTTTAGCGTCGTCACGAGGCATGAGCGGCCAACAGAAGACGGCGGAACTGAGGAGGCTACTCAATATCACCGGGTCGCGGTTTTTACCCCGCAGCTCGCCCGCGCCGCCGAGGGTTTGCAAGCCGGCACTGCTGTGCATCTCAAAGGCCAAATGCGCTTGAAGCCGTATAAAGACGAGAACGGCAACGCGCAAAATAGTAGCGAAATCCACGTCGCCGGCCAGTATGGAAGGTTTAAGGTAGGCCGCGGTGATTTCGGCGAAACGGAGAACATCAACCGCGCCCGGATCATTGGCAATCTTGGCGCGGACCCTGTCATAAAGCAGGGGAACAATGGGCCGATGGCCTTTTTCTCCGTAGCAACAACGGAGCGCTGGAAGAAGGGTGGCGAGGACCGGGAAGACACGGCTTGGCATCAGGTGGCTGTTTTCGAACCCGGCCTGGCCGAATATGCCGGTGCTCATCTCAAAAAAGGCAGCCTTGTAAGGCTTGAGGGTGAACTCCGGCATGGAAAATACGTGGACGAAGGCGGCGT
>JBKQNN010000214.1:0-7259 GCA_052145975.1 Rhodomicrobium sp. | reverse complement strand
GGGAACAATGACAAAGGCATCGCGGAATTAAATGCAGCCATCGCTCTCCAACCTGAAAATGGGACGCTGTATCTCTATCGTGGCAACGTTCACCTTCTGAAATCCGACTACGATCTGGCTATGCCGGACTACGATAAGGCGGTGGCGCTCGATCCAAAACTCACCGACGCCTATACAGGCAGAGTGAACGTTTATACATGGAAGAAAGATTACGACAAAGCCATCGCTGAGTATAATGCGGCGATAGCGATCCTACCCGAGAGCGCCAAGCTGTACAGTGCCCGGGGTTACTTATATCTGAACAAAGGCGAAACCGATACGGCCATGGCAAGTTTCGATAAGGCCATCGCCCTCGATCCAAAATATGCCGAAGCATATGGAGGTAGAGCGTCTGTTTATTCGAGAAAGAAAGATTACGATCGCGCCCTGGCTGAGCTCGGCCAACAGCTTTTGATCGACCCGGATTTTGCCGTTGCCTATTCGTCTAGAGCGCTTGTCTACAGACAGAAAGGAGACTATGCGCTTTCTATCGCGGATTATAGCGAATACCTCCGCAGAGTCCCAAGCAACACAATAAATTATGTGTCTCGCGGCATGACCTACTACAACATGAAAAATTACGATTTGGCTATTGCCGACTTCTCGAAAGCTCTTGAGCTAGATCCCAATCAGGATATAGCTTTTCGGTGGCGTGTTTTTGCCTATATGGAGAAAGGCAATTACGATAAAGTCTTATCGGATGTTGACGAGAATTTGCGCCTAAAGCCTGGTAACAAGCTTTACCTGGTTACGCGAGCCGGGATATATTATCAGAAAAGGGACTACGATAGGGCCATAGCTGCCGCCAAGGAAATAATCCAGCTTTTTCCAGATAGCATGGAAGCTTACTCCACGCTTGCTCGTGCCCATATTTCACTCGGGAATTATAATCAGGCGCTTACGGAATACTCAGAAGCGATACGCTTGTCTTCCCCATTGGAATTGAAAGCAGCACTTTATACCGCCCATGCAAATGCCCACATAGCTTTAAGAAATTACGACAGCGCCAAGAGCGATTGCGATGAAGCGCTTCGCTTGGCTCCCACGGCCACCATTTATCGGGCTTGCGGCGCTCGATACAACGCTATGGGCGACTACGATCGCGCTCTCGCCTATTACGATGAAGCCGCACGGCTCGACCCAAACAATGCCGATACTCTCAGAGGACGCGCGGACACATTGAAAGAAGCCGGGCAATACGACACCGCGCTTACCGAAGCCAGCGAGGCCATCAAGCGGGATTCCAGTAATCCCGAGGGTTATATACAACGCGGCTGGGTGTATTTTAACAAGGGCGACCAGGACGCTGCCTTAAGCGATTTCTCGCAAGCCATCCGGCTTAGGCCCAACGAGCTTTTCAACGCTTATCTCGGCCGGGGAGCCGCTTATCTAAAAAAGGCAGACTACGATAGCGCCATCTCGGACTTCGACACCGCGATCCGCCTGGAGCCGGGCATTCCAAGAAATTACTATTACCGGGCCAATGCTTATCGCGACCGTGGCGATTACGATCGAGCCGTGAGCGATTATAACGAAGCGCTTCGTATACGAACGAATGAACCCTTATATTATTACGACCGGGGCATCGCCTATCTCCGGCAGCAAAAATACGATCCCGCCATCGCGGATTTCAGCGAGGCGCTGCGTATCGATCCCAAATACGGGCTCGCCAGCATTGCCCGCGCGCGGGTTTATCTCAAATCCGGCAAGCTGGACGAAGCCTTGGCGGATGCCAACGCCGCTCTCAAGATGGGCAAAAAGCGCGACATAGCGCTCTCCGCCCGCGCTGAAATCCTGCTGGCGCAGGGCAAGACCAGCGAGGCCATCGACGATTACAACGAGGCGATCAAGCTCGGCGACGCGAGCCCCTCGGCCTATGCGGGGCGCGGCGCGGCTTACGAAGCGCAAGGCCGGACCACGCTCGCCATTTTGGATTACCAGAAGGCTGTGACGCTCGCCGCTGACACTCCCTTCGAGCGCCAGATGCGCCTTTTCGCCCAAGAGCGGCTGGCAGCCCTCGAATCCAAGCAACCCCCAGCGCAACCGGGCCTTATCCCCGCGAGCAGCAAATCGACTGCCCCCGGCCGCCGCATCGCCCTCGTCATCGGCGAAGGCGCCTACCGGCACGTGATGCCCTTGCCCAACCCCACGCGCGATGCCCACGCCATGGCGGAGGCCTTCCGTCTGCTCGGCTTCGCCGAAGTCACCGAGATCGCGAATGTAGACCGCGGGACCATCGAAAAAGCCCTCGCCGATTTCCGGGCGAGCGCCGCCCAATCCGATTGGGCCGTGGTGTTCTATGCGGGGCACGGCTTTCAGACCGGCGGGCGCAATTATCTCGTTCCGGTCGACGCGGCGCTTGAAGATGGCGATCATGTGCAAGCCGAAACCGTCAGCCTCGATCTGTTCATGACCAGCGCCGCCGACGCGAAAAAACTCGGCGTTGTCATCCTCGATGCCTGCCGCAACGATCCGCTGTTCGACCGCGTCCGGCAAGCCGAGGCCGCCGGGCGCGGGCTTGTGCTGAGCGGCCTTGCCAGCGTGGAGCCGGTGAAGGGCGAGCTTGTGGCTTTCGCTACCCGCGACGGTCATACCGCGTCGGATGGCGACGAGGAGCACAGCCCGTTCACCCACGCGTTGCTCTACCACATCAACGAGCCATCGCTCGACATCCGGCTGTTGTTCAGCAAGGTGCGCGACACCGTGCTCGTGCGAACCAAAAACGCGCAAGAGCCCTTTACCTATGGCTCGCTGCCCGGCGAAAACTTATACTTCAGAGCGGTTGAATGACGGGACGGGGCACTTTAGGCCGCCGTCCGGTGGGGAGTAAGCTTGGCGGCTTGAGCGGCTATGCGCCCAGGCAATGGCCGGTTCTGGATCTGAGACCGGAAAGTGCAAGGCTGCTGGTAGAGCGCGTGCAGTTGACCCGCAGCACGTGACAGTGCTGACAGCGGACATTCGTTTTGCAGAACGCATGCCCTAAGGCAGGCGTGCGGCGATAGCGAAATCCTCGCCCGTCGACCCGAAATGCGCGGACTGCTTGTCGCCCTCCGCGCCCCGCATGGCCACTACAGCAGCGCCCTTAACCACGCCCCCATGCTCGCCAAGCTCCGCGACCAGCTCCGGCACGCGCTCCTCGACATGCGCCACAAGCTCGCTGAGCTCGATCTTGCCGTTGTTGTTGCTGTCGCCCTTATGGAGCGCCTCCATCAGCGCGTAGGTAAACACGCCGTGCCCTTTATAGCCCTCGAACGCCGGCTTGCCCGTGGCGGCGGCAGTCAGCACTGGCCGCCCCGTCGCCTCGTGCAAGCGGCCAATCGCAGCCTCGGAAGCCGGCGCATCGGCGCGCGACTTCGTGTAGCCGCCGACCAGAGCCCCCGACTCGCAGGTGTCGAGCAGGATCACGGCCTTTCTCGCCTTGATGCGGTTGGCGATCCAGTCCTGCAGGCGCTCCTGGCCTATGGCGCGGGCTTTGAGCGCCTCGGGATCGGTCCCGCCCTGATAGTCCTGCGGGATCATGTAGTAGCGGCCGTTCAGCGAATAGCCGTGCGCAGCGGCGTACAGCACGAACGTGTCGCGCGGGCCGATCCCGGCCGCCATGTGTTCGACGAGCGCATCGAGCTTAGCGGCCGTGGCATCGGCGTCGAGCGCTTCCGTGACGCGGACTTCGCTGTAGAGCCCCGCCCCGGCTTTTTGCATCTCGGCGGCGAACGCCTTCGCATCCGCCGCGGCCAGATTGAGCGGCGGAAACGCCAGCTTTTCGGAACTGCCGGGCGGCGTCCAGCCTCGATCCTGGTAGGCGTTGATGCCGATGGCCAGGATGTGCAACTTCGGCTTCACGCTATCGGCCGGGCCATCGTATGCGATCGTGGTGCGCGCCGGCAGCGACGCCAGGAGATTGCGCTTCTCGTATGCGATGACCTCGATCCGGTTCTCGCCAGGGTCGAGGGCAAGCTCTTGGCTCACATCATAGTCCGGTCCTGCGCCGGCGGGCGCCGCCATCACGCCGGCGGTGATGCCATTGACCCGCCACTCGATGCGCCCGATCCCCTTGCCGCGATCCGTGATGCGCGCGGCGACGGTCACGAGATCGGCGCTGGACCGGCTGCCAGGTTCATGCGACGCGATGGCAACAACGGGCGGCGGCCCAGCATCGAGAACCTTTTCAAGGCTGACAACCTCGGCGGCGCGCTTGACCTCGCCATCAGGATCGCCTGCCAGCGCTTCCCGCACGAGATCGGGGTTGAACAGCGACTGGTGAACCTGCCCAATGGTGGTAGCCTCAAGTCCGCGGACGATGGCCAGCATGTCCGTATCGCGATGTGAACCGGAGAAGAACCCCTGTGGTGTCATGGTCAGCCATTCGCCATTGGGCGCGGCCATCATCTGGGCGATTTCCCGCCCGTTTCCGGCATCCCAGATGCGTGTCGTGCCGTCCGCGCTGCCAGAGAGTACGTAAAGGCCATCGGGCGAAAACCCCACCGAGGCGACTTGGTTAGTATGCCCTCTGAAGCTGCGCAGCTCCCGGCCCGTGGTGACATCCCACAGTTTCAGCGTTTGGTCCCAACCGCCGGAGAGGGCGAAGCGGCCATCGGGCGAAAACGCCACCGAACTGATACTCTGTGTGTGTCCGGTAAAGCTGCGCACCTCCTTGCCCGTGGCTGTATCCCACAGTTTCATCGTGTTGTCTTGGCTTCCAGAGAGGGCGAAACGCCCATCCGGCGAAAACACTACCGATTGCACCTTGTCAGTATGCCCGCTAAAGCTGCGCAGCTCCTCGCCCGTAGCCACGTCCCACAGTTTTAGAGAGCCCTCAATACAGTTCCAATCTTCTTTTGAGCTGTTTTTACCGCAGCTGCCGGAAAGGGCGAAACGGCCGTCGGGCGAAAACGCAACCGAATTAACAGCGTTAGTATGCCCTGTGAAGCTGCGCAGCTCTTCGCCCGTTGAGATCTCCCACAATTTTAGGGCGCCCTTAATGCAGCGGAAAACTTTTTTCTTGTCGGCTTCATCGCAGCTGCCGGTGAGGGCAAAACGGCCATCGGGTGAAAACGCAACATTGACTGTGAAAAAGGCAGCCGAATGCACGCCGAAGCCGCGTAGCGTTTTGCCCGAGGCCACATCCCAAAGTTCCACCGTTTGGCTCAATGTGCCGCCGAGGGCGAAACGGCCATCGGGCGAAAACGCAACCGAGTTGACCGGCATCTCATGCCTGGTGAAGCTGCGCAGCTTCCGGCCCGTGGCCACATCCCACAGTTTCAGAGTTTTGTCGTTACTGCTAGAGAGGACGAAACGGCCGTCGGGCGAAAACGCAACCGAAGTGACCCGTGCAGTATACCCGGTGAAGCTCCGCAGTTGCTTGCCGGCGGCCACCTCCCACAGTTTCATGGTGTTGTCATGGCTGCCGGAGAGGGCGAACCGGCCATCGGGCGAAAACGCTACCGAAGTGTCCCAGTCAATATGGCCGCTGAAGCTGCGTAGCTCCTTCCCGGTGGCCAGCTCCCACAGTTTCATCGTGTCGTCGTAGCTGCCGGAGAGGGCGAACCGGCCATCGCACGAAAACGCAACCGAAGTGACCCAGTTCGTATGCCCGATGAAACGACGCAGCTCCCTGCCTGTGGCGGCATCCCACAGTTTCAGCGTTTGGTCCCAACTGCCCGAGAGGGCAAAACGGCCATCGGGCGAAAACGCAACCGAAGCGACGTTGCCAGTGTGACCGCCGAAGCTGCGAAGTTCCTTCCCGGTGGCCACATCCCACAGTTTCATCGTGTTGTCTCCGCTGCCGGAGAGGGCAAAACGGCCATCGGGCGAAAACGCAACCGAAGCGACGTTGCCAGTGTGACCGCTGAAGCTGCGAAGTTCCTTCCCGGTGGCCACATCCCACAATTTCATCGTGTTGTCTCCGCTGCCGGAGAGGGCGAAACGGCCATCGGGCGAAAACGCAACCGAAGCGACGTTGCCAGTGTGGCCGCTGAAGCTGCGAAGTTCCTTCCCGGTGGCCACATCCCACAATTTCATCGTGTTGTTTTGGCTTCCAGAGAGGGCGAACCGGCCATCGGGCGAAAACGCAACCGAAGTGACCCAGTTCGCATGCCCGATGAAACGACGCAGCTCCCTGCCTGTGGCGACATCCCACAGTTTCAGCGTTTGGTCCCAACTGCCCGAGAGGGCAAAACGGCCATCGGGCGAAAACGCCACCGAGGTGACAGGGAAGCTATGCCCCATTTGCGGCACAACCTCGGCCGGAAGCTTATCTTGCGCCGCCGGATCGTTGATGCGCTCCGCCGCTGGCGCCTCCTGCCCTTGCGGCGCCGGTTCCTGAACCTCGCTCGCAGCGGGCACAACAGCCGCCGCCCGCTCGCCCGGTTTCGCGCCGAGCTTGACCGGCCCGGCCCTCAGCCGGCCCTGGCGGAGAACCTGCAGTTTGACTGCTGTGCCCGGCGTCTTGCCAGCGATGAGTTTCAGGACTTGCGCTGCGCTCCCGGCCGGCTTGCCGTCGATTTCCAGCAGAATGTCGCCGCGCCGGAGGCCGGCCGTGCCGGCAGGGGATTCGGCCTCGACCTTGGTTATCGCGGCCCCGCCATGGACCGGCAAGCTGGGCGCTTGCGCCTCCTCGCGGGTGATGCTGCGCAGCTCCACACCGAGATAGCCGTGCTGAGCGGGTGCTGGCGGCTGCTGCGTCTGGGCCATGGCGGGCGCTGCCACGGCCAGCATGAACAACACCGCACGCGTCGCACTCCAACTCCGCATCACAACTCCCGTGGCCATGCCATTCCCTCGCCGCAGATCCGTTGGTATCCATGCAATGCGCGGAAAATGTAGTTGCAATCCGGCGCTTCTTGGACGGGACTGTGGCGGGGCTGCCGCTTGCCTGCCTCAAGGCCGCGGCTTAACGGGCGCGGCGAAGAAACGCTTGGTGCTTTCTGGGAGAAAGACAGGAATGCTTTGCGTCCGCTTTCCGGCCGGGATTTATTGAGTGGGAACGACTGGTAGTGGCCCTGAGTGCCAGCGCGCATCATTCCCGGTGTGGCCCGCTGAGAGATCTGAAAGCAGGCACGCCGCCCCTCATCACGGAATCGCAAACGGCGGGTCAGCTTCTGGACGCCCGCAGCCGTCAGCCTACCCCGCGGAAGTAGTTCCGGCTACGAGGGCGGAAGACGGCCTCGCGATGACGGTTCGAGTGCGGCCGTATCTCTTGTAGGCGGGCGTAAGCGCGAAGG
>JBKQNN010000213.1:0-12055 GCA_052145975.1 Rhodomicrobium sp. | reverse complement strand
CGGTCGATCAGCCGCGATACCAGGGTCTCGTTCTCGGAGGGGCGGCCTTCCCGCTTGAAGTAGCCGCCTGGGATCTTGCCCGCCGCATAAGCTTTTTCTTGATAGTTGACCGTGAGGGGGAAGAAATCCTTGGCTGGATCGCCATTGCGCTCCGCCACCACTGTGGCCAGGACGGAGGTTTCGCCATATTGCGCGAGCACTGCCGCATCCGCCTGGCGGGCTATTCGCCCCGTCTCAAGCTTAAGTGTGCGGCCGCCCCATTCGACTTCTTCCCGGTGTATTTCGAACATTTTGTTATTCCAACAGCTTCAGCCGGAGGCCCTTCCTCCGGCACGTTTCTTTGCGTCATTTGTGCGCGCGCAACCTTTAGCGCAGAATCGCCCACGCTCCTAGTGGGGAAATGCCAGCCGCAACCCTTTCCACGGGAGAATAGCTGAAACTTCCGCTTGCCTGGCCGCTGCCCCTTTCAGGAAGCCGCAAGAACAAGGTTGCTGATTTGCCATAAGTTCCGGCCGCGATGCGTCATCGCGTATCCGGTTGATTGCGTCACGAAGACCCCTCTCCCCAAGGGGAGAGGGAGTCCGCTGCGGATAATTCGGGCGTCCCTTCTCCCGTTGGGGAGAAGGACAGGATAAGGGGGTATTCTGCTGAACCAATCAATCGGATACGGTATCATTGCGAGGGGCGTTGGTCTGAAGTAAACCGGAGCCGCAAACGCGGGGCCGCAGTCCGGTTCGCCGGACGGGCGGGTCTCTGATGGCCGGTATAATACATTCTTGCCGCACCGCATTTCGGTTTCGCGGCGCATCGTCTAAGTGAAGGAAGAAGCAATGGCTGGCTTGAGAAAAGAATGGCGCAGATCGAAAGAACGGATATTGAAATATCGCTATAGGAACAACAGCTTCGATTCCACTTTCAGATGGAACTGGAAACAAGTTCCTATAAACAGAATAGCCATTATCAACCTAGTTGTTTCGCGGTACAAAGATTGCGCCTATCTGGAAATTGGCTGCGATAGGGACGAGGTTTTCCACTCAATTCCATGCAATAATAAAACTGGCGTAGACCCTAACCGGGGCGGCACACTTCGACTGACGTCGGATCAGTTCTTCTCGCAAAATTCGGATAAATTTGATGTCATATTTATAGACGGGCTCCACACTTATGGCCAGGTGCACAAGGATGTCGCCAATTCCATTAGCGCCTTGAAGCCAGGCGGCTGGGTGTTATTGCACGATTTGCTTCCAAATCATTGGGTAGAAGCGCACGTGCCGCGTATTGCGATGGGGTCTTGGACAGGCGATGTCTGGAAGGTGGCATTCGAACTGGCCAAAACCGCAGGTGTTGAGTTTAAGATCGTGAAAGCCGATAATGGCGTAGGTATTTTCAGGGTCACCGGAGCCGCCCCAAGCTTATCCGATCTCTCTGCAACACTAGACAATGCGCAATTCTCCTATCTCTACCAGAACATCGGTCAGCTTCCTCTCATAGAATGGCCGGAAGCACGCGAGTGGATACTCGGGGCTTGAGCATTAGACTGAGTCCGGAAAAGCATGCCTTCGGGCTTGACCCGTTGCGGACATCGAGCGTCATTGCGGCCAAACGGCTGCTGCTTTGGGGCGGAATCAGGTCTCTTCTGCATTGGCGAAATCGGTTTAAATCGGTGTCCGAGGGAGGCGCTCCCGCATAAAAGCATCGACCGCTTCGGCAAGGCTTTGAGCGGCCGAGGCCTGCCACTCCTTCGAGATCAACAGTTTCTCGTCCTCAGCATTGCTAAGATACCCAAGCTCGAAGAGAATGGCGGGAACTCCTGCCGCCTTAAGCACCGTAAAACTGGCTCCTCGATGTGGGTTGAGGTTGAATGTAATCTCTTTTGGCAGGTGCCCGATCAGATAATCGGCGAGGGCAGCCTCCCGGTTTTTTTTGCCGCGGGCTTGGAGATCGCCCAAAATGCTGCCTATCTCTGCCGTGATGGCGGGCGGGATCGCCTGCTCGCTTCCAACGCCGGCGTTCAAATCCGCTTTGTTCTCCTGCTCGGCCAGTATCCTTGCCTGCTCGTCCGAAGCGGTTTCCGAAAGCGTGTAAATGGTTCCTCCTCTGATTTTTTGCAGCATCGCGAGACCAACTTTCTTTTCGTCCAGCATGTCCGCGTGGATGGAGATGAGCAAATCGGCAGTCTGACCGGCGGCGATCTGCGCACGCTCATCCAATGAAACAAAAACATCTGTAGAGCGTGTCATAACGATGCGGTATTGGCCCGTCGCTTCAAGCTTCTGTTTCAGGATTTGACAAAAGGCGAGCGTAACGACCTTCTCAGGCGTCGCCGTCAGCCGGCCGGAGGTGCCGGGGTCCGGACCGCCATGGCCGGGATCCACAACAATCAGAGGACGCCGGTCGGCCGGATTCCTTTCCAAAACAGCATTTTCCGATTGGCGTTGAATGGGCGGCGGAGCTTTGCTTTGCGCCAGAAATGCCTTATGCGTGGATCGGACTAGGTCAATGACGAGACGGGCGGGCAGGCCGTTTTCCGGTGGCAGCAACTCCGATTTTTCGACAAGCGCAGACTCCGCGAGATCGATGACGATGCGGGATTTCCCCGCAGCTAAGAGACCGGAGCGAGCGGAGAGCACCAGCCCAGCGGGGGTGCTAGGCAGTTGAATGTCTACTTCGGGCAAATCGACGACGATGCGGTAGGGATCGCCAACCGAAAAAATCCGATATTCCGCTGCCTTGGATAGAAAAGCGATAAAGCGCGTGCGGCCGATATCGCCTTCGGTCTTGGCTCTTATGGTGACTTGGCCGGCGGCTTCCGAAAGGGGCATGCAAAGCCATGCAACGAGGCAAAGGACGGCCAATTCTATAACCGGTCCAGGCTTATTCTGCCCGTGCCTCATCCCCTATCCCCTATGCGATTTCTGATTCCATACAATGTGCCGCCGTCCGTTATAATATTGCGCATGATACAGCAAAAAGGGCTCGCCGCTAATCCATCGAAAGCGGATAGGCTCTAGCCGCGGTTGAGGATGCGGCCGGCGATGGCGTCAAGCTTGGCGATCAGCGCCGGGTCGCGCGCCTCGGGCGCAGTAATAATCGCGTTCTCAAGCGCCCGGTCGGACCCGAGCGGGCAGGGCTCGTGCTCCCTTGGAAAATCCGCCGCCAGACGAGCCACAAGCCGCCCGGCCTTTTCCGAGTTCTCCTTCATCACCCGCAAAATATCGGCGATATCCACGTCGGTGTGGTCGTCGTGCCAGCAGTCGTAATCCGTCACCATGGCGATGGTGGCATAGCAGAGCTCCGCCTCGCGGGCGAGCTTGGCTTCAGGCATATTCGTCATGCCAATCACGCTGCAGCCCCACGACCTATAGAGGAAGGATTCGGCCCGCGTCGAAAATTGCGGCCCCTCCATGACGATATAGGTTCCGCCGCGCATGTGCGGGATACTCTCGGCTTTGGCCGCCGCTTCCACGCGATCTGCAAGCCTCGGGCTGACCGGATCGGCCAGCGCCACATGCGCGACGCAGCCGCTGCCGAAGAAGCTTTTCTCCCGGGCGAAAGTGCGGTCGATGAATTGATCGACGATCGCAAAGGTACCCGGCGGCAGGTCCTCCCGCAGCGAGCCGCAAGCCGAGACCGAAATCAGATCGGTCACGCCAACGCGCTTCAGCACATCGATATTGGCCCGGTAGTTGATCCCGCCCGGCGAATGCACATGGCCCGCCCCGTGGCGCGGGATGAACGCAACCTCAAGCCCGCCGATCTCGCCCAGATGCACATCGGACGAAGGCTGCCCCCAAGGCGAGGCAACCGCCTCCGTGCGCTTATTCTCAAGCCCCGGCAGATCGTAAAGCCCCGAGCCGCCGATAATTCCCAGCACCGATTTCGTCATTGCCGCAACCCTTTATTCCGCTCTGCTGGCGCCGGCGCATGTCATCCCGGAACAGCGCTTCGCTGTATCCGGGATCTTAAAGGGCGCCGGCGTTTGCAACGATCCCGTGTCTGCAGTGCACCGTTTCACGCTGCACTGCGCACGGGATGACAAAACATGTCAAGCGGTCAGCTCGATGTAATAGAGGGCATACACCCACTTCGCATCTTCCTCCTCGGTCCTCGTCTCACCGGACGGG
Organism: Rhodomicrobium sp.; assembly: GCA_052145975.1. GTDB lineage: Bacteria > Pseudomonadota > Alphaproteobacteria > Rhizobiales > Rhodomicrobiaceae > Rhodomicrobium. Next base: position 7,931 of record JBKQNN010000213.1, on the reverse strand, counting down.
AGCTGGCGCATGGCGAAGAGCGGGCCGAATTCGCCGATGGCGAAACCCTGGCCGTTGGCTTCCATTGCCAGGATCCACTGCTGGTCCTTGACATCGGAGAGCGCGATGTCGGCGGCGTAACCGTCGAGCGCGGAGAGGCGCGCCGTTTTCGCCGTAGCGCCGGGAGCCACTGCCGAGAGGACATCGGCGAGCAAGGGCCCGCTCGCCGCCATGTCCTTGCCGAACTTGTTCGCCGTCACGGCCGTCTGCGGCAAGCCTGCCAGTTCCGCCGCGCTAAAAGCCCGCGCTTTTTGGAAGCTTATATTGTTGTGGTTGAACAGCCGGTCGCGCTCGGGATCGAGTGGCCCCCGGTTTGGCGCGCCAACGAGGCCGCCAACCGTCAAAATTGTGATCCAGCCGGCACAGGAAGGCGCGGCACTTGCGGGCATCGCGGTAGGCAGCATCGCGCCCGCGGCCAGGCCCAAAACGCTCCGGCGGCGTAATATTGGCATCGAAACCATATGTCCTCTCCCAATTAGCCTTGAATAGCGCTACCTTAGCGCTCAACTGCGCCGGATGGCAGGCAGCGATGCACGCGAAATGCGTTCGACCTCTGCCCTATCGCACTTATATGATGGCGGCTGTACAGTTTGCAGCCGCCGCGGGGCTTTTCCCCAGGTTAGAAAGCCGCGGGAGCCCCGCCAGGAAAGGCCATGGAAGTCAGATGCCCTTGAATTGTTTCGGAGATGCCAGTCAGATTGCCGTGGAACGCGCGTTGTCGGAGTTCCGCGCCGCAAGGCCGGTGGCCATCCGGTCCGGGGAGCAGCTCGTCCTGGCCTTTCCCGCCGAGGGGCTGACCGAAAGGCAGATCGCGTTCTTGCAGGGCGCTGGGCGTAACGCGCGGCTTATTATCCCAGGCGAGAAGGCCAGATCCGCCGCAGAGTGGGATGAGGCTGCCGCCGCCGTGCATTTGCATCCCATCACGCTTGAAGCCATCGAGGAATATGTCGGCCACCGCCACGGCGGCGCGGCCAACGCAAACGGCACGTACCGTCCCGTATTCGCTGCGCCAGGCCGGGCCGAACTCGCCGCCCTTGCCCTTGCCAATCTCTCGCTCCTGCTGCCAGCCGTGGCCGTTGCGGACGGAAGTGCCGCCGACCTTGACCGCGCGCCAATCCTTTCGGCGGACGCGCAAGACATTATCGCCTTTCGCGACCGGGAAGCGCGCTCGCTCAAAATCGTCGCGCGCACCCAAGTGCCGCTGGATGGCGCCGGGACTTGCGAATTCGCCGTTTTCCGCGGCGGCGACGGCTTCCGGGATCAGATCGCCGTCATCGTCGGCAATCCCTCGCATAAGCGCCCGGTGCTGGCACGCATTCACTCCGCCTGCCTGACCGGCGATCTCTTCGGCAGCCTCAAATGCGATTGCGGCGACCAATTGCGCGGCACGGTCAGGGCCATGAGCGAACAAGGCGGCGGCATCGTGCTCTACCTCGATCAGGAAGGGCGTGGCAACGGCATCGCCAACAAGATCAGGGCCTATTGCCTGCAAGAAGAAGGCTTCGACACTTACGATGCCGATGAGATGCTGGGCTTCGGCCAGGATCAGCGCCGCTTCGATTTCGCAGCCGGGATGCTCAAGCAGCTCGGCTTTACCTCGGTGCGGCTCATGACCAACAACCCGCGCAAAGTGACGGCGCTGCGCGAGGCGGGCCTTGAGGTGGTCTCGACGCATCGGGTGCTCGCGCGCCAGACTGCCCACAACGCGAAATATCTGGCCGCCAAGCGCGACAAGGGCGGGCACCTCCTGGGCGACGCAGCACTCGACGGCATCGGCCTCGAAGACGCGCTGAACCCCGCCGCGCCCCGCTCGTAGCGGGGATTCAGCGGAGGCGGTGCTACCGTCATTGCGAGGCCGAAGGCCGAAGCAATCCAGGCAACGGTCATGGCCCTTTGCTTTGGATCGCGACGGCGGCTGAAGCCGCCTCCCGATGACGGATGCACATCGCGTAGGCTCTCGCCGGGCCGATGCCGATTTTCAACGTTTATATAAATTGTGAGTAAAGTGTTTCTTTGTACGTGCATAGGCGGCGCACACCCGGTACACTCTCTCTATGGTCGTAAGGGTAGCGTTAGGCCCTGCGGTTTTCATTTGCCGCTGGGCGCTTGGAAAACCTTTCCATCGGAAGATTGACGTGACGGAAAAGTGCCGGCTAGCGATTTTGCTCCTTTGCCTGGGCGTTGCCGTAAGCTTCGAACCTGCTGCGGCGGACCCCATTACGGACGGCAGCAAAAAGATCCACGATTGTGTCGCGGCCGCGCGCTACGCCGGCCTATATCCAGGGCGCTGCGTGGGGGTGCTGGCGGACCCCTGCATCAATGCGGTCGCGGGCAAAGCCGATGCGGCTGATAAAGCCAAAGAATGCGCGGCCCAGGAATTGAAGATTTGGGCCGGCCGCCTTGAGAAATCCTTGACGGCGATCAAGCGGGCCGATGCCGATATAAGCTTTATCGTCTGGAAAGCCCAAAAGGCATGGGGCCCGGCCGATGAGTTTTGTCCCGTTTTCGATAAGGCCGGTCCAGGCGCCGCGGAATATTGCCGGCTGCAAACGATCGCTGCCCGGGCCTTGCTGCTTGAGGGGCTGGAGCTGAGCGTGAGCGAGCATTAGCTCCCCCCGCATCCTGGCGCCCTGAGCCCCCATTTGACCTCATTGGCATCTGAGTGCTATCATGGTGATAGCATGGAGCAGATGCGATGGGAAAGATTCTTGTGCGCAATCTTGAGGACGGCGTGATCGAAAGGCTGAAGGCACGTGCGCTCAAGGCGGATAAATCGCTGGAGCAGACCGTGCGCGATATTCTGACCGAAGCTACGAAGCCAAGCCGCGAGGAAATTCTCGCAGACATGGCGCGCATTCGCGAGCGGATTGGGCCGGTCGATATCGACCTCACGGACCTGATCCGGCAAGACCGCGATAATGACGACGCTTATCGCTGATCTTAGACTGAGAGGAAATACATGGGACAGATCCTCGTTCGCAATCTTGAAGATACCGTCATCGAGCGGCTGAAGGCGCGTGCCCTGATGGCAGACAAGTCCTTGGAGCAAAGCGTCCGGGATATTCTGATCGAAGCGGCGAAGCCGTCCAAAGAGGAGGTCTGGGCGGAAATCGATCGTCTTCGCGAGTCTATCGGTCCCGTCACTTTGGATGCCACGGACCTCATCCGTGAAGACCGGGATAGCCGCTGATGCTCGTCGCCGATGCAAGCGTCACGGTAAAGTGGTTCGTTAAGCAGGATAGATGGGAAGAAGCGCGCGCGCTCGCAAAGCCACCCCAGGAGGTGATCGCGCCGGAACTTGTCTTGGCGGAGATTGCCAGCGCGCTTTGGAAATATGTGCGCGTGAACCAGCTCCCGAAGGACACCGCGGAGGCGATGCTGACGCAGGCGCCACAAGCCTTTGCCCGGCTTGTCCCTCTGGAAGAGCTGCTGCCCGCCGCGTTTGAGCTGTCGCTTTCGATCCCGCATCCGGTCTACGATTGCTTCTACCTCGCGCTGGCGCGGCGCGAGGGCGCGCCGCTGGTGACGGCGGATAAGCGCCTCGCCGCCGCCGCGCAAGCCCTGCCCGATGTCGAGGTCCGGCTTCTGGGCGGGTGAAAACGTTGAGCTTAGGTGTACTTCTTGAGTTGCCAGCTGATAAAGAGGATGACGGCAAAGAAGGCTAGCAGCGTGTAAGTTTAGGCGGCGGGCCGCGCCACAAGCGCGTCTTCGGGGGCGCCTGCGATAAGCGCGTCAACTGATGCAGCGAACGCGATGTAATCGAAGTCCTTCGGCTTTCGCGGTTTTTCTCCAACCCGGAGGATTGCAACCTGTATAGCTCCACGTAAAGCTTGGATTTGTCCGATGGGGTCAAGGTGCTTTACATCAGACCAGCGCAATTGGCCTACGCTCCAATACTCCTTTACCTTTGGTCGATAACTTGCGTACCCAGAGGTTGCACCAAACCATTTTCCCCACAACTCGAAATCCGCAATTTCAAAACAGAATACGAAGCGTTCAACGGACGTACCGAATGAAGTTTCCGCAAGCTGGCCGCTTAGATAGGAAGCCAGGGCGCTCATCGATATTTTCCAGCGGCCAGTTTCCAGGAACTTTGTGTACCCTCGCTCATGGCCGGCAAACCGGACTTCCTGCCCGCTTGCCGTTCTGGCGTGGAATTCCATCGCGTCTCTCCGCTCGCACGATCCCCTTGCTTGCAGGCGGATGTTACCTGAAATTTCATGCTCCCGGTGCAACCGGAACACCGCTGCGCCCGATTATTCGCAAGCTTTTGAGGCGTCCCAATAGACGAAAAAGCTAAAGCGGGATGTTATCGTGCTTCTTCCAGGGCATTTCTTCCTGCTTGTTGCGCAGCATGTTGAGCGCGCGCGTCACGCGGTAGCGCGTATTGTACGGCGCGATCACCTCGTCGATATAGCCGCGCTCGGCCGCGATGAACGGATTGCCGAAGCGGTCCTGATATTCCGCGATGCGCGCGGCGATCTTCTCCTTGTCGCCAAGCTCGGAGCGGTAAAGCACCTCGACCGCCCCCTTGGCGCCCATCACCGCGATCTCGGCCGAGGGCCAGGCGTAATTGACGTCGCCGCCGATATGCTTCGAGCTCATAACGTCGTAAGCGCCGCCATAAGCCTTGCGCGTGATCACCGTCACCTTGGGCACCGTCGCCTGCGCAAAGGCGAATAGCAGCTTGGCGCCGTGCTTGATGAGGCCGCCATATTCCTGCGCGGTGCCCGGCAGGAAGCCCGGCACGTCCACGAAGGTCACGAGCGGGATGTTGAAGCAGTCGCAGAAGCGCACGAAGCGCGCGGCCTTGCGGCTTGCATCGCTGTCGAGCACCCCGGCCAGCACCATGGGCTGGTTCGCGATAATGCCCACTGTCGAGCCCCCAAGCCGCGCGAAGCCCGTGACCATGTTCTTCGCGAACGCCTCCTGAATCTCGAAGAAATCGCCCTCGTCCACGACCTTCAGGATCAGCTCCTTCATATCGTAGGGCTTGTTCGGATTGTTGGGGATGAGCGTGTCGAGCGACATCTCGACCCGCTGGATATCGTCCCTGGTCGGCAGCAGCGGCACAGGCTCCATATTGTTTTCCGGCAGGAAATCCATGAGCCGGCGGATCTGCAGCAGGCATTCCACATCGTTATCGAAGCCGCGGTCCGCGATGGAGGAGCGCGTGGTGTGCACGCTGGCGCCGCCCAGCTCCTCCGCCGTAACCTCTTCGTTCGTCACGGTTTTCACCACGTCCGGCCCGGTCACGAACATGTAGGAGGTATCGCGCACCATGAAGATGAAATCGGTCATCGCCGGCGAATAGACGTCGCCGCCGGCGCACGGGCCCATAATCACCGAAATCTGCGGGATCACCCCGCTCGCCAGCACATTGCGGCGGAACACCTCGCCGTAACCGCCCAGCGCCGCCACGCCCTCCTGGATGCGCGCGCCACCCGCGTCGAACAGCCCGACGATCGGCGCGCGGTTGCGCAGCGCCATGTCCTGCACCTTGATGATCTTCTGCGCGTGCGCTTCGGAGAGCGAGCCGCCGAACACCGTGAAATCCTTGGCGAACACATAAACGACGCGGCCGTTGATCGTGCCCCAGCCCGTGACCACGCCGTCGCCTGGAATCTTGCTTTGCTCCATGCCGAAGTCGATACAGCGATGCTCGACAAACATGTCGTATTCCTCGAACGATCCGTCGTCGAGGAGGAGCTGGAGGCGCTCGCGAGCGGTCAGCTTGCCGCGCTTGTGCTGGGCCTCGATGCGTTTGACGCCTCCGCCAAGGCGGGCCTCGGAGCGGCGGCGTGCGAGTTCGGCGACGACTTCTTTCATGGGGGAAAACCTAAGCGGGACGGTTGGGGTCTTATGCCCCATTCCTTGCGGAGTTCAAGGAAAGAATAGCCGCACCAGGCGCAACCCTGCAATTCTGCTTTGGCCGTGGAGCGCAAACCCTCCCCCCGGTCACAATTCAAACCACTCCCCCACTTCCGGCATACGCGTATCGCCTGAAAACGCGATTGCCGCCTCCACTGCCACGCTGAACGGCACCACGAAGATGTTCGGCGTTGTGCCGTACTCGCCGCCGAACTGGAACTCGGTTTCCCCTTGGGGGTCTAGCCCGGGGATTCGGCCCAGCAGACGCCAGCCAGGGTGTCCCTCATAGGGCCAATAGTGCAGGCATGCCAGATCCTTCGCCACATTGATCGCCATGTGTGGAAATTTGCGGTCTTTATGAGACAGCCAGAACTCGTTCACGCCCCGGTCATTCCGGCGGGCGAGGGCCGCGGCGATATCCGCCCTGCTCTCCACGGCGCTTTCGTCGATCATCATGGCCTGCACCTTTGCTGGACCTTGTCCGCAAGCGGAATAGTAGATAGCCAGCGCCGCCCAGGTCAAGGCGGTTGCCTGCCGTGGACTCCCTACACAGCGCAAGCCTGCGGCGCGTGCGTTTTGGTTGTGCGCCTTTGAATCTTCTGTTAGACAATCCGCTCAGTCCGGCTAGACAAATGGCTCAGCCTGGCTAAATTGCCAAACGTTGCGGTCGTGGCGGAACGGTAGACGCGCTAGCTTGAGGTGCTAGTGGGGCAACCCGTGGAAGTTCGAGTCTTCTCGACCGCACCATTCTTCCCGCATATGAGCGTTCGAAGAATTCCACGCTTGCGGCATTCAGCGTGCCAAGTGGTGCGCGTGACGCCGATCACATTGGGCAGCTCCCACTGCCTCGCATTATCGGTGTTTTCGTTGAAGCCCGTCTCGTAGCTTCCCACGGCGTCGAGCGAGGCGCCACCTGCGCGAACCGAGAGGCTCGCCTCCGGCCCGCCCTCCAAATACATCGCGCGTTCAATGCCTTGCGTCAGCTTCCGCAGTTTTTCGACGAAATCGTGCAGGTCCCACGCCAAGCGCGCGTGGATGAACAGCGCGCGCCTTTTCATAGGGATAGCATTGCCGGCTCCCTATAGGCGAGCCAATGCCCGCAAGCGCCGCGACGCCCACTTTTACCGTGATCGATTAGCCGCAAGCTGCCGATTATCTAGACAGGCTGGATTCATAATGTGCAGTAATGGGCACAGTCCACCTAAATATGAAAGCAATCTGTGCCAGCTTTTGCGTTATGAATGCCGATTGAAGGGATGTGTTAGTGTAATCAAAAGCTGAAGCATAGTGCTTCCGCGCCGGGCGGTATCGTTCTCACTGCAAAGCTTCTTAAAACAGCTTAGCGTTATTTTGACGGCCAACATAATGGGTTCGCTTTTCCGCCTCGCCGGTACGCCTTTGTTTTGCACACGAATTCCAAGGCGGCGAATGTCTTCAATAGAAGCAACAGCGGAATATGGAATAATCATCCGCAAGAACGCGCTGTACGCGCGCGTGCTTAGCCAGGCTCAGGTGCTTCCTCACAGCGGCCGTCGAAGAACCGATACGGATTGAGTTGCATGCGGGGCTCTCCCCGGCGGTTGGCGATTAGTCGCTCACACCGCACTAGCGCGCTTTGTTCCCGCCGGGTAGCAGATAGCAATTCGGTAGTGGATCGTGTCCAGACCGTCGCGAAACGCCTGGATGGGAGTAGAATCAATGTCATGCGCCGGGTCCACAAAAATAAACCGGACAGCAGTGGGTCGAGCCCGGCGATGACAACCTGTAGCTCACCCGGAGGGTGTTGCCATAAAAACGTAAGGCACGCTGTTCCAGCGCAAGTTTTCCGGCCCGGTATAAGGTCAACAGCCGAATTTAAGTTGAATGGTCCCTGGCACGCGATTACCTGCAAAAACGCGGCTAATTCATGGTTTCGATGAGCCGCCTGAAACGGACATCGTCCATCGCCGCGCCGTTTCGCGCTCCGATATCGCGCCACCGGCGATACCATTCCGCCGCCTTTTCTTTATCGCCGGCGGCGT
>JBKQNN010000212.1:0-17399 GCA_052145975.1 Rhodomicrobium sp. | reverse complement strand
CTTGCCCAGCTCGACATTGGTCCCTTCGAGCCGGACCACCAGCGGCACGCTGAGGTGGGTTTCGCGCGCGGCGGCGATGATGCCCTCGGCGATGATATCGCAGCGCATGATGCCGCCGAAGATGTTCACGAGGATGCCCTTCACGTTAGGGTCGGACAGAATGATCTTGAAGGCTTCCGTCACCTTCTCCTTCGAGGCGCCGCCGCCGACGTCCAGGAAGTTGGCGGGCTCCTCGCCGTAGAGCTTGATGATGTCCATGGTCGCCATGGCGAGGCCGGCGCCGTTCACGAGGCAGCCGATGTTGCCGTCAAGCTTCACGTAGGAGAGATCGTAGCGCGAGGCTAGCACTTCGGCTGGATCCTCTTCGCCGAGGTCGCGCAGGTTCATAATATCGTGATGGCGGTAGAGGGCGTTGCCGTCGAAATTGAGCTTCGCATCGAGGCAAACAAGGTCGCCATTTTCGGTCACGATAAGCGGATTGATCTCGAGAAGGCTCATGTCCTTCTCGGTGAAGGCCCTGTAAAGATTGCCAATCAGCTTCACGCATTGCTTGATCTGATCGTCTTTGAGGCCGAGCGCGAACGCCACCTGGCGGCCGTGGAATTGGGAGAAGCCCGTAGCCGGATCGATGGTCAGCGTGAAGATTTTTTCCGGCGTAGCGTGGGCCACGTCCTCGATGTTCATGCCGCCTTCGGTCGAGGCGATGATCGCCACGCGCGAGGTCGCCCGGTCGACCAGGAACGAGAGGTAAAGCTCGCGGGCAATCGCGGCGCCTTCCTCGATAAGGAGGCGCTTCACAACGCGCCCGGCTGGGCCCGTTTGCACCGTCACAAGCGTGTGCGACAGCATCTGGTCCGCGAACAGCCGCACATCGTCGACGGATTTCGCAATGCGGACGCCGCCCTTCTCGCCCGCTTCCGGCTCTTTGAAATGCCCCTTGCCGCGGCCGCCCGCATGGATCTGCGCCTTCACGACGCAAATGGGACCGCCGAGCTCCTTCGCGATGGCAACCGCCTCTTCCGGAGCGAAGGCCGCGTGTCCGCGCGGAACCGGTACGCCATAGTCTTTGAGGATCGCTTTTGCCTGATATTCATGCACATTCATGGGAGCGCCCGTAACAAGAGTGAGGCAAAAGGCGGCGGCCGCCGCCGGGAGCTTTGGGAACCGCCCCGCAAGGGGCGGCGGCGTTTACTTAAGCAGACGGCTGCTGAAGGGCGGGGGCGATACGCGCGCAAACCTCCGTGAGATTCTGCACGGCATCCACCGAGCGCTTGAAGTCGATCCGCTCATGGGTGTTCAGCTCGATTTCGATCACCCGCTCCATGCCCTTGGCGCCGATCACGGTAGGCACGCCGATATAGAGGCCGTTAACGCCATATTCCCCTGTCAGGTAAGCCGCGCAGGGCAGCACACGCTTCTTGTCCTTGAGATAGGACTCGGCCATCGAAACCGCCGACGCCGCGGGGGCGTAATAGGCCGAGCCCGTCTTCAGAAGCTTCACGACTTCGGCGCCGCCGTCGCGTGTGCGCTGAACGATCTCGTTCAGGCGCTCATGCGTGAGCCAGCGCATCTTAATGAGGTCGGGCAACGGGATGCCGGCCACGGTCGTGTAGCGGATCAGCGGCACCATGGTGTCGCCATGGCCGCCCAGCACGAATGCGGTCACGTCCTCGACCGACACGTCGAATTCGCGGGCGAGGAAGTAGCGGAAGCGCGCGCTGTCGAGCACGCCTGCCATACCCACCACCTGGTTCTTCGGGAGCCCGCTGAAGCGTTGCAGCGCCCAAACCATCGCGTCGAGCGGGTTGGTGACGCAGATCACAAAAGCGTTAGACGCGTATTTTCTGATGCCGGCGCCAACCTGCTCCATGACCTTCAAATTGATTTCAAGGAGATCGTCGCGGCTCATTCCGGGCTTGCGCGGTATGCCGGCGGTGACGATGACAACATCCGCGCCCTTGATGTCGGCGTAATCGTTCACGCCCTGGTAGGCTGCATCGAAGCCGTCGACTGGCGAGGATTGGGCGATGTCGAGCGCTTTCCCCTGCGGCATTCCCTCCATGATGTCGAACAGCACCACATCGCCAAGTTCCTTGAGGCCGATCAGATGGGCCAGCGTGCCGCCGATCATCCCTGAACCAATAAGTGCGATTTTGGCCCGTGCCATGGTGCTGTTCTCCTTTGTTTTTGGGGTTGGCCGACATAGCGGCGGATTGCCGCGCTTCCGTATGCGTTACCCGTATTTTTTCTATATTGCAACGGGACACCGCAGCGTGAAGTTCATCCTTTAGTGAAAATTAACACGCTCTTAAGTTGCCCTTAACGCGCAGCCTCCGCGCTCTGTTCGCGCCATTCCCGCGCAAGTGCTTCCGCCTGCTTGCGTTCCTCGGGCCGCAGAGAGATCACGAAGAGGTCAAGCTTCAGATCGGACTCACCGGCCTGACGCGCTATAATGTGCCATTTTGCGGCTTGAATGCGATCCTTTTCCAAGCCGACACCGGCAGAGTAAGCACGCGCAAGCCGGTTTTGAGCTACCGCATTGCCACGCTCGGCGGCAAGGCGGAACAGCGCGACGGCTCCAGCTAAGTCCTGCGGCACTCCCTTTCCGCTGCCAAGCGCGATTGCGTATTCGACTTGAGCGTCGGCGTTGCCAGCCGCGGCCGCTCTCGCCAACCAGAAGGCTGCCTTCGCCTCATCCCGGTGAATGCCTTCCCCCTTCGTATAAAGTGTGCCCAGATCGTAAGCGGCCTGGGCGTGGTCTTTCTTCGCAGCCTGCTCAAGCCAATACGCTGCCTTTTGCATGTCCTGCGGGCGTGCCCATCCCTCGATATAGGTTTGCGCGAGATTATAGGCTGCAAGCGTGTGCCCTTGCTGGGCTGCGGCCTCGAAGAAATCGGCGGCCTTTTTCTCATCTTTTTTCACACCGCGGCCGGCGGCCAGCATGACGCCAAGCTCGAACTGCGCGTGCATATCCCCCGCTACGGCGCCTTTGGTGAACCACTCCGCTGCCTTGGCGTCGTCCTGGCGGACGCCGAGCCCTCCCTCGTAGAGTTTACCCATTAGCGTATTGGCCTGGACTTCGCCCTTTGCCGCTGCTTCGGCCGCAAGTTTGAGTGCCCGCTCGTAAAGGCCGTAATCGTAGGCGGCGTAGGCCGGATCGTAGGTGGAAGCGGAGGTTTCCGCGGCAGACCAGCCACCCTTCGGCGCTGGGGCGGCGGCGGCAGGAGCAGGCTTTTGCGCCGCGCCGGCATCCCAGGCGCCGCTAATCGCCGCGCAAGCGCACATCGTCAATAGGAGCTTGGGCCGGATCATGGTTGCCTCTTAAGCCTCGAAACAGTCACGTCTGGCTTTGCAAACCGAACTCTGTTGCAAAAGTAAGGCTTTCTCCGGCCCGATGTGCCTCTTCGATCATAAGAAAATCGGGGCGTGCTTTTGTGAGAACGGTTTTGTCGGGGTGCGCGCGGCCAAAGACCAGCGCTGCGGGCACTCCGGTTATCTCATCCCACCACAGCGAGAGCGCCACCGCCTGTTCCCAGGTTTCCGGAGTGGTGGCATCGATGGCAATGAAATCGGCGCCGGCCTCCGCGCACTCCATGGCGGCATGGCGGCTAAGACCGCAAGCGGCGCCGACAATCCCGGCACTGCCGAGCACAGCCCTGGCGCGCCCCGCATCCGCGCCCGGCGTAGCGATATAAACGCCATTGGCGCCCGCGGCGGCCGCTTCCTCAGCCTCTCCAGCAAGCAGCACCGCAAGCTCAAGCGCCTTCGCTCCGGCTATGGCTTGCGCCAAGACAGCCGGAGCCGGGTTTTCAAAAATAAGGGCAGCGGGTCGAAAGAGCCTGGCAAGCCCGGTCAAGTTTGCCGCCCACTCCTGTTGCAGAGCGGGCGGGATGACGGAAATCAGCCCGCAGGGCTTGACTTCCATCGCTTAGATGAGCCTGGCCATCGCAACGGCGGTGTCGAGCATGCGGCAGGAGAAGCCCCACTCGTTATCGTACCAGGAAAGCACCCGGACGAGTTTGCCCTGCACGATCTGCGTTTGCGACAGGTCGAAGTTCGAGGAATGCGGGTTGTGGTTGAAATCCACAGAGACAAGCGGATCCTTGACGACGGAAAGAATGCCTTTCAGCTCCTGCTCCGAGGCGCGCTCCATCGCCGCGTTGATGTCGCCAACGCTCGTTTCCCGCCCCGGTATGAAGCAAAGATCGATCACGGACACATTCGGCGTCGGAACACGGATTGCGGTTCCGTCGAGCTTGCCCGCAAGCTCAGGCAGCACCAGCCCCACCGCTTTCGCCGCACCCGTCGAGGTCGGGATCATCGACAAAGCCGCCGCGCGCGCGCGATGCAGGTCCTTATGCGGCAGGTCGAGGATGCGCTGATCGTTGGTGTAGGAGTGAATCGTGGTCATATAGCCTTGGCTAATGCCGCAAAGGTTCTGAAGCACCTTCGCAACCGGGGCCAGGCAATTGGTGGTGCAGGAGGCATTCGAAACCACGTTGTGGTCGCGCTCCAGCTTTTCGTGGTTCACGCCATAGACGACGGTGATGTCCGCACCTTTCGACGGGGCCGAAACCAGCACCTTCTTGGCACCCGCGGTGAGATGCATCGCCGCCTTCTCCTTGTCGGAGAAAATGCCGGTGCATTCCATCACAATGTCGACGCCGAGCGAGGCCCATGGCAACTTGAGCGGATCGCGCTCGTTCAGCACCTTGACGTGCCCGGTGCCTGCGTCGAAGCCGTCGCCTTCGACCTTGACCTCGCCGTGGAACGGCCCGTGCACCGAATCGTACTTCAGCAAATGCACATTGGTCTTTAGATCGCCAACGTCGTTGATCGCCACCACCGTCACATCGGTGCGATTATATTCCTTGATGGCCCGGAGCACATTCCGGCCAATACGGCCGAAGCCGTTAATTCCTACCCTAACCGTCATCTCATCTCTTCCGTTAGAATACGGTCCTTCGCTTGCGTCTTTATCTGAAGCTCACACTAAATCCCAACGGGGCGGAAACGCAAGGGGGCAAGCCTAGAGTGCACCGGGGTTTCGCCTATCCATGCTGTGGACAACTTGCAGTTGCGGTGAATTGTGTGTTTCTAGCAACGGTTGCGGTAAGCTTCAGGAACCGTTGCGCCCGGGCCCCTGCGGCAGGCGGACGGCTGGCACACGGCGGGTGTACGGCAAACAATGAAAGTGGCCGGCAGGAACCGGCCACAGTATCTTCATAAGAGCGCGGGTTGAGCTTACTTGGGGCAGCCCTTTGCCAGCTCCTCGACCAGCGGACCGGTGTCCTCACCCAAACCGGACATGATCTTGTCGAAGTCCGGGCTGATCTTTTTGCCAGCGTCTTCCTCCTGCTTGGAGATCTCTTCCACTTTCTTCTGGTCGTTCTTCTCGCTCGCCTGGGCGGCCTGCTCGTCGAGCTTCATGACGTCGCAGAACTGCGCCATCTTCGCCTTGTCGCCCTTGATGGTGTCGACGAGCTTTTGCACGTCGGCCTTGCTCGCAGGAGGCGGCGCCTTTTCTTCCGCTGCGAAAGCAGGGCCAGAAAGGGCAGCGATCACCGCAACCGCGGCCACAAACGTCGTTTTCATAAAAGTCTCCTTAATCGATTGGCCTCGATGCCTCGAAGGCGATCCAGGGCTATATGCTAACTCCGAATCCGGAACTGTCGTCCCGGCCATCCCACAAAGTTGTAAATGGCGGCAATTTCGCGACAACGCACATGAATTATTTTCAACAAAACTCGCGGCCTAGAGAGCAGGCTGCGGAATATGGGATCGGGCGGCGTACCTCCGATTAGGTGCGCCGCCTTTGTCTGCCAATTCTAGCTGGAAGCGTATTGACGCCTGTGGCTCTGCCTCCTTGAGCTGCCCTTGCGGTGCCGGACGCTCGCATAGCGCTTCCGGCCTTGGCGCGCCTCGGCGTGGTGCCTGCGGTGAGTGCTAGCACTCGCGATCCGGGTGCGGCCGCTCGCTCCCCGGGCGGAGCGGATGACTGTGCGGTTCGCTTCATGCGCCCCAAAGGGATTTAGCGCCTGAAGCAGCCGCTCGCCCAGAGCCGGTTTCTCATAGCCGCGCTTTTTCCCGCTGCCATAGCTCACGACCTCAAGGCACACCGGGGCGATCCCGTCCATGCCGAGGGCGTTCTTGGCGCCGGTTGAGAGATCGATAATCCTTCCAGCGACGAACGGACCGCGATCGTTGATCCGCACCGTGATGCTACGCCCGGTGCGTTGATTGCGGACAACCACGCGGGTGCCGAACGGCAGCGATTTGTGCGCCGCCGAGATGCCCATGTGATTATAGGATTCGCCGTTTGCCGTCCGGTTTCCCGAAGAATAGGTGGAGGCGATACCGCATTCGGCGAACGCCTGCTGGCAGCCAACGCACCACGCTGCTGCTAACACGACAGCCGCAAAGATACCCTTCACTTTCTTCATCACAACCTTTCCTTGTAGTGACAACTGAAGGCCGCGATGAAAGAGGTAAATAAGGCGTAAATTAGAGCAGATTTCTGAATAACTGGTATACTTTTTTTGCATACCGAGCGCTGAGTAATGCCTGGCCAGGCTCAGGAACGGCTAAGGAAGCTAAAATGTCACAGGTAATGCGTGCGCAACTTTGGATATTCACTATGCTGCCCAAGTAAAGTCGGCGCCTGCGGATCTAACAACACACAAGGACGAAGTTGTGCCATCGGAAATTCTCGCACTTCCAGAGCTTTTTAAGCGTTTGCAGCGTGACGAGCGGTTGCTCGGCCTGGACGTGGGCACGAAAACCATCGGGCTTGCGCTTTCCGACGTGATGCGCCAGATCGCGACGCCGCTCGAAACCATCCGCCGGACGAAATTCAAGGCCGACGCGGAGCGGCTTCTCAGCCTTGCGGCAGAGCATGGCGCGGGCGGGCTGGTCATCGGCCTGCCGGTCAATCTCGACGGCACGGAGGGGCCGCGCGCGCAATCGACGCGCGCCTTCGCCCGCAATCTTGCGCAGCTCACCGCTTTGCCGATGGCGTTCTGGGACGAGCGCCTTTCGACCGCCGCCGCCGAGCGTGCGCTGCTCGAAGCCGATACCAGCCGCAAGCGGCGCGCCGAGCTCATCGACAAGATGGCCGCCGCCTATATCCTGCAGGGCGCGCTCGACCGCCTCAATTACAGCCGCCGCGCGCCGCTCGCCTGATCGCCGGACCCAATGTTTCACGCGCCGTCTCCTACAATAATGTATGCGTTGCCTGCAGAGGCCGGTTATGAAGGTGGCGGGAAAAAATTAGTTACTTGTACTTTTTCCGATGGTGCCATTATAAGGGAAAGGCTTTGAAAAAACTTTAATTTGTCTAAAATACGGAACCGAAAAATCGGGTGAGGGTTATTTCGTCCGCCCAGACGCATAAGGTGACGCAGCACCGCTCCAAGGTCCGGGGGATCGACGCGATTGAGTTCGAGTCCGGCCGCGCCTTCCCGCGCCATTGCCACGATCAATACGGCATCGGCGTATTGCTTTCCGGGGCGCAACGCTCCTGGAGCGGCATCGGACCAGTGGAATCGTTCGCGGGCAGCGTCATCACCGTCAACCCCGGCGAGATGCACGACGGCGTTCCGGCCGGCGGCTGCGTCCGGCGCTGGCGCATGCTCTATTTCGATCCGCCAGTGCTTTCCGGAATCGTGGAGCAAGCCGAATTCGAAAGCCCGAGCCTGCGCGATCCCGGGCTGGCAAAGCTTGTTCTCAGCCTCTTCCGGCATGCGGCCGGCGATGGCGATCCGCTCGCGGTTGAGGAGCTTCTGGTGCGCCTTGCGGTTCCGCTTTTGGGAATTCGCGATCCTTCGGCGAAGCTCCGCGGTTTCTCGCCAGCCGTCGCAAAAGCGAAGGCGCGGATCGATGCGGATCCGGCTTCCCCGGCGACGCTATCGGAACTGGCGGCGCTATCGGGCATGAGCCGGTTTCATCTCGTGCGCGCCTTCGCCCGCGAGTTGGGGGCGACGCCGCACGCCTATCTTGTCCAGCGCCGCGTGCGGCTGGCGAGGCAACTGCTCCTATCCGGCGAGCCACCCGCGATTGCGGCGCAAGGCTCCGGCTTTGCCGACCAGAGCCATATGACGCGCGCCTTCGTCCGGCATTTTGGCATAACGCCGGCGCGCTACGTGGCCGTCCGCGCCGGGCAGTCAAAATCCAACGCTTGGTACACTGTGCGAAATGACGCGAGGGAGGGGACTTGAACCGCATGGCCAACTTTGGGCGATTGGCTACCCGCAACAGGCCGTAAACGGCTGTGCAGGGGCTTTGCGCGTAGGCCTCAAAAAAGCCTGCCCATCATAGACAGGCAGGCTTCTTCAGCAAATTACTTATGGCACTGACCGTTGCGGGCGTCGAATTTCCCCGCAAATCCGATTTTTCGGTCATCCCAGAGCCCCGCCCAAAATTACATGGAGCTGTCGCGGGAACCACTTTGCACCTTGGCCGTTTCAGGTGGACCCCTCATGCCCCGGCCCCGCCAAGGTCTACTAAAGGTTGCAATAATAAGAAATACCAGCCTTCAGGCGCGGGGCTGTGCGAGAGGGTACGGCACCGTGAATTTAAGAGGGGTTTTGAACATTATGCAATATTTTCAAGAGGGCCTGGCCCGCGTCATGGGAACGGTGATATGACGGGGGCCCTGTACCTCTATGGCATAGCCGGCGGCGCGGGCAGCCTGGCTCTACCTGAAGTGCATGGGCTCGCGGGCAAAGTGAGCGTAATGGCGCATGGCGGGCTCGGCGCCATTGTGGGGGCACCGCCCGAAGGAGACCTTCAGGAGCTTTCGCGGGAGAAGGCCGTGCGCCTGCTCTCCGGCCATCAGCAGGTGCTCGAAGCTGCCATGGCGAAGGCGACGGTGCTGCCAGTCAAGTTTGGCACGGTGTCGCCCAGCGAATCTGCCGTGCGGAGCCTTTTGCGTCAGAGCCGGGACATACTCCTGGGTCTGCTCGCGGAGTTCAGCGGCTGCGCCCAGATCGAGATCGCCGCGTTATGGAAGCCGGAGCTTGTTTTGGCGGAAATCGCAAGCGGGCCCGATATTGCCGAAGCGCAGAGGCAAGCGCGGCACGGCCGGAACGAAGAGGCAGCCGTGAAGTTTACGCTTTCGGTCAAAGCCGCACTGGAGCGCCGGCGTGCTGTCATCCAAGCGCGGATCGAGGAAGCGGTTCGCCTGCTCGCCATGGATATTGCCTTCAAGGCTCCGGCGGATGACCGTATGGCGGCTAATTGCGCCGTATTGATCGGCCATGCCGATGCGGGGCCGCTGAAAGCTGCAATCGACGCGCTCGATAGCGAATTCGGTGGACGGCTGACGTTCCGCTGCGCGGGGCCATTGCCGCCGGCGAGCTTTGCCACGTTACAAGTGGTTTTCCCTTGCGCACAGTCCATCGCCCGGGCCAGGCAGGCCCTCGATCTCGAAGGCCCGATAACCCAGAAAAGCATCGCTTCCGCCTTCATGCGCCGGGCGCGCGAGAACCATCCGGATTTGTCCACGGGCGAGGCAGCCGGGCGTTTGGATGAGCTGACAAAAGCGTACCGGCTGCTGCTAGCTTGCGTTAAATCCCGGCATCATCCGTCACCTGGAGACGATCCGGACGAACCCGTTCTTCTCGAAATCGACGGTCATAGAAGCGATGTCACTGCCGCGTGGAGGAAAAGCGTGGCATGACAACGGCGGCCTCCGGGGCGGACGCCGCCGTTTGCGTTGGTCACCGCCCGTGCTTGGTTGCCAAGCGCGATTTCAGATGATTGCGGCTGAATCCGAAGAAGATCGCCATACCCACCGCGAGCCAAGCCACAAGCCTGATCCAGGTGTAGATGTCGAGTGAAACCATCATCGCGAGGCAGACCAGAATGCCCGCGATTGGCACGAACGGCACGAAGGGCGTGCGATAACCACGCTCCATTTCCGGGTGGGTCTTGCGCAGGATCATCACGCCTATGCACACGATGATGAAGGCCAGCAATGTGCCGATGGAGGTCATGTGGCCGAGGACGCGGATCGGGATGAAGCCGCCCATCAAGCCGGTGCCGGCCATGAAAACAAGGTTTGTAATCCAGGGTGTTTTCCACTGCGGATGCAGCACCGAGAAGACCGGCGGCAGGAAGCCATCGAGCGACATGGCGTAGAAGACGCGGCTTTGGCCCAGCAGCATCACCAGCATTACCGTGGTAAAGCCGCCGATCACGCCGAGCGTGGTTGCGGTCTTGAGCCACGGGAACGGCGTTTGGCTGATCGCGGTGACGACGGGGTGCGCGTCGTCGTGCAGGTCTTTGTAATTGACGAGGCCGGTCAGCACCGCGCCGAAGGCGATGTAGAGCACCGTGCATATGATGAGCGAGCCCAGGATGCCGATGGGCATGTCGCGCTTGGGATTCTTGCTCTCTTGAGCGGCCGTGGAGACGGCGTCGAAACCGATATAGGCGAAGAAGATCACCCCGGCCCCGCGAAAGATGCCGGACCAGCCATAATGGCCGAATTCGCCGGTGTTGTCCGGTATGAAGGGAACGTAGTTTTGCGCCTTGATGTAAAAGGCGCCGACTCCCACGACCGCCAGCACCACGGCGACTTTGATCGCGACGATCACCGAGTTGACCGTCGCCGATTCCTTGATGCCTCGCATCAGGACCGCGGAAACCAGCACGATGATGAGGACGGCAGGCAAGTTGATAATGCCGCTTACCGTGGTTCCGCCGGCAAGCGTTGCGGTCTCGAAAGGCGAGAGCGTCCACTGCGCGGGCAGAGTGACGCCAAAATCGTTAAGCAGCGACGCCAAGTAGCGCGACCAGCTTACGGAAACGGTGCCCGCGCCTACGGCGTATTCGAGCACTAAGCTCCAGCCGATGATCCAGCCCGCAAGCTCACCCAAGGTCGCGTAGGCGTAGGTGTAGGCGCTGCCGGAAACCGGGATCATGCTGGCAAGCTCTGAATAGCACATGCCGGCGAAGCCGCAGCCGATCGCCGCGATCATGAAGCTGATGACGACAGCCGGCCCGGCGTTGTCGCCCGCGGCGATGCCGGTCAGCGAGAACAGGCCGGCGCCGATGATTGCGCCTATGCCAAGGGCGATCAGACTCAAGGGGCCGAGCGTGCGGTGAAGCTGGACGTCCTGCGAATCTTCGCTGGGACCGGTAATATCCTTGCGCCGGAATAGCGATCCGGCCCCGGCTACGGCGTGCTCATTTGTATTATCGCCTTGCGGCATTGGCGCCCTCTTTCGGTCCGTTCAGTCCCGGCGTTTACAGAAAAACGTGAGGCCGCGCAATGCCACATAATAAGGTGCGCTGGGGTGCAATCTGCCGGCGGTCACATAAAACAGCCACTTTCTCGCATGTATCCTATATAAGTTTGCATATTGAGGAAGATAATGAGTATTTCTCCAGAGCTTTGCAGGGCAGCGCGGGGGCTGCTGGGATGGTCGCAACAGGAATTGGCCAGCCGGGCGCGGGTGGCCCGCAAGACGATTGCCGATTTCGAGCTGAGCCAGGTCAACCCTCATCCCCGCACCTTGCGGGACGTCGTCGCGGCCCTGGAGGCCGCCGGCGTCGAATTCCTGCCCGCCGAGGCGAACGTCTCAAGGGGCGGCATCCGCATCAAGTGGCACGGCAGTGCGGGAAGCAAAATGGGCGCGGATCCGGCGGTGCGCGGGCACTCCGGCTGATCGTCGAAGCGCTTTCATTCAATGCCGTGCCGCAAGCCGTCACCCCCGCGAACGAGCGTGTGAAAAATTGGTGTGAGGGCGCAAATTCGAGGCCGCAGCGTCGTCCCCGCGGAGGCGGGGACCCGCGCTAAGATCTTGTTCTAGCGGCTGAAATGGATTCCCGCCTTCGCGGGAATGACGCTGCGGAGTCCCCCCAATGCCGGCAATTTGGATTCTTTCACGCGCTCGAACACGCGCCAACCGGTCAGCAAAGCTCGGCGATGGCTGCGCGCAGTTCCTCGATGCCGAGCCCATCCACCGCCGAAGTCGCCAGCACAACCGGATGAGCGGCGGGATGCTTTTTCAGCTCAACTTCGGTTTCGGCAATGACTTTGGCTAGGTCGCCGGACTTCGGCTTGTCCCCTTTGGTGAGCACCCCCTGATAAGACACCGCCGCCTTATCGAGCATGGTCATGATCTCGCGGTCGGATGACTTGACACCGTGGCGGCTGTCGATGAGGAGCATGACGCGTTTGAGCTGTGGACGGCCGCGTAGGTAGTCGTGGATGAGCTGGGTCCAGCCGGCGACCAGCGATTTCGGCGCCTTGGCGTAGCCGTAGCCTGGCATATCGACGATGTACAGGATATCGCCAAGGGCGAAGTAGTTCAGCTCGCGCGTGCGCCCGGGCGTGTTCGAGACGCGCGCAAGGCTGCGGCGGCCCAGGAGTGCATTCAGAAGGCTCGATTTGCCAACGTTGGAGCGGCCGGCAAACGCAACCTCGACGCGGCCGCCGGGCGGCAGCCCCTCGACGCTGGCGACACCCAGCACGAAGGTCGCAGGCGTCTTGAACAGGTCCTCCGCGTGCGTGGAAGCCGCAAGCGCATCTGCATCGTCGGCGGCGGACACGGCGGCCTCACTCGGCCGGCGTGCGGCTTCTGCCGTTGTTCTTAAAGCGCGAGCGAACCTGCTGCATCCTGCCGTGCACTTTCTTGATGCCGACATTGTGCATGATGTCGATCTCGACCCCCTGCCGCTTCATGATGAAAGCCTGCTGCGAAAAGGACAGGATGTTGTTCCAGGTCCAATAGAGCACCAGGCCTGCCGGCATGCGCCCGAGCATGAAGGTGAACACCACTGGCATCCAGGCGAAGACCTGCTGCTGCACAGGGTCGGCCGTCTGCGGCGTCAACCGCATCTGCACCCACATCGAGATGCCCATCAGCAGAGGCAGAATGCCGAGCAGCGGCAGCCATGAAGGCGGGGTCCAGGGGATAAGCCCGAACAGGTTGAAGATCGTGGTTGGGTCGGGCGCCGAGAGGTCCTTGATCCAGCCGAAAAACGGTGCGTGGCGCATTTCGATGGCTATGAGCTGCACCTTATAGAGCGAGAAGAACACCGGGATTTGGATGAATATCGGCAAGCACCCGGCCATCGGGTTTACCTTCTCATCTTTGTAAAGCTTCATGAGCGCTTCCTGCTGGCGCGCCTTATCTTCCTTGAAGCGTTCCTGGATCTTTTTCATCTCAGGTTGAAGCTTTTTCATCTTGCTCATCGACTCGAACGACTTGTTCGCGAGCGGAAACAGCGCGGCCTTCACAACGACGGTTGTGAGCAGGATGGCGAGGCCGAAATTCCCAACGAGCTTGTAGAGAGAATCCATCAACCATAGCATCGGCTTAGTAAGGAATGGGAACCAGCCCCAGTCGATGAGATACTCAAAACGGGTGATCCCGTACTGAGCCTCATACTGTTTAAGTATATCGACTTGTTTTGCGCCCGCGAATATCCGGGTTTCGAACTGGCTTTTCCCGCCAGGAACAACGGTGACCGGCACCGCCGCGGGCAGGTTCGCGTAAAACTGCTTAGACGCATTTCCGTAGAGCTCAATATTGTAAGGGGTCTTTTTATCCGGAATAAGCACGGTGGCCCAATATTGATCGGTGAAACCCGCCCAGCCGCCGTCGTCCGTATAAGTCTCCTTAACTTTTCCGTCCTCAAGATTCTTGATCGCGGCACTGTATGTATAATCCTTGGTGCCATCCTTGCCGAGGCCGGCGATCAGCCCTTCATGGAGCACCGAGTAGCCCAGGGTTTTGGGTTCGGCTAAGCGCGCAACCTGTCCCCAAGCCGTCAATGTCACCGTCTTGCCGGAGTTGTTTTCAACTTCGTCCGAAACGGTGAACATGTACCGATCGTCAACGGAAACCGTGCGCCGGAAAACGAGGCCCTGACCGTTATCGTAGCGCAGCACGACGGGATGATTCAGGGCTAGGGGCCCCGTGCCTTCCTGCTCCCATAGCGCATTGTCGCCTGTGACAGGAATGCGTTCCTGGTTCAGCCAGCCAGTGACTGCAAAATAGCCATGCTGCGGGCTACCCGATGGAGAAAGCAGAACGACGTTGGGGCTGTTCGGGTTGACCGTCTCCTTGTAGTCGCGCAGGATGACGTCGTCGATCCGGCCGCCTTTCAAGTTGATCGAGCCCTGCAGATCCGGACTCTCGATCGGCACGCGAGGCGAGGCGGCGATGGCATCTTCGCGCGTGGCATAGACGCGGCCGGTCGCGGGCTGCCCCGATAGCTCGGGCGCGCTGGACGCCCCGGCGGGCACGGGCAAGGCCCCAGAAGGGCTCGCTTCGCTCTGGGCGGGCTTGCCCGGGTTTTGGCTGGCCTCTGTCAGCTGTTGCTGGCGTGCGCGCTCAGCCCCTGGCTTCCAGAAGTAGATGTCCCAGACGGCAACCACGGCAAACGAAAGCAGAATGGCAAGGATAAAGTTTCTGTTGTTTTCCATAACCCGCTCGAGGGAGAAACGTCAAAATGCGTGAAGCGCCCGCCGCGCGGGACCGCCGATCCGCTTTTAGCCGGCTTATGCCCGCGATGGAACATAAACCGCGCAACACCCGCGCCGCCATTGCAAGATATGGTGAGTGTCCAATCCGGGCGCACGGGCTGGCTCACTTTATGGAACGCTATCGCCGTATCCGCAAGTAGTTGAGCGAAATTTAAGCAAGCCGGGCCGCCTGGCGCTGGCTTTTCGATGTTGAACCAATTTAGCACAGGTGCTTTAAAGAAGCGTCAAGCTCCGCGCTTACATTAGCGCATTGATGTATAACGATAAAATTCAAAGAGCCAGCGCAGCGGAGCGGTCGCTTGAGGTTAATTTCCAATCTGCAAATATATTTAATAGGATTTTGGAATCGCAGAAATCGGCCAAAAGCGCGAAAAAAATCGCAGAAAGACGGTGGCGGAAAATCTGGGATCGCCCCGTTTACCATGCTCGAATTAAGCATAGTAGTGCCTTACGCGAAATGCACGGTTTGTTAAGCCCAAGCAGCGCGGAGAGCGCAGTCATCCTTCCGGAGCGCAGTTCGATTGCACCGGCAGGCGAAACCGGCAGCAAGGCGAGGATAGCACAGCCAGGAAAACTCTCATTCTTCCGCCTTTGCGTCGTGTCGTATATTGAATGGATGCCGGCCGGTCACTGCATAAAGGCCGCGAAGCGCTGGCGTATGAACTCCTGGATTATGCGCTGTGTTTCGTCTTGGGCTTCGGCTGGCACAGGCGCGTTGTCGAAGGCGGCTTTGAAACCGCAGCACGGCAATGGAAAAGACGGTTCCTGCCCCCAGGCAGCAAAGGATATCGCCTTTGCGCTTTTCGTCCGGTCCAGAAGCGCCGGCGTCATTGGGGTTTTCGCGTAACATCCCATCAGGTCGCAAGGACTATGCGGAAGATCGGCGGGATGAATCGCAAAGTAGGTCAGTTGAATCCGCTCGGTGCCGTCAAGCAGAATGTAGCCAGGGTCCGGCGGCAGCGCAGAACCGCCGGGAAGAAAAGCAATAAGGAAGCTCCGGCCGGCCGGTTGAATTTGCAGCACTCCAACAAGGCCCCAGAGCGCGTGCACAACATGTTCGCGAAGTTCCACATAGGTGTAGCAGGCCTCAACGCCGCCTTTGACTTCGGCGAGCTGACTTGCGCTCTCTTTGTCTCCCGCTTCGCCAGCCGGCACATCGAAGCAAAGCTTTGCCCAGCCCTCGCCGCTTGGGCTCACGGCGTCGCCGGCTTGCACGAACGCGCGGTCCTTGGCGGGAGCGCTAAAGTGCGCTGGCAGTCCTGCGGCGTTAGCGCCGCACGCCGACAGCAAGACAAGGACAGCGATGGCCCCGAAAATATTCATATTTCCCCCTGTGCGCCGGGCAGCAAAGCTGAGCTGCGCCGCTACCAAAAGGATATCTCTGAGGCAGGGGGAAGGCGGCGCGCTGAGCGCGCCGCACGGAGCCCTGTGCAATCCCGTGCCAGCGCAATAGCATTTCATGCGGCAGCGCAGACGCCGCCGTGGTGAGGATCGAATATCGCCCCGCCTACTTTCCAGTGCCCGCCTGGTCCGCGATGCGTGCAAGGCTTTCGCGTTTCCCGAGTACGTGCAGCACGTCGAAGACCGGCGGCGAGGTGGTGCGGCCGGTGAGCGCGGCACGCAAGGGCTGGGCCACGCCCCCGAGCTTGGCTTGGGCCTCTTCCGCATAGGCGCGCGTCGCGGCTTCGAGCGCGGCCGGCTCCCAATCGTCAAGCGCCGAGAAACGCGCATGCAGCGTGGCGAGGTGCTTCAGCGCATCGCCCTCCAAATGCTTGGCGGCTTTCTCGTCGATATCGATGGGCCGCTTCACGAACAGATAGCGGGCCGAAACCAAGAGCTCCACGAGCGTCTTCGCGCGCTCCTTGAGCCCCGGCATCGCCTTTTTGAGCTTGCCCCAGCCGGTCTTCGTAATGCTGCCCGAGAATTCCTTGGCCGCCTCGATCTCCGGCGCGATCGCCTGAATTTGCGCCACAAGCTCCGCGTCCGGCGTGTTGCGGATGTAGATGCCGTTGAGGTTCTCAAGCTTGGCAAAGTCGAAGCGCGAGGGCGAGCGGCCGATGGCGTTGAGGTCGAACCACTCGATGGCCTGCGCGGTCGAGAAAATCTCTTCGTCGCCGTGGCTCCAGCCGAGCCGCGCGAGATAATTGCGCATCGCGGCCGGCAGATAGCCCATGGCGCGGTAAGCCTCGACGCCCAGCGCGCCGTGCCGCTTCGCCATCTTCGCCCCGTCCGGCCCGTGGATCAGCGGGATATGCGCGAAGGCCGGAACGTGCCAGCCCATGGCGTGGTAAAGCTGCGTCTGCCGCGCGGCGTTGGTGAGGTGGTCGTCGCCGCGGACGATATGGGTGATGCCCATGTCGTGATCGTCCACCACGACCGCGAGCATATAGGTTGGCGTGCCGTCGGAGCGCAGCAGCACCATGTCGTCGAGATCCTTGTTCGCCCAGGTGACATGGCCCTGCACGCGGTCGGCGACGGAAGTCTCGCCCTCGCGCGGCGCCTTGAGCCGCACGGCATAGAGCTTGTCCTTCGGCCAATCCTTCGGCCCTTTGTCGCGCCAGGTGCCGTCGTAACCGGGCGCGCGGCCCTCTTTCGTGGCGCGCTCGCGCATGGCGGCAAGCTCCTCCGGCGACGCATAGCAGCGGTACGCCTTGCCGGCCTCCAAAAGCTCGTGCGCCACCCCGGCATGCCGCTTCGCGCGCGCGAACTGATAGACCGGCTCGCCATGCCAATCGAGGCCCAACCATTTCAGGCCGTCAACGATGGCGGCAATCGCGGCTTCGGTCGAGCGGGCGCGGTCGGTGTCCTCGATGCGCAAGAGGTGCGTGCCGCCCGTGTGCTTGGCGTAGAGCCAGTTGAACAGCGCCGTGCGCGCGCCGCCAATGTGGAGAAAGCCGGT
>JBKQNN010000211.1:0-10790 GCA_052145975.1 Rhodomicrobium sp. | reverse complement strand
GGCCGACCTCGCGCCATCCGCACCCAGGATGTGGCGCGCGGAAATATTCACGCCCGAAAAAGTGAAAACACCGCCTTGCCGTTCGGCGCCCACAAAAGGCGTTCGCCACAGGAGATGCGCGCCCGCCCGCATCGCTTCCTGCGCCAGCCAATTGAGGAGGCGGCCCGGCTCGGTGGTAAGAAAAAAGCTGCCAGGCGCGAACAGATCGACATGCTTCAGGTTTGGCGCGTAAAGCCGCACGCCATGCACACGGCGGGTGAGGCTGTACGGAACGTCGAATTCCTCGGCCGCTTCCTTGACCAGAATGCCGGTGGTGGCGACGCGATGCTCAGCGCCGGGCTTGGCGTCGAGTACCGCGACTTTGAGGCCGCGCATCGCCGCAGTTTTTGCGGCGGCAAGCCCAGCGAAACTGGCGCCGATAATGACAAGGTCGTAGGGTTGAGGGCGATGCGTCATTACTAAATCTCATACTGCGAAAATGACTTTCACCTTTGCGAAGCAAATGTGGCGGATCTGCAGCGTCTAACCTAAGCACACTTGCCCGGTTCTGCCAACATCCGGGCTTCTTTCCGTTCCTTCACGTAACTCATCCATACGCCCTAGCGGTCCGCTTCCGCGCAAGCCCGTCCCGAGCTGCGATGAAAGTTCTTCTCGATCCCCGTCACAATAGGATCGAAGGCATGCTTTCCATCCTCGGGATAGGTCAAGGAGAAGGCGTTGACGATGCGCCCGCCACAAGCGAAAAGAACTTTTTCGTAATATATCTTGCCACCGCGCAATCCGGAAAGCACGAACCAGGAATTTCCCCTGGGGCCGTAACCGATATTGTCATGGCCCTTAAACTCGCTGAGAAGGGTGCTGCGATACTCGTCTATGCCCATGTTCTGCGTATTGTAAGCGCCGAACACAACGAGCTTCACGCTGCCGTCGCCGGAAAGAAAGTTCCGCCCGTCGCCGTTTTCCGATTCTTCGCCCGGTATCAGGAAGTCCGGGTATAGGGCGCGATAGCCGAAGCGCGCGTTTTCGTAGAGCTTCCAGCTGCCTTGTTGCGCTAGGGCTAGAACGGGATACACGCTGGACAGCAAGCAGATGGCGAAGGCGAAATAGCGCCGGGATCGCATGCGGTGATCTCCTCTAAAATGTTCCAGACAATGTGAGGCTCTAGTTGTATGCCGGATTCTGCCGGGGCGAAACGTCATGATATCCCCGCTATTCTCAGGCCAAGCCGGCAAGTTTGAGTAGCGTTAACCCATTTCAGCGCTGTCTCTGCTATGATACAAAAAGGTTGCTTTTTGTGGACTTTGTCATGCGTTTTGGAAATGAAGCGTTAGCGCGTAGCATAGATTTTGAAGCGGGGAACCGCATCGTCGAGGGCGATTGCATCGAGGCGCTGGCCGGTTTGCCTTCGGGCTCCGCCGATC
Organism: Rhodomicrobium sp.; assembly: GCA_052145975.1. Classification (GTDB taxonomy): domain Bacteria; phylum Pseudomonadota; class Alphaproteobacteria; order Rhizobiales; family Rhodomicrobiaceae; genus Rhodomicrobium. The sequence continues at coordinate 9,369 of JBKQNN010000211.1, read as the reverse complement.
TCGTTTTCGCCGACCCTCCGTACAATCTTCAGCTTGGCGGCGAGCTGCTCCGGCCCAACAACACCCGCGTCGACGGGGTGAACCACGCCTGGGACCGGTTCGACGATTTCGCGGCCTACGACCGTTTCAGCAGGGCTTGGCTCAAGGAATGCTGGCGCGTGCTGAAGCCTGACGGCGCGATTTGGGTGATCGGTTCTTATCACAACATCTTCCGGCTGGGCGTGGCGCTGCAGGATTTGGGCTTTTGGCTTTTGAACGATATCGTATGGCTGAAGACCAACCCGATGCCGAATTTCAAGGGCACGCGCTTCACGAACGCGCATGAGACCTTGATATGGGCGGCGCGCAGCCAAGCCTCGCGGCCGGCCTTCAATTACGATTCGCTCAAGGCGTTCAACGACGACTTGCAGATGCGCTCGGATTGGCTGATCCCGATCTGCTCGGGGCCGGAGCGGTTGCGCGACGATGGCGGCCGCAAGGCCCATCCGACGCAGAAACCGGAGGCGCTGCTCAGGCGCGTGATCATGGCGACGACCAAGCCGGGCGATCTGGTGCTCGACCCCTTCTTTGGTACGGGCACGACGGGCGCTGCCGCCAAGTCGCTCGGGCGCCGCTTTTTAGGCATCGAGCGCGACCCGGATTACGTTGCCGCGGCCCGCGAACGCCTCGCGGCGGTGAAGCCTTTCGACATGAGCACCGCGGACCCCATCGTTTCGAAGCGGGCGGAGCCGCGCGTGCCCTTCGGTATGGTGCTGGATCTCGGCATGCTGCGCCCCGGCGAAGCGCTGTTCGATGCCAAGGCGCGGATCAGGGCGCAAATCATGGCCGATGGTTCGCTGCTGTGGGACGGGATGCGCGGGTCCATTCATGCCATCGGGGCGAAGGCGCAGGGACGCGCCGCGTGCAACGGCTGGACCTATTGGCACTTCGAGAAGCCGCAAGCGGGCTTGGCGCCGATCGACATGCTGCGCGCCGAGGTCCGGCGGGCGATGCACCCCGCCCGGCATTAGATTGTTTTAGCGGTTTGTTAGCCATGTCCGATGGATCTGCCCTGCGAATCTCCGGGTGTCCGGCGGCTGAGGGCGGCGCCCCGCGTTTACCTTTTGGCGCACTGCGCGCTCGGCGGAAGCTCCGCCGTCCCGCTGCCCCGGACCCACTCCTAAGACTGCACATAACGCCATTCAACGCCTCCCGGCCGCGCCCGCACCTTCCCATGGCGCTATAGTGAACCATAGCTCCTTACCGATGCGCTAACGCCGGATCGCAGGGCCGCAGCGTCGTCCCCGCGGAGGCTGGGACCCATCCAACAGCTTGTTCCAAAAGGAGAAATGGATTCCAGCCGGAGTTTAGCCCCGCGAAGGCGGGGCCGGGAACGACGCTGCGGAGTCTGCCCCAGTTCGGGAATGGCGTTGCAGAAACGCGGCAAGCGACTGGAGCAAAACTCGAAGCGGCTGCAGCCAAGCAACCCCTTGCAAAAGGGCGCCTTCTATTTGCCATGCCCGGCCCGCTCTGGCTTTCTGAACCCGCCGCGCCGGTATTTCCCTGTAAATAGTCTTTCCTGCTTACTATGCCGTCTGCATTTTTTAAGCGCACGCAAACCCATATATTCTGCCAATTCATCGCCGCGGGCTTGACCTTCTTCCTCTCCCGACGCCCCGCCAAGAAAAAAACGTTCCAGTAGCCAACGATCTCTATACTGACTAATAAGGCATTGAAAACGCATAAATAACCGTTGCTTACTGTTAACCATTTACGCAACCCCAGGTGGTGATTTGTGGTTAACGCGCGCAAGAATCTAACATTAACGGGGTTTTTGGAGTCGTAGAATTCAACCAAAAGCGAGAAAAGATTCGCAGAAAGACGGCGGCGGAAAATATACGGCGCGCTCGCTTACCAAACCAAAATTAACTATGGTACGGCGCTACTACGGAATTGCTATCCTGCCTGCCGGCGGCGATAAGGCTGGCGATAAGAGCCTGCCAAGCTGGCAGGCGCGAACCAGCTCAGGTATCGGCGACGCTCATTTCGACCCCGGCCAGCCATCCCCAACGGCGATGCGGAAGGTCTAGAATTGGGGTGGAGACAGGCGCTCTGACGTCAAACTGTGCGGCACGGATGCGCCAGTTGACATATCCGATCAATCGCGACGGAAAGCAAAAATTCTCTTTCATAGCGCTCCGGGAAGCCTATATGCTCCGCATATGATACGGAGAATCTACGTCCATAATTTCCGGTGCCTGGAAAATTTCGAGCTGCGGCTCGATAAGATGCCGTCTGTCCTTTTGATAGGGCAGAACGGTGCGGGCAAGACGTCCGTTGGGATGGCGCTGGAGGTTCTGCAAAGAATCGCGCGTGGAACAAACCGGGTAGGCGATCTTGTCCGCCCGAAGGATCTGACGCGCGGACGCGCTGGGGTACCTGTACGATTTGAAATCGAGGTGGAGCTAAACTCTGAAATCTACACCTATGCGTTGGCTTTCGAACCTCCGGTTGGATTCAAAGAGCTTCGCGTAGCTGAAGAGAAACTTGACGTTGGCGGAAAGCCAATCTTTGCTCGTAAGTTGGCGCAAGTTCAGCATGTGAGGTCCGGACGGGACACAGAGGCCGGCTTTGAGATCGACTGGCATACGATTGCCCTGCCGATTGCTCAGTATACGTCAACCAGCGATCATATATTCATCTTCAGGCAGTGGCTCGCAAACACACTCATTCTTAGGCCGATACCAAGCCTGATGCAAGGCGACTCGGAATCGAAGAGGCCCCGGCCTGATCCTTACGTAACCAATTTCGGCGAGTGGTTTTCTGACCTGCTTGTGTCGGCACCATCCGCTTATACGAAGATAAGCGAGTACCTAAAAGAGGTAATGCCGGATTTCCAGGCAATAACAAACTCGTTTACCGGCGGCGGCAACAGAAGTTTACTTATACAATTTTCTAATAAACTGGGAAATATCGAATCCCCTTTGGAAGATCTATCCGATGGGGAGAAGTGTTTCATGATATTCGCACTTGCAATTGCAGCAAACGATGCGTATGGCCCTTTGCTTTGTTTCTGGGATGAGCCTGATAATTTTCTTGCACCTTCAGAGGTCGGTTCCTCCATTATGGCGCTTCGCAAAGCGTTCCGCGATAAGGGGCAGCTCATCGTAACTTCGCATAATCCAGAAGCCATCCGCCGCTTTTCAGATGAAAATACGCTAGTTCTTTTTAGGAACAGTCATCTTGAGCCCACGATCTCGCGATATGTAGAGGATCTCCGGAGCAAAGGAGACCTGAAAGGTGACTTCGTGAACGCGCTTCTTCGCGGCGATATACTTTCATGAGCGTCAATAGATACAAGCCTCACGTCCTCGTAATTCCTGAAGACGACGCTAACCGGCAATTAGCAGTCGGATTCGACCTGAATATGAGTACTAATCAGCTTCAGGTAGAACAGGTGGCGCGAGGTTGGCGTCATGTTTACGAGATTTTTGTCTCAGACTATGCTCCAACTATGGATAAGTTTGAACATAGAATTATAGTTTTGTTGATAGACTTCGATGACGATCTCAACAGACTTCAGGAAGTGAAGCGGCAAATCCCCGCCCACCTTACCAATCGGGTCTTTATTCTTGGTGCCAGAACCGAACCGGAGGCGCTCAAGCAGGCAGGGCTCGGCGCGTTTGAGGCCATCGGCAGAACAATGGCGGACGATTGCCGGAGCGGAACTCAAGCCATCTGGGCGCACGAACTTCTCAGGCACAATGAAGGCGAACTGAATCGGTTACGTGAAGCTGTTTACGCCATTTTGTTTTAGCCTTGGCCGCAAAGGGCATGCAGCGAAAACGCAGCCATGGACGAGTGCAGGGGAAAATCCATCAGAAGATCGGCTGTCGTGATCCCGCCGGCTAATACCGCAAGGTCGAATTGGGCCATCTGGCTCTGCGGGCGACGTGCGTCCGCTGATGGCCCGATGCTGGGATCGTCGGGCCAGTACCTGGAGTGCAGCGAAGATTTCTGCTTCAGCAGGACCTTCAGCTGCACCCGCGAAAGCGGGCGATGAGCGGGATATTGCGAAGCGATCAGCTGGATTTGGTATAACGCCAGCCGGATTCGTATGAAGCGGATTTAAGCGCGGCCCGACGTAACGGAGAGCAGTGCTTCACCCGCGCCCTTAATTTCGTGGTCTTCGCCGGCGCGCTTGAGGTTTACGCCGGTGAACGCGCCGCAGCATCCGCAAGTGATATAGCGCTGCACGCCCTTATCGTGGCCGAACCCGTATTCCACATCTTTTACACTGAGCGAGGTGCTTCCACAGCAGGGGCAGACGACGTTCTCCGGTGAATTCCGGCCAAATTGGTGAGCCGTCTCTAGCCATTGCTCGAATGGAGCTTGTGGGGTTTGGGTCATGCAGCGTCGCCTCCTAGGGAGTTTTTTGGGCGTCGCTGAGCTTCCTACAGATAGCATTCACCCCGCGCGCGTCCTACATCGCGAGCGCTGTGCCCAGCTCCACCGTTTTTTGATCTTTCTAGTGTCGCAGGTGCCCGGCACACAATCAAGAGTTTGTTGGGCCGCTGCCTTACGTTTGCTAAACTTTTCCAACTAAAAGCGGTATCGTTGCAACAAAATGCAACGGCCGCGCTTCGGCAGAATATCTATTCCACCTAGCTTGCGCGGCCCTGGATCGTCATCCGGGACAAGCACGAGTTCCACGACTGTGATCCCGGAACGGCGCCTGCGCCGCATCCGGGATCTTAAAGGGAGGCAGCATGCCGCAAGATCCCGTGTCTGCGGTGCACCGCTTCGCGCTGCACCGCAGACACGGGATGACGGCCAGCGGATTTGGGATAGCAAGCTGGCCAGGGCCGCGGTCAGGCTGCGGCGAGGTGGCGCAGAACATAATGCAGAATGCCGCCGCTCCGGAAGTAGTTCAGCTCGTCGAGCGTGTCGATCCGGCAGACGAGCGGCACATCCTTTGCAGTTCCGTCCGCGAAAACGATGCGAGCGGCGATCTTCGCAAGCGGGGACAGGCTGCCGATGCCCTCGATCGTCACCATCTCGTCACCCTTCAGCCCGAGATCCTTCCAGGACACGCCCTCCTCGAACACCAGCGGCAGCACGCCCATGCCGACGAGATTGGACCGGTGGATGCGCTCGAAGCTTTGCGCGATCACCGCGCGCACGCCGAGCAGGCGGGTGCCCTTCGCGGCCCAGTCGCGGCTCGATCCCGTGCCGTATTCGCGGCCGGCGAAGATCACGAGCGGGGTGCCCTCGGCCTTGTAGCGCATGGCGGCATCGTAGATCGGCAGCTCTGCGCCATCGGGGTAATGGACGGTCACGCCGCCCTCGACGCCCGGCACCATCTGGTTCTTGAGGCGGATGTTGGCGAAGGTGCCGCGCATCATGACCTCGTGATTGCCACGCCGCGCCCCGTAGGAGTTAAAATCCGGAACGCTGACGTTATGGGCGAGCAGATAAGTGCCGGCTGGACCGGTCCTCTTTATCGAGCCGGCCGGGCTGATATGGTCCGTTGTGATCGAATCGAGGAAGAGGCCAAGCACGCGGGCGTTTTCGATATCGGTGAGCGCGGCGGGGGCGCCGGCGGTTAGGCCCTCGAAATAGGGCGGGTTCTGCACATAGGTGGATTCCGTGTCCCACGCGTAGGTCTCACCGGTCTGGGAGCCGCCAACCGCCCGCCAGCGCTCGTCGCCCTTGAAGACGTCCGCGTAGCGGGCCTTGAACATATCGGGCGTGACGTAGGTGCGGACGAACTCGGCGATTTCCTTGGAGGATGGCCAAAGGTCCTTGAGGAAGACAGGCGAGCCGTCCTTGCCGGTGCCAAGCGGCTCGGTAACAAGGTTCAGCTTCATCGTGCCCGCCAGCGCATAGGCGACGACCAGCGGCGGCGAGGCCAGATAGTTCGCGCGCACATCGGGATTGACGCGGCCCTCGAAATTGCGGTTGCCGGAGAGGACGGCTGCTGCGACGAGATCGTGCAGTTGGATGGCCTTCGAAATCGCTTCGGGGAGCGGGCCGGAATTGCCGATACAGGTCGTGCAGCCGTAACCGGCGAGATTGAAGCCGAGCGCGTCGAGATCGCTCTGCAAGCCGGATTTGGTCAGATAATCGGTGACGACCTGGCTGCCCGGCGCGAGAGAGGTCTTCACCCATGGCTTCGGCTTGAGGCCCTTTTCAAGGGCCTTGCGCGCGAGCAGGCCGGCAGCCATGAGCACAGTCGGGTTCGAGGTGTTCGTGCAAGATGTGACGGCCGCGATGACGACGTGGCCGTCAGCGATGGAGTAGCTCTCACCTTCCACTGGCCCCGATCTCTCCAACGGCTGAACCGTACCGCCTTCGCTCACCATGTTGGCGCCGTTGCTGCCCGGCTGCACGGTTCGCATTTCGAGTAAGGCATCTTCAAAGCCGTCCGCAGTGCGGGCAAGCGGCACGCGGTCTTGCGGGCGGCGCGGGCCGGCCAGGCTTGGCTCGACCGTTGAGAGATCCAGTTCGAGCGCGGATGTGAAAACCGGGTCCGCCGAGCCGGCGTCGCGCCACATTCCCTGCGCCTTCGCGTAGGCTTCCACCAGAGCCACGCGGTGCGGATCGCGGCCGCTGGACCGGAGATAGTCGATCGTGTCCTTGTCGGCCGGGAAGAAACCGCAGGTCGCGCCGTATTCGGGCGCCATGTTGGCCATGGTCGCCCGGTCTTCGAGCGAGAGCGAGTCGAGCCCATGGCCGGAATATTCGACGAACTTGCCGACGACGCCTTTCTTACGCAGCATCTGCGTCACGGTAAGCACGAGGTCGGTCGCGGTCACGCCTTCGCGTAAGCGCCCAGTGAAGCGGAAGCCGATAACCTCCGGGATCAGCATGGAGATTGGCTGGCCCAGCATCGCCGCCTCCGCCTCGATGCCGCCCACGCCCCAGCCCAGCACCGCTAGGCCGTTCACCATGGTGGTGTGACTATCGGTGCCGACGAGCGTATCCGGGAATGCCTGAGTGACGCCGCCCTCTTCCTTCGTCCAGACGGTTTGCGCGAGATATTCGAGATTGACCTGGTGGCAGATGCCGGTCCCGGGCGGCACAACGCGGAAATTAGCGAAAGCGCGGCTGCCCCAGCGCAGGAACTCGTAGCGCTCCTTATTGCGCTGGTATTCGAGATCGGCGTTGATCTGGAACGAGCGCGGGCTGCCAAAGCTATCGACCATCACGGAATGATCGATGACCAGATCGACCGGCACCAGCGGATTGATCTTGGCCGTATCGCCGTGAAGGGCGGTCATCGCGTCGCGCATGGCGGCCAGGTCCACGACGGCCGGCACGCCGGTGAAGTCCTGCATCAGCACGCGGGCGGGCCTGAACGCGATTTCGCGCGTGGAGCTTTTGCTGCCGAGCCATTGCGCCATGGCGCGGATGTCATCGGCCTTAACCGTGCTGCCGTCTTCGAAACGCAGGAGGTTTTCCAGCAGAACCTTCAGCGAGTATGGCAGCGCGGAAATTCCGGGCAAACCGTTCGCCTCGGCGTCCGGCAGCGAGAAATACTCATACGCCTTGCCCTCGACGTCGAGCGTTTTGCGGGAGCGGAAGCTGTCGAGCGAGCGCGGAGATAAAGGGGCCACAGCAGATTCTCCATAAACATGCAAAAATGCGGCTTGTGAGCGTAACCTGCCCTAACATAAAGATAGGCGGCGCACGCAAACGGACGAGAGCCTCTCCTTGGCAAAAATCGAGCCAATCGAAAATGTGAAGCTGCTGTCAAGCCATACCGTGGCCGTTGAGGCCGTCGTGGCGGAGGGGCTGGCTTGTCAGCGAGGCGGCAGAACGGTTGTATCCGGCATTTCGTTCGAGGTGCGCGCGGGAAGCGCGCTGGCGCTGCGCGGGCCGAACGGGTCGGGCAAGACGACGCTGCTCCGCACCATCGCGGGATATTTGACGCCGGCCGCTGGGGGCATCGAAGTAAGAAGACCCCCTCACTCCAGCCCTCTCCCAGCAAGCTCGCTCTGGCGAGCTTGCATCTCTAGGCTCCTGCACCCGCAAGCGGGTGCAGGTGGGAGAGGGAGCTGGCTGCGGCCCTTTTCACCAAGGCGAGAGGATAATTCTGGCGTCCTCTCTCCCCTCGGGGAGAGAGACAGAGTGAGGGGGGACTTCGACGAAGGCGTGTATCATTATATCGGCCACGCGAACGGGGTAAAACCGCGCCTCTCGGTCATCGAGAATGTGAGCTTCTGGCAGCGCTATTACAGCGGCGCCGAAGATATCGAGGCGGCTGAGGATGCTCTTGAAGCGTTCGCCCTCCTGAATCTGGCGAGCTTCAGCGCGGGCCACCTTTCTCAAGGGCAGGCGCGCAGGCTTGGCCTCGCCCGGCTGCTTGCGGCGCGCCGCCCGGTATGGCTTCTCGACGAGCCGCAGGCGGCACTCGATGCGGCGTCAACCAGGCTCCTCGAAAGCGCGATCGCCGCTCACCTGTCCTCGGGCGGGCTGGCCATCGTTTCAACCCACCTCGATCTGGCGCTGCCGGACGCTCAAATTTTGGAACTCGGCGCGCCCGTGTTTGTGCAATGAACCTAAGGTCCCGCCACATTCGAAGCTTCCGCCCCTCACCCCCGCCCTCTCCCCATGGGACAGGGAGTCCCGCCGCGCCCGTTGAGAGGGCGTCCCCTCTCCCATGGGGAGAGGGACAGGGTGAGGGGAGATTCCCTCGTTCATTGCTCCAGCCGCTGTTAACCTCCCGCCTGGATTTGAGATGAACGCTTTTCTTGCACTCATCGGCCGGGACCTCCGCCTTGCCGTCCGCCAGGGCTCGGCGGTTGGGACCGCGCTTGGCTTTTATCTCGTCGCCGTCTCCATCATCCCCCTGGGCCTCGGGCCGGACTTGAACCTTTTGAGCCGCATCGCGCCGGGCATCCTCTGGGTTTCGTTCCTGCTCTCGGCGGTGCTTTCGGTCGATGCCTTGTTCCAGGAGGATCGCGACGACGGGTCGCTTGACGCGCTCGTTCTCGGGCCGCTTCCCGCCGAGCTTATCGCGGCGTCCAAAAGTATTGCGCATTGGGTCACGACGTGCGTGCCCTTGATCGTCGTAACGCCGCTGGCTGGGCTGCTGCTCAACATTCAGGCGGAATCGCTGCCAAAACTGCTGGCCGCGCTGCTTGCCGGAACCGCCGGCGTCAGCTTCGTCGCCGGAGCCGGCGCCGCGCTGACGCTGGGGTTGAGGAAAGGCGCGCTGCTGCTGCCGCTCCTCATTTTGCCGCTTTTCACGCCATTCTTGATCTTCGGCGTGGGCGCGATGGCGGCCTCGCCCGGAGCGTTCGAGCAAAGCATCCTCTTGCTTTTTGCGCTATCTCTGTTTTCAGTGGCGGCGATGCCATTTGCCGCTGCCCTTGCCCTTCGCTT
>JBKQNN010000210.1:0-3944 GCA_052145975.1 Rhodomicrobium sp. | reverse complement strand
TCCTCTTACCTTGACGAGAGGCCGCAGCCTTACTCCCTCTCCCCTTGGGGAGAGGGCTGGGGTGAGGGGGTCTTTTGCCGAAGCCCGGTTCCAGGAAAGTGCCAGCAGCGATCTGTGTGGCGCTCAGGACACGGGCATCTAATTTCAGCTTTCAAAGATTGTTTGCACCTTTTTTCGCCGCGAACAGGAAGCAGTAATCCTACTACAATGGTCTCTTAAGCTTCGGCTTACTTCGCTCAATTCAGCAAAGGAGCTTCTATGTTCTGTATACGCGGCCTAATCCGGAAACGCGTACGCGCAGCGTCTGCCGGCCTGATTTTCCCGGCAGTTTGCGCTTTCATCGCCGCAGCCGGTTTAACGCCCGCGCGAGCAACCGAGCAGACGGTGTACGATTTCACGGGCGCATCCGGCTCCCAACCGAATTCCAGTTTGATATCCGACGCAAAAGGGGCCCTCTACGGCACGACATGTTACGGGGGAGCTTCGCAATCCCAGTACGAGATCGGCTACGGCACCGTTTTCAAATTGACCCCGCCTGCCTCCGGTACGGGATCCTGGACCGAGACTGTGCTGTATAGCTTCATGGGCGGCACCACCGATGGCAGGTGCCCCGTTGGTAACCTCGTCATGGACGCGCAGGGCGCTCTCTATGGCGCAGTGCAAATGGGAGGTCCGCTTGGCCAGGGCTACATTTTTAAACTGACACCGCCAGCATCGGGCACAAGCGCCTGGACAGAAACTATTCTGCACAGTTTCGGCAGCTCTCCGGATGGCAACTCCCCCGTAGCGGGCGTAATCTTCGACGCACATGGCTCGCTCTACGGTACGACAGCCTACGGAGGCACTGCGAATAACGGCACTGTGTATAAACTGACGCCGCCAGTATCGGGCAATGGGGCGTGGACCGAAACCATTATGTATAGTTTCCAGGGCCAGCCGGATGGCTCGTATCCAATCGGAAGCCTGGTTTTCGATGCCAAAGGCGCGCTCTATGGCACCACCGTTTGGGGTGGGGATACTGTGTCCGCTTCGAACTACGGCACGGTTTACAAGCTGACGCCTTCCGGGACAGGGGAATGGACGGAGACCGTTCTGCACAGCTTCAAGGGTTCAACTGTCTCGGACGGCGAGTATCCAAATTCCGGCCCGATCTTTGACAACAAGGGCGCGCTCTATGGCGTAACGGCTTCCGGCGGCGGCCCGCGTAACGGTGGTACGGTCTATAAATTGACGCCGCCTGCGAGTTCCGTGGGTAACTGGACCGAACAAGTCCTGTATAGCTACAAAGACAACCCCAACGATCCTGTCGGCAACGTGGTTTTCGACGCTCAAGGTAAGCTTTACGGGGTTACGGAAAATGGGGGCGCCGTCAAAGGTGAGGCCGGCACTGTTTATAGCCTGACCCCTCCGGCATCCGGCTCGAAGCCGTGGAAGCTGCAGGTGCTCTATACCTTCACCTGCCAATCTAGCAGCGGCTGCATGCCCCAAGCCGGCCTGATGTGGGACGCGAGCGGCGCACTTTATGGAACCACGGACACCGGCGGACCGGTGGGATCGGTCGCCGGCGCGGTGTTTAAGCTGCAATGCAGCAAGTGGTCTGGGACGGGGGCGAAAAAGACCTGCGAGAGCTGGTAGGCTGGGTCATACCGAATCCGGTTGATTGTTCAGCAGAAGACCCCCTCACCCCAGCCCTCTCCCCAAGTGGAGAGGGCGTCTCCAGCGGTTGAGCAAGCGTCCCTTCTCCCCTTGGGGAGAAGGACAGGATGAGGGGGTCTTCGTAGGCAAACGAACCGCTTGTGCCACGGCTTCCGCCTTAATGGAAGGTTCATTTCGCGTAGGCGCCTATCATGGTAAATGCAGATATAGTAAACGCGCACACGGCATATTTTCCGCCGCCGTCTTTCTGCGAATCTTTTCCCGCTTTAGCTCGATTTCTACGACTCCAAAATACTATTAAATATACGGGAAGTTTTAATATTAACCATAAGCGCGGGCGAGCCCGCAGGATTTTTCTATTGCTTTGCAATGACTTATACAGCCGGGCGAAAAAGGCCGCGCTTAACGGTTTCTCAAAGAACATCTGATAAATTAGTTCAAGATCGAAAAGCGGCCTTTCTGCCCTCCCAAAGAGGCAGGCGGGGCAGCGAGAAGAGTTAAATTATGGCGTTATTCCAAGGCGCGCGCGACGGAGCAGACCCCCGCCTCGCGATGAGGGGCGTGCCGTTGAGGATAGCCCTCCCCACGCTCCTCTTCAAGGTCAGCCAGAGGAGAAGCATGAGTGAGGAGGGAGCGTGATACCGAATCCGGTTGATTACTTCGCGAAGCCCCCCTCACTCTGTCTCTCTCCCCAAGGGGAGAGAGGACCCTCGAATATCCGCTGCGGTTGGTTCAGGGGTCCCTTCTCCCCTCGGGGAGAAGGACAGGATGAGGGGGGACTTCCTGAAGCAATCAACCGGATTTGGTATGAGCCGTCTACTGCTTCAGCGCGCCGGACGCTTTGGCGACGTGCGTCGCGATGGCGTCCATCAGCGGGGGCGAAAGGGCGTCGTAGGGCTCCAGGTGCAGCTCCTTGAGCCTTCCGCGCACCGCTTCCATGTTCTTCGGATCGGCGCCGGACTCGATGACGGACGACACGAACGCGGCGAACTGCGGCGGCTGCCAGCCACTTTCCGCAAAGAGCTCCGGATGGACGAAGTCGAGCCCATAGAAGGGATGGTTTTTGTTTTCGATGCGCCCGAACATATGCACGCCGCACTCGCGGCAGGCGTGGCGCTGAATGGTTGCGGAGGGATCTACGATGTATAGCTTGTCGCCATTCGCAGTAACGGTTAGATTTTCACGCGGCACAACTGCTACGATCGAGAATAGCGCGCCTTCCGGCTTCCAGCATTTCGTGCAGCCGCAAGCATGGTCGTGAGCAACCTGCCCTTTGATGCTTACCGTAACAGGATTGGTCGCGCACTTGCACTTCAGTATCCCGCCGGCAAAGCTTGGCGATTCAGGTTTCATGCCTTGGTCGATGACCGGATGTAGATGTACTGCGTTCATCGTACTCCTCCCACTTTCTTTTTTTTTCCAAAACATCATCCTTTTACCTCAGGCGAGCACATACGAGGTTAGGCCGGCCGCAAGCCCAACGGGCCAGGGCCTGGTTCGCATCGCAATAACCGCCTAGACCGTGCTCCAATATTCAGACGGCCACGCTTGCAGCCTAGTAATAACATAATTGACCGCGTTTCGGCTATTATTCGCCATAAGGATTCTTTATCACGTTAAAGTGTAGTGTCCAGAGAACACGCCGCATGCAGCGTGGCAGTAAACCTAAGGCCCCGCTTACTTCATCCAAGATGCACCAGGACAAGGCGCAGTTAATCTCTAATCGTCAGCTCCACATTCTTGGCTGAGGTAAGCGCAGACTTTGCGGAAGACTCATCTATCCGCGCCGAATTGACGTCCAGACCGGCCACGTTGGCGCCATCCAGGCGAGCGCCGCGAAAATCGGCGCCGGCGGCATCGGCCTCGCTAAGGTTGGCGCCGGAAAGGTTCGCGTCACGCAATTTCGCGAACTCCAGATTTGCCAGGGAAAGATTGGCATTCGATAGGTTGGCGCCGGTCAGGTTGGCCGACTTGAACACCGCGCCAATCAGGCCCATCGACTGGTTTTTCAGGTCCGCGCTACAATTCGCGCCGGCAAGGTTGGCGCCTTTCAAACTCGCCCTGCTAAGGTCCGCGGCGATGCGCGCGCCGGCAAGGTTCGCTGCGTCCAAATTTGCCCCTTGCAGCTATCCAGAAACTCGAGAAGAGCGCCGAGGCGCGCGAGCTGGCGGCCATGATCGACGAGGCGAAGGCCGCTCGCCGCATCACCCCAGGTGAGGCCAAGACGCTCGCGAAGAAAAACGCGACCTTCGTTCGAGACTTCCTCGAGATGCGCCCCAAGGCGCTCG
>JBKQNN010000209.1:0-8589 GCA_052145975.1 Rhodomicrobium sp. | reverse complement strand
CCCTCCCAGCGGCGTTCAAGTCACGGGCGCCTTGAAGCCCGGCTACGAGCGCGTGCTCACGGAGCGAGCGCTGGAGTTCGTGGCCGCCATCGCGCGCCGGTTCGAGGCACAGCGCCAGCGCCTTCTGGAGGCGCGTGCCGAGCGCCAGGCCGCATGGGACGCGGGCACGCTGCCCGGCTTCTTGCCCGAGACGAAGGCCATCCGCGAGGGCGATTGGAAAGTCGCGCCCATCCCGAAGGATCTGCTCGACCGCCGCGTCGAGATTACCGGGCCCACATCGCGCAAGATGGTCATCAACGCGCTGAACTCCGGCGCCAGCGTGTTCATGGCGGACTTCGAGGACGCGCTTTCGCCCACCTGGCCGAATGTGATCGAAGGCCAGATGAACCTCATGGATTATTGGCTGGGGCAGATCGATTTCACCGAGGAGGACACCGGCAAGCGCTACGCCATCGGGCCAACGCCTGCGATCCTCATGGTCCGGCCGCGCGGCTGGCACTTGTCCGAGAACCATATCTCCATCGATGGCGATAAAGCCGCCGGCGCCTTCGTGGATTTCGGCCTTTACTTCTTCCACAATGCGCAAGCCATGCTCGACCGTGGCACCGGCCCCTATTTCTATCTGCCGAAAACGGAAAGCCATCTCGAAGCGCGGCTTTGGAACGAGGTGTTTCTGTTCGCGCAGGAGCGGCTTGGCATCCCGGCCGGCACCATCAAGGCGACGGTGCTGATCGAGACGTTGCCCGCGGTCTTCGAGATGAACGAAATTCTTTACGAGCTGCGCGAGCACATCGCCGGGCTCAATTGCGGCCGCTGGGACTACATTTTCTCCTACATCAAGACGCTGAGGGCGAAGCCGGAATATGTGCTGCCCGACCGCGGCCAGATGGTGATGAGCAAGGCGTTTCTCAAAGCCTATGCCGAGCTTCTGATCCAGACCTGCCACCGGCACGGCGCCTTTGCCATGGGCGGCATGGCGGCCTACATCCCCAACCGCCGCGATCCGGAGGTGACGGAGAAGGCGCTGGCGGCCGTCCGCGAGGACAAGCTGCGGGAAGTGCAATACGGGCATGACGGCACCTGGGTGGCGCATCCCGACCTGGTGCCCACCGCGCTTGAGGTGTTCAACCAGCACATGCCGCAGCAGAACCAGCTCGATAAGCTCCGCGAGGATGTGAAGGTTGGCGAGAAGGAGCTGTTGCAGCCGCAGGAAGGCAGCCGCAGCGAGGAAGGCTTGCGCGTGAACATCCGCGTGGGCGTGCAGTATATCGAGGCGTGGCTGCGCGGAAACGGCGCCGTGCCGCTCTATAACCTCATGGAGGACGCCGCCACCGCCGAAATCTCGCGCACGCAGATTTGGCAATGGCTTCGCTATGGGGCCACGCTTGCGGACGGGCGCCGCGTTACGGCGGAGCTGGTCGAGGGGTGCCTCGCGGACGAGATGGCCAAGCTCAAAGCCACACTTGGTGACGCTTACACAAAGGGCCGGTTCGACGAGGCCATCGCGCTTTTCAGGCAGCTCGTGCTGAGCGATAAACTTGAGGCATTCCTTACATTGCCGGCCTATAAGCTTATCGCGTAGAAAAGTCCCCCCTCACCCTGTCCCTCTCCCGCGCGGGGAGAGGGAACGCCTTCTCACCGGGCACAACATGCCCCCTCTCCCCTCGCGGGAGAGGGCTGGGGTGAGGGGGGACTATTCCCTATGCGATAAGCTTATAGGCCGGCAGCGTCAGAAACGCCTCAAGCTTATCGCTCAGCACGAGCTGCTTGAAAAGCGCAATCGCCTCCTCGAACCGGCCCTTCGCATAGGCATCGCCGAGCGCGGTTTCGAGCTTCGCCATTTCGTCCGCCAGGCACCCCTCGACCAGCTCCGCCGTGACGCGCTGCCCGTCCGCAAGCGTGGCGCCGTAGCGGAGCCATTGCCAAATCTGCGTGCGCGAGATTTCGGCGGTGGCCGCGTCCTCCATCAGGTTATAGAGCGGCACGGCGCCGTTTCCGCGCAGCCACGCCTCGATATATTGCACGCCTACTCGGATGTTCACGCGCAAGCCTTCCTCGGTGCGGGTGCCTTCGTGCGGTTGAAGCAGTTCCTTCTGGCCCGCCTTCACGTCCTCGCGCAAACGGTCGAGCTGGTTCTGCTGCGGCATGTACTGGTTGAAGACCTCAAGTGCGGTGGGCACGAGATCGGGATGCGCAACCCAGGTGCCGTCATGCCCGTATTGCACCTCGCGCAGCTTATCCTCGCGCACGGCCGCCAGCGCTTTCTCCGTCACCTCAGGGTCGCGCCGGTTCGGGATAAAAGCCGCCATGCCGCCCATCGCGAACGCGCCGCGCCTATGGCAGGTCTGGATCAGAAGCTCGGCATAGGCTTTGAGGAACGCCTTGCTCATCACCACTTGGCTACGGTCGGGCAGCACATATTCCGGCTTCGCCCTAAGCGTCTTGATGTAGGAGAAGATGTAGTCCCAGCGGCCGCAATTGAGCCCGGCGATGTGCTCGCGCAGGTCGTGCAGAATCTCATGCATCTCGAAGACGGCGGGCAAGGTCTCGATCAGCGCCGTTGCCTTGATGGTGCCGGCCGGGATCCGCAGCCGCTCCTGCGCGAACAGGAACACCTCGTTCCAGAGCCCCGCTTCGCGATGGCTTTCCATCTTCGGCAGATAGAAATAGGGGCCCGTGCCGCGGTCGAGGATGGCTTGCGCGTTGTGGAAGAGGTAGAGGCCGAAATCCACAAAGGCGCCCGCGACGGTATCGCCATCGGCGATAATGTGGTCCTCGGACAGGTGCCAGCCGCGCGGCCGGACCATGAGGATCGCAGGCGTTGGCCCGACGGCGTAGTGCTTGCCGGTGTCTTCCTCGGTGAAATCGATCTGGCCGAGCCAATAGTCCATGAGGTTGATCTGGCCCTCGATCACATTCGGCCAGGTGGGGGAGAGTGCGTCCTCGAAGTCCGCCATGAACACGCTGGCGCCTGAGTTCAGCGCGTTGACAACCATCTTGCGCGACGTAGGCCCGGTAATCTCGACGCGGCGGTCGAGCAGATCGTCCGGGATGGGTGCCACTTTCCAATCGCCCTCGCGGATGGCCTTCGTCTCGGGCAAAAAGCCGGGTAGCCCGCCCGCGTCCCAGGCGGCCTGGCGCTCGGCGCGGGCTTGCAGGAGGCGCCGGCGCTGCGCCTCGAACCGGCGCGCGAGGGCGGCCACGAACT
Source organism: Rhodomicrobium sp. (assembly GCA_052145975.1). Lineage (GTDB taxonomy): Bacteria > Pseudomonadota > Alphaproteobacteria > Rhizobiales > Rhodomicrobiaceae > Rhodomicrobium. The sequence goes on along the minus strand of JBKQNN010000209.1, from coordinate 5,381 downwards.
CCAGCGCTCGCTCCGTGAGCACGCGCTCATAGCCGGGCTTCAAGGCGCCCGCGACTTGAACGCCTGTGGGAACGCTGAGTGAAATTGCTTCCGGCATCGCTATCTCCGGTTATGGCTCCATTGGAGCGCCTATGGAGGGCCACTATACCCTGCACCGCCGATGCGCTCGCTATTTTAGGCGGTAAACTTCTTGTGGGCGGTTTTCTCAACCGCCGGGCGCAGGGTACTCTTGGATAGCGTGTTCCGGCAAGAAGCGGGCCGGGTCTTCAACTCAAGTCTCTGCGCTGGCGCTTGCAATACTGCTGCGCAAGCGCTGGATCATTACACATGCCGGCGCATTCTAAGTACCCGGATACGGCGCGGGCGCCGTTCCGGGACGGGCAACCGGATTCGGTTTATTTCCCTCTAGAAGCCGAAAAACTTTTCGCGCAGCGCGTCTTCGTACGCCTTCTTTGCGGCCTTCACCTCGTCGCGGATTTCGTCTTCCTTGAAGTGTGCCCCTTCCCATTTATCGACTTCGGCCAGCGTATGATTGACCGAGGCAAGGGCCTCTTCCTCCCGGATCGCGTCGATCCATTTCTCAACCGCCGCCTTGTAGGCGTTTTGCATTTCGTCGAGTTTCGAAGTGTCTACGTCCATTTCAAACCTCCATCCCGGCTGATGCCGTCAATTGCGCCATGCCACAGATCTAATAAAACCGGCAGGCACCCCGGCGGCGGCAACGCTTTTGGACCGTGCGCTCATTATAGTTTGGCCTGCTCCTGTGACATGGGGAAGACGGCTGCCCAGCCGGCACGTCACCGTAGTTTTCAACCAGAGGTTGTAAGCTCCATGATCGCCTTCTTCGATGCTGCGTACTTGCATGACGCGGAAGGGATAATACCGCATCCGGTTGATCGCTCCACTCGCAGCCGTCATTGCGAGTTCCGCACCGGCCGGGCGGCCGGCCCTTCTGGATGAAACAGAATCCGAGGCCAAGTCCCCCCTCATCCTGTCCTTCTCCAAGCAAGCTCGCCTTGGCGAGCTTGCCTCTTTTGCTGCCGCATCCGCTAGCGGATGCGGACGGGGAGAAGGGACGCCGGAATTATCGCTGAGGGCAATTCGAGCGTCCTCTCTCCCCTTGGGGAGAGAGACAGAGTGAGGGGTCTTCCCGCACTGTTTCTTCCTAGCGAAGCGAAGCAATCCAGGGCCTGCAAGCTCAGCGCCAATTTCTGGATCGCCGCGGCTGCCAGGGCGGCCTCGCGATGACGGGGAGTGTGCTAGATCGGTCAAGACTTACAACCGTTGGTATAATATAAGGCGGATATCCGTAAAAAAGGGCGCGGTTGGGCGCCCCCCTTTCAGTTTTTGGCCGGTTCGCCAGGAGGCGTATTGCGGCGCTCGGTCATGAATTGGTCGAACTCGGCTTTGTCCTTGGCCCGGCGGAGGCGGTCGAGGAAGCCCGTGAATTCCTTCTGCTCATCCTCAAGCCGCTTCAGCATCTCATTACGGTACTCGTCGAACGCGGCGTTGCCGGTGTTTGGCATCGCCCCGTAGGCGCCGCACCTCGCAGCGCGCCATTCATCGCGCATCTCGCGCCACTTCGCGCGGCGCTCCTGCCAGCTCATGTGTCCGTGATATCCGCATCCCATGCGTCCGCTCCCAAGTACAAAAGCCAAAGCAGCCAAACCGATTGGCCACCAGATCATGAAAGAGACGGCCGTCAGCGCGATCCAAGCGGGTTTGCCGATGCCGTCCAATCTCGCAGCTATGTGCATTGCGTAACCTCGATGTTAATGTAAGTTACATTCACATAGGTGGCGCATCGGCGGTGCGCTGTCAAGTCCAATCGGGATCGCATTTATTGCGCGAGCATCCTGAAAGCTGCGAGATCGTGATCTGCGTCAAGCACGGCCTCCGCCGGGCAATCGAGCCGCCAGCGGAGTCCTTCCGGCGCGAAGTGCAATTCCGCGTCCGCATCCAATTCCATTCGAGGCATGGTTTCGACAACGATAGACCCAAAGCCCCGCCGCGTGGGCACGGACACGGGCGGCCCGCCGCTCTCGGTCCAATTCAGGCCGAAGCGAGGCGCCCCGGAGCGGCCGGCGTTAAGGCTCCAGGCTATTGCGATCCGCCCCGCGCCGTTCGAGAGCGCCCCGTATTTCCCCGCATTGGTCGCAAGCTCGTGCAGAGCCATGCCGATAGACTGCGCTGCCGGTGCAGCAATGCGCAATGGCGGGCCCTTGAGCTCGATCCTGCCGCCGAGGAGATCGCGGAAGTGCGCAAGCTGCGATTTCACCAGTTCTTCGATGCTGATGCCTTGCCATTGGCTCTTGACAAGCAGGTCTTGGCTCGCGGCCAGTGCCCGGATGCGCTCCGAAAAATGGCGCACGAACCCGGCCGCGTCTCCGGCGGCCGTTTGCGATGCAATCGCCTGTACGAGGCTCAGCATATTCTTGGAGCGATGATTGACCTCCCGCAGCAGTATGCCGATCTTCTCCTCGCGCCGTTTGCGCTGGGTTATGTCCCGGATGATCCCGGTAAAGTAGCGTTTTCCACCGGTTTCCCAAGGCGCCACCGAAAGTTCGGCAGGGAATACCGAACCGTCCCGGCGAAGCCCCTCGACCTCCGCCTGCTGAAACTTCGGAGCGCCGGTCCTGAGCGATGCTGCGACTTGGAGCCGGTGCCTCAAGCGGTAAGGCTCCGGCATAAGCATGGTGATGCTTCGCCCAGCCGCTTCCGCCGATGCGTACCCGAACATCTGCTCCGCCGCGGGATTGATGGACTGAATAACCCCTAGGGTATCGATGACGATGATGCCGTCGATGGCTGTGCCGACGATGGTGCGAAGGCGCTCCTCGCTGACGCGCAGGGCGTCCTCCATGTTCTTGCGCGCGGTGATGTCGGTCTGCACCCCGTCCCATATGACGCGTCCGTCCGGCATTCTTTGCGGGCGGGACTTCAGCCGCATCCAGCGAAGTTCGCCGCCGGGCAGCCGCATCGGGACTTCCATCTCGAAGTCGGAAAGTTCGCGGGCGCTCTGCCGCCCAGCTTCCAAGAGGCGGGGCACATATTCGGGCACGATCTGCCGCTGAAGTACGCCCGCGTCGCGCAGTACGTCCTCGATCCGCACGCCGTTCAACCGCTCGATGCCTGCGCTCAGGTAATAATAGCGGGACGAGCCGCCTGGCTCGCGGCCGTAGCGGTAAATGGCACTGTCGGGCAAGCTATCCCCCAGATGCCTGAGCTGTTTCTCGCTTTCGCGGAGCGCGGCCTCGGTCTGAATGCGATTGATTGCCATCGCCACGAGGTCCGTCACCGAGGCCATAAACTCGATTTCGCGGGCCGCGAATTTTGGCCGGGAGCGGGTGCCGAACGCTAACGTGCCGATCACCCGGTCTTGAGCCATGAGCGGATGGCAGCAATAGGCCTGGACCCCAAAGGACTTGACCGTCGCCGTCATGGACGAAGCGCTACTCGAAATGTCTTCGGCAACGATCCGGTTCCCATCGCGGGCGACAACGCCGCAGACCGCGGTTCCATAATCGAGCCACTCGATCTTTCGCGCGTTTTCCTCGGGGATGCCGGCGCAAGCGTTGAGGTGCAGCCTGTCTTCCCGTTCGTCCACGAGGAAATTGAAGAACACATCGCAGCCGAGAAACTCCATGACCTTCCGGCAAAGCTCCTCGACCTCCGCCTGGGGATTGCAGGTCCTAAGCAGGCGCGCCGCGATACTGGACAGCAGTTCGTTACGCTGCGCGTTCCATTTGGCGGCATCCTCCGCGAGCTTGCGCCCGGTAATGTTCCGGCTGACGGTTGCAAGCCCGATGGGCTCGCCCTTGTCGCCCCGGAGGAAGAAGATGTTGCAGAGCATCCACAGGGGCTCACCCGTCTTGAAGTGCCGGAAGCGGATTTCAACTTCCGCCTGTCCCTCAGTCAAAACGCGGGGAAGGAACTCATCGTGGATGAAGCTTTGATCCTCGGGAAAAAAGAGAGCCCTAATTGAGGCCTCCCTGAGCTGGCCAACGTCATCCAGGCCAACCATCCGCAGGCCCGCCTCGTTGATGTAGGACGGCAGAAAGTCCATATCGCACATGCCGATGAATTCGGAGCTATTGCCGGCCAGCGATACGAACTTCTTGAACTCGCGCTCAATCCTGCGGCGGGCCGTATTTTCCAGAACCCGCCAGCCTTTGCCGCTGCGCATCAGCGTGAACTCGTGATTAGCCGCGGTATCGATGATTTCGCGAGGCCCGCACTTGTCGATAGGATAGGCGCAGAGCACCAGTATACGCTTGGAGCCCACTGCCACGTCCAGATCGCTTTCGTAACGGGCAAAGTCTTCCCATCCCCCTCGCTCCAGCCAAGAAAGCGTGCCCGCGCCCGCCGCGCGCAGGCCGTCGAAGCCGCGCTTGAGGGCCATATCGGCTTTATCGAGCCCCCCCTTGAGTGCCTTGTTTGCATCGAAACGGCCACCATCCCGATACCATTGGCCGCTATCGGCGAATTCGATCCGGCCCTGCGCAAGATGGCGGTCCAGCTCAGGAACCGCGCGCCGCAGCGCAGCTTTGGCCTCCTGCGCACCGAGCGCCGGCGAGGTCAACCACAAGCAAAATTCATTCGCCTCAAGCCCCGCCTTCATGTAGGGGACAAGCGTTTCGAGGAGGTCTTCCTTCGTGGAGTAGAACTGGCAGAAATGCGTTCCCCAAGGGATGGCGCCAACGGCTTCGATCCCCGAGTTGCGAGTTGCGGTGAGCCGGGCTCTATCTTCAGCTGTGCTAGAAGAATCCATCGCCCGTCCCGTTCAACCCCTGAGCTAACTTCAGAATATGCTGTTCCACCGCTGACTAGCTTACCTGCGAAAGTGTAGAATATAAAGTGCACAACGGCAGTGAAAGCGCAAATGTCGCATTTTATGATTTGCAGAGCCCACGCTAGCATAACGGAGCGGCATCTCTATGGATGCGAGCAGGAATGACCTAGAGAGGCGCACCGCACGCGTGCTCATTACTGGCCGCGTGCAGGGCGTGGCCTACCGGGCATGGACCGAACGCAACGCCAAGGCCCTCGGGCTCGATGGCTGGGTGCGAAACCGCCGCGACGGCGCGGTCGAGGCCCTGTTTTCAGGCACTCGCGAAGCCGTGGACGACATGCTCCAGCGCTGCCGCAAAGGTCCGCCAGCCGCGCGGGTGGAAGGCGCTTCGGTGATCGAGGAAGGCGGCACGGCGCCCTTGGGCTTCGCCGTTCTGCCCACGGTGTGATATTATATTAGCTCTCACTAGTGTCCCAGTGTTAATCGAACAGATTCAATTGGTTAGAGGCGTCCAGGGGAGCTATTTGCAAAGGGCCTCCGCTAAAGAGTTGTAATATCTGGCTTTTCTCGAAAAGCATGAGGCTCAAAA
>JBKQNN010000208.1:0-20791 GCA_052145975.1 Rhodomicrobium sp. | reverse complement strand
GACAGCGCCATGCACAGCGGGGCATACGCGTGCGCCGTTCCGGGACATGAAAAGCCAGTTCGCGATGGCCGCCATGTCCCCGGTAAGAGACGGTGCCGCCAGTGGCCGGAAAGTCCGCTCTCGGCCTTATGCGGCCGCCGGGGTAGCACCCGGAGCCGGTATCGAGCGTTGGATTTGACCGGCAGGTGTAGTTTCTAGGATCGTGCGTTCGCAAAAGCGCTTATCGGCCGCCTTACCGGCGTTGAGCGGCCGGGATAGATAGCCGTAGGGGCGTACCATGCTTAATTTTCTCTTGGTTAACGAGCACCCGCCATCATTTCCGCCGCCGTCTTTCTGCGAATCTTTTGCCACTTTAGGTCGATTTCTGCGACTCCAAAATACCCGTTAATATTAGATTATTGCGCGCGTTAACCACAAAGCCCAATCTGCGGTTGCGCCGCCAGTTAACCACAAGCGTAGATTATTGTGCCAAATGGTAAACGCATGGCGCTGCGCTCACGCGCCGGAAACTGCGGGATTTGGGAGGCCCAACCTATCGGACATGACTAACAAACCGCTAACAACCTATGGCGGCAGCTATAAGGGGGCGCCGTCTACCGTAGGGTCTGCTTGGCGTTCGCTTCGAGCGACGCGGACATTCGCGCCCGCAGTCTCTCGGCAAAGGCGAATGCCCGGCCTTTGAAGGCGTTCGCCTCGTACAGGTCCTCGATTTGCAGGCGATGGTCGAATTCCTCGCTTGCCAGGACGCTCGGCGGCGCCATCAACAGCCCGATCTTCTGGAAAACCGGATCGCGGACTTGCCCATCCGGCACATCCGAGTAGGAAAGCGGCTTCTCGGCGAGCAAGAACGTTGCGGGCAGGGGCTCGAACGCGATGTCATCGTCTTGCTCATCGCCTTCCTCGGCCAGCAGTGGCTCCGGTGGATCGGCCGGGATTTCGGCCAGGCTTTCCGGCTTAGCCAATGGAGCGGGCTTGGCCGTTTCTTTGGAGGGCGCCGCGGAGGGCACCATGCCAGGCAGGGTTGGCGCCAGCACGTCCGCCGTCAAGCTCGCCCGATGCAGCAAAGGCGTGTCGCTCGGGACAAGGCCCGCGAGCATCGGTCCGGCTTGCCTGTGCGTCAAAAACCAGGGCTTCTCCAAGCCGTTTGCCTCCGCCCTCGCTATCGCAACGCGGAAATCGGCTGGCGTCAGCGGGCGTCCATCGGATGGAACGTGAAGCGAGTGCCCGCGGGGGAACAGCATGGCCAGTTCCATGCGCGGCATGCCCGGCCAGTGGCGCACATTGCCGGTATCGACATGGACGAAGGGGAGGCCGGAGGCCGGATAGTAGCCCACGCCGCCGCGCTCGTGGATCAGCGCGGAATAGCGAAGCTGCTTCAGCGGCACGTCGGGCATCACGATATCGGCGGCTTGCCCGGTGATATGGCGGCTGTTACGCGCCTGGCCGCCGGAGGTCCGCCGCAGCATCTCGTTGGTGGCGGGCGAACGGTAGCCGCAAATCAGATGCACCGGCTCCTTGGAGCCAAGCTCATGGTGCAGCTCGGAAATGAGGTCGATGAGCGCGGGGTCCATCCTGATTTCCTGGTCCCGCCGCCAGTCCCGCATGAAGTGATTGAGCGCTTGCAGCGCTTCGGGGACGAACTTGCCATCCCGCTTGTAGACGATGTTGATCGTCTCGTTCGTGTGAATGTTGAACATCGAGATCGTGCGTTCTTCCGCGCACGATGGATTGGTCGTCGGGATGAGAAACGCAGCAACTGCAAGTACAAGCCCGAGCCCCCGCAGGCGCAAGGCCACACCAAACTCTACTAACTTCACTGATACGCCCTCTGAGACGCCAATGGGCATCCTTGTTTCCCTCTCTCTCTTCGCCGCCTAGCCTGGTGAGGAAAGCGAGGTCACGCTTTACTACTTAAACCAGGTTGGTAAACGAATCGTTAAAGGCGAAATGCGCGGAAAACGTGGCGGGTGGTATCGGAGCATTGCGCTTATGCACCATTGCAAGCGAAATCGCTTGTCTCATGGTAAAAATCGCGATGAAACCGGGCCTGTAGCATCCACGGCGCACCGCTTCGCGCCCCACAGCGCGGGACGATAAGCGGTGCGAAATATCTAGCGGCCACGCGAAAAAAGGCAGCAAACTCGCCAGGCGGAGCTTGCTGCAAGAAAGACAGGATATAGCGACGTTGCCCTCGCTTTGCTGGGCAAGGCCCAGGGAGAATTAGCCCAGGTGCTTTATAACAAAGCGGAAAACGTCGCCGTCTTTAGTCGATTCGACCAGCTCGTTGCCGGTGGTGCGGCAGAACGAAGCCATGTCGGCGACGGAGCCAGGATCGGTGGCGAGCACTTCGAGCGTGCCGCCGTGCGGAACCTCGTTGAGCATTTTCTTGGTCTTCAGGATCGGCAGCGGGCAGTTGAGCCCTTTCGCGTCCAGCATTTTGTCGGCCATGTGGATACTCCTCCCTCAAGCGAGCAGTTTGGTATGCGCGTTCGCGCTTAGATATAGAGGTTGATATCGGACTTGAGAGCGTTCTCCATCCAAGTCGCCGCTCCGCCAAGCACCGGTCCTTCGATCATGTCGTCGAGCTTGTACTCGAAAAGGTCCATGGTCATCTGGCAAGCGATCATCTTGACCTCCGCTTCGATGGCCATCTCACGCAGCTCCTCGATCGAGGCGACGCCCTTCTTCTTGATCATGCCCTTCATCATGCTGGAGGCCATCGAATCGATGCCTGGCACCATGGAAACCCAGTTGGGCATCGCCATGTGCATTCCCATCATCGGCATCTTCATCGCCGGGTTGCCCAGCGTCGAAATCTTTAGCTCGGGCTTTTTCAGCAGCAGCGGCAGGCCGTAAAACGTGAAGAACATCGTGGTGTCGACGCCCATGGCTGCTGCGGTGGTGGCAAGGATAAAGGGCGGATAAGCCCAATCGAGCGTACCCTTGGTGACGATAATCGTCATTCTCTTCTGGTTGGCCGCGCCGTTGCCTTCCGTCATGTCCGTTCCTTCCCCTGTGCTTTGCCTTGAGCGACATTTTATTACATTCGAATATCTCTATTAGTTCGCCTCATGTCAATATCGGCAAAAGTTTCATAGCGAAAATACAGACATGAGTACGGCGGGAGCCTGCAAAGGAACCCGCCGTCCAAGCATGCGGCCTATCAGGTAACGCGCTTCAGCTTGCCGATACCCAGCATGCCCATCGCCCACTTTTCGTAAAGCGGCTCGCTTTCGCCCCGGCGCATCTTGCGGATGAAATACTTCTCGAAGGCAATCTTGGCCCTGTGAACCCATTTGCCGTCGGAAGACCAGTTCAAATTGCGGGGCGGGATCTGAGGCTGCGCCACGAAGGCGATGCCGCCGTCGCCGAAATCGGCAAGGCAAACCGCGTTCCAGGTAGCTTGATGCGACGGCTCCTTACCGCGAAGCATCTGGCCGATGTTGAGCGCCGTCGCCGTCACCATGGATTCGATCATGAACCCGGTCTTCGGAACGCCGCAGGGAACCGGGGTTGGCCCGATCGGCGGGATCGCCACGCAAACGCCCACCGAGAACACGTTCTTGAAGGTGGGGTTTTGCTGATGCTTGTCTATCAGGATAAAGCCACGCGGATTGACGAGGCCCTCAACGCCGCGCACTGCGCCGATGCCACGGAAGGCCGGAAGCATCATGGAGAAGCCGAACGGCAGCTCGTGCGTCTTTGCAACGGAGCCATCCTCGGCTACCTCTTCGATGTGCATCTTGCCCGGCTCGGTCTTCTTCATGCGCGCGTTGCAAATCCACTTGATGTGCTTATCGCGCATCGCGCTCTCGAGAATGCCTTTGGTGTCGCCCACGCCGTCAAGCCCGAGATGGCCGATATAGGGCTCCGCGGTAACGAACGTTATCGGCACCTTGTCGCGGAGTTTTCTGCGCCGCAGCTCGGTGTCGAGGATGAAAGTATACTCATAAGCCGGGCCGAAGCAGGAAGCGCCCTGAACCGCGCCGCTGATGATCGGGCCAGGCTTCTTGCAGAACTCGTCGAATGCCTGGCCAGCGTGTTCCGCGTGGTCGACGTGGCAAATCGACTGTGTGTGGCCGCCGAGCGGCCCAAGCCCCTCGATCTCGTCGAAGGCAAGTTCTGGACCGGTGGCGATGATTAGGAAGTCATATGGAACGCTAGAGCCGTCGGCGAGTTCGAGCGTATTCTCTTTCGCGTGTACGCGAGTTGCCGCGACAGGTTTGAAGTCGATCCCGCGCTTCGCGAAGGTGCGCTTAAGGTCGATTTCAATATCTGCGCGTTTGCGCCAGTTCACCGCCACCCATGGGTTTGAAGGGACGAAATGGTATTTCGCTTCCTTCGTGACGACTGTGAGCTTATCGCCCCTGCGCAACTGGTCTCGCATTTCGTAAGCCATGATGACGCCGCCAAGGCCGGCGCCAAGCACCACTACGTGTGCCATTCTTATTCTCCCCTTACGTTTCCTCGTGCCCCCGTCCAGGTTGCGGTCCGGCGGGTGCGACATTTTGTATATTCACACATTACGATCCGAAAATACAAGCGAGGAAAAGGTATCAACAGCCTCGCTTGCGCCCTGAGGCCATTTGTGCCGCCTCAGACGGGGGACTTAATGCCGGCTTGTGGCGAATTTGCAACGGCCGCGATTCCGTCGCGGTGGCCGGTGGCATGGTCATGCACAAGCTTTTCGCGTAGCGTGACCACCGTTCCAACGATGATGATCGCCGGGCCGTGCAGCCGCGCCTTGGCAGCTTTTTCCGCAAGAATCTCAATGGTTCCGGTTACGACGCGCTGGTTCGGGCGGGTGCCGTTGTCGATGATCGCGGCGGGCATGTCTGGATCGGCGCCATGCGCGATGAACTCCTCCATTAGTTCCGCCAGGTGGCCCAGCCCCATGAAGATTGCGACAGTTTGTCGCGGCTGAATGAGGGCATTCCAATCGAGGCTGAGTTTGCCGGTCTTGGCATGGCCAGTCACGAACACGCACGCCTGAGCGTGATCGCGATGGGTCAGCGGAATGCCGGCATAGGCGGCGCAGCCCGTGGCGGCCGTGATACCCGGCACCACTTGCACCGGGATTCCCGCTTGTGCCAGCGCCTCGATTTCCTCGCCGCCGCGGCCGAACATGAATGGATCGCCGCCTTTGAGCCGCAGCACGCGCTTGCCCTCCTTGGCGAGCCTGACAAGCTGCGCGGTGATTTCCTCCTGCGGCAGGATGTGGTCGTCGGGCAGCTTGCCGACATAGATGTGCTGGGCCTCGCGGCGGACGAGATTGAGGATGCCGTGCGGCAGCAGCCGGTCGTAGAGAACCACGTCGGCGCGCTGCATCAAGCGCAGGGCGCGGAACGTAAGCAGGTCGGGATCGCCCGGCCCGGCGCCCACGAGATAAACTTCTCCCATGGACACGGGCTCTCCGGCTTCATCGCCGGCGGCAGCGAGCGCGCACTCAAGCTCCTGCTTCGCTTCCTCCTCATGGCCGGCTAGGAACCGGTCGGCGACCGGACCCTCCAACACCCGTTCCCAGAAACGGCGGCGCAAGACGAGGCTGCCAATGCTTGCGCTGAGGCGCTCGCGATAGGTGCCGGCCAGGGCTACGAGCCGCCCATAGGCCGCCGGAATCACGCTTTCGAGGCGCGCGCGGATCATTCTGGCGAACACCGGCGACACCCCGCCCGTCGATATGGCGATGACGAGCGGATCGCGGTCCACGATGGAGGGCATGATGAAGTCGCACAGCTCTGGAGCGTCCGCGACGTTGATGGGGATCTTGGCTTGGCGGGCGAGTTCAACAACGGCCCGGTCCAAGCCCGCGTCGCCGGTCGCGCAGAAGATCAAGGCGCAGCCTTCGATCGCGCCGGCCGTGGGGGCGGCCTGCATATGCTCGAAGCGCTCATGGCTCTCTATGGCCCGGAAATCGTCGCTCAAGGCTTCGCTGAAAACCCGGGCATGCGCGCCGGCCCGAAGCGCAAGTTCCGCCCTGCGCGCCGCGACTGTGCCCCCGCCCACGACGGCAACGGACCTACCCTTGATTTGGAAAAAGACCGGAAGCTGATCCACGGCTGCGTCCTTAATGTTCGCGCTCTGTTTCGCGTTCGCCCCAAAGCTTCATGATTTGTGCCCAGGCGAGCGCAGTTGGCGCATCGACATCGAGAACGGTGATGCGCTTGCCCTCGCGGATTGTCACGCGCAAGAGCCTCATTCCACTTTCGAACCGCACCTCGTCCAAACGCACCTCGCGCCCAAATGGCGCAATCAGCGTTTCGAGGCGTTCCTTTTCTTCGCCGTCCATTGCGTTCTTCCGTTAGCGGCCCCGGGGGATGATCGATGTAAAAGCGGTCTCCAGGCGATCCTGCCACTTGCGGGGCGTATCCTGATATTCAGGCTTGAGATCGAAAGAAAGGTGGATCTCGCCCTGGCGCGCCACCTCTTTCACAAGCTCCTCCAGCTCTTCGAAAGAGATGAACTCAGGGTGTGCGATAATAAGGTCGCTGATTTGGGCCATATCTTTGCTCCTTACGCAGGCGGCTTTCGCTGCCCGTTAGTAACTATATGTTTACCTCAACTTGGTGGCATTCTTGGCCAATTCGCTGAAAGGGCCGGGCTATCCTTTAAGACGCAATGATAGGGTATGCTTCTTTTTAAAAGTTTAACACAGGGATAACGCCTTGATAATGCGTAATAATTATTGCTTGCTTAAAACCAGCACACAGGCCGGATGCACCGTTTCATGGTTAAGATTAAAACTGCGAATATATTTAAAGGGGTTTTGGAGTCGCAGAAATCGACCAAAAGCGGGAAAAGATTCGCAGAAAGACGGCGGCGGAAAATATGACGCGTGCCCGTTTACCATCCTCGCATTAACCATAGTGGCGCCCTACGCGAAACGAACGATGCATCAAATAGCATCGTATCATGCCACGCGGCCGTTGTAGCGAACACGGTAAAGAAGCCGCCCTTCCGCCGCGCCATCATTGTCGAAGCCTGTCCGGTTGTGAAGCACGTTGTTGCATACCATGCCTTCGCCGGGACGCATCTTATAGGTGAGGATAAGCGGATCGGTTTCCAGAATCTCTTCCAAAGCCTCACGCGCGCGGCGCGTTGTCCCGTCCTCCCGCCACGAGACATAACGCTTCCGCGCCGTGTAGCGCATGACGAGCGCGCCCGTAGCGGGATCGGCGAAAAACACTGGCCCCACATTATCCGGGCGCGGCCGGCCATGCGCTTCCTCGCCGGGCGGGATGGTCATGGCTTCCGGGTGCATGAGCGCCGCGATAAACGCCGGGTCGCGATCGCGCAGGCGGATATAGGCGATCTCGTGATCGAGCAAGCTGTTGACGCCGCCTTCGGGGGCGTCGCGCACGCAATGTAGCACCATAGCCTGCACGCAGCGCGACGGCCCATGATAATTGTAATAGCCGTCCGTATGCCAGCTTATGGGCCGGGTCGAATAGGGAATATAGCCGGCCCGCCCGCCCTCGCTCGCGACCTCGATCGCGACGATGCCGTCCGCGCCGCCGGAGCGGTGGTCTTCCACATGCTGCATATTGAGAGAATCCGCAAGCGCGCGCAAAGCGGGACGAACCTTGACCGGATCGGTGCCAAGCTCGCCGCTGTCGTAGAGCGCCATGTTGGCTCTGGCGCAAAGGCTTAGAAGCGCCTCGCGTTCGGCTGGCGATGGCGAAGCCAGGTCGCTAACCCTAACGCGCAACTCCGAAGCGGCCTTGGGATAGACGGCAAGCTTCGCGGCACGCCAGGCGGCGTAGCTTTTCTCATCTTTTAGGCTAAACGGCCCCTCGGCCGGCTCAAGCCCCGCAGCCATCCCTCCAGGTGCTAGCGGCTTGCAACAGCAGCACATTCCCTTCCTTCTTTCTCTTGTTGGGCGACGGCCATCCCGCTCGGATGCGCCTTGCCAAAAAATTGCGTATGCGGCATCTTATTCACAAATATGAATATTGTCATTAGTGATATGGCGTGCTAGCTTGACGGTAATGCAGCCTGTTCCCAGGCTGGCTTAAACAAGAAACCAACGCAACGGAAGGCGTGCCGCACAAGCGCATGCCGGATCGGGGCAGGAAACGCAAGGCTGTTGGAACCGCCCGCTTGGGCGGATCGCGGCGAATATCGAGGAGGCCTCATGGCGAATGACGATCAGCCCAAGAAACACGCGACGCCCCTGCTCGACGAGTTGGAGTCGGGTCCTTGGCCGAGCTTTGTGACTGGCCTCAAGCGCTTGCGCGATGCCGAGGGCAAGCGTTACGCTCCGATGATGAACGACCTGCTCGGGCAGCTTGAACACTCCTACGAGGAGCGCTTAGGTTTCTGGAAGGGCGGCACGGTTTCGGTCATCGGTTACGGCGGCGGCGTTATCCCGCGTTTCTCTGAGGTCGCGGCCAAATTTCCTGAATCGAAAGAATTTCACACGCTGCGCATTATGCCGCCGGCGGGCTACCATTACACCTCCGATCTTCTCCGCAAATTGTGCGACGTCTGGGAGAAACATGGATCGGGCCTTATCGCGCTGCACGGCCAGAGCGGCGACATCATGTTCCAGGGCTGCACGACCGAAAACACGCAGAAGGCGTTCGACGAACTGAACGGAATGGGCTTCGACATGGGCGGCGCCGGCCCTGCGATGCGGACTTCGATGAGCTGCGTCGGGCATGCGCGCTGCGAGAAGTCTTGCTACGACGAGGTCAGAGCGCATCGCACGGTGCTTAACGAATTCCTGGACGAGATGCACCGGCCCGCCCTGCCCTATAAGTTCAAGTTCAAGTTTTCGGGCTGCGGCAACGATTGCGTCAACGCCGTTCACCGCTCCGACTTTGCCGTGATCGGCACCTGGCGCGACAATATGAAGGTCAACCAGGAAGAGGTGAAAGCCTACGTCGCCTCGCACGGCCGCAAATACACCATCGACAGCGTCATCGCGATGTGCCCGACCCGGGCGCTGAGCCTCAACGATGACGATACGCTCGACGTCGACAACAAGTCCTGCGTGCGCTGCATGCACTGCATGAACGTCATGACGAAGGCGCTGGCACCCGGTGACGACCGCGGCGCTTCGATCCTGATCGGCGGCAAGCGCGCGCTCAAGGTCGGCGACATGATGGGCATCATGATGGTGCCGTTCATCAAACTGGATACGGATGAGGACCGCGAGAAGCTGGTCGAACTCGCCCGCAATATCATCGACTTCTTCGCCGAGAACGCGCTGGAGCATGAGCGTATCGGTGAGTGCATCGACCGGATCGGCTTGCCGGCCTTCCTTGAGGCGGTCGGCATCGATCCCGATCCGAACATGATCGTCCACCCGCGCACGTCTTCCTACGTTCGAACCGACGACTTCACGGTGGAAGCCGAGAAGTATTTCGAGCGCAAGGCGAAAGAAGCCGGGCTGACTGTAGCGGCCGAGTAGTTTGAGCGGGATGGGAGACAGCAGCATTCCTCCCAAACGCTGTCATCCCCTCCCGCTCACCCCGGTCTTTCTCAAATTGCGCTCAAGTAGCGCGAAGCGCGATAGCGCAGATGAAACAATTATCCGCGGAGAATTTTAACGATGAGCACCCCTGCAGCACCGCGCCGCGCAATTGAATCGGGCGTTCCGGATCCCTTCCCCTTCATGCATCCCATCATGAAGAAGAACTACGGCAATTGGGCCTGGCACGACCGCCCGCGCCCCGGCGTTCTTCATCACGTCGCCAAGAATGGCGATGAAATCTGGACCGTGCGCGCAGGCACCCCGCGGCAGATGGACGTCTTCGCCATCCGCAAGCTCTGCGACATCGCCGATCACTTCGCGGAAGGCCATGTGCGCTTCACCACGCGCAGCAACATCGAGTACATGGTCAGCTCGAAGGACAAGGTCGAGCCGCTGGTCCGAAAGCTGACGGAGGAAGGCTTCCCCGTCGGCGGAACCGGCAACTCCGTGTCCATGATCTCCCATACCCAGGGCTGGCTGCACTGCGATATCCCCGGCACCGACGCCTCGGGCGTGGTGAAGAGCCTGATGGACTCGCTGTTCGAGGAGTTCGTCAAGGAGGAGATGCCGAACCGCGTTCGCATCACGACCTCCTGCTGCCAGATCAACTGTGGCGGCCAAGGCGACATCTCGATCAACGTGCAATACACGAAGCCGCCGAAGATCAACCACGATATGGTCTCGAAAGTCTGCGAGCGCCCCGCGGTTGTGGCCCGCTGCCCGGTCGCGGCGATTCGGCCTGCGATGGTGAACGGCAAGCCTTCGCTTGAGGTCGACGAGCAGAAATGCGTGTGCTGCGGCGCCTGCTATCCGCCCTGCCCGCCGATGCAGATCAACGGCGCCGACTCCACGAGGATCGCGGTTTGGGTTGGCGGCAAGCATTCCAACGCGCGCTCCAAGCCCACATTCCACAAGCTGGTCGTGGCGAACCTGCCGAACAACGCGCCGCGCTGGCCGGAAGTTGCCGAAGTGGTCCGCAAGATCCTCTACGCCTATAAGGATAACGCGAAGGACTGGGAGCGCATGGGCGAGTGGATCGATCGCATCGGCTGGCCGCGTTTCTTCGAGCTGACAGGCTTCGCATTCACGAAGCACCACCTCGACACGTGGACCGGCGCGCGCAAGACCATGAACATGTCCGCGCACGTACACTTCTAAGGCTGGGGAGACGGGACCTTGCAGCTCGCAATCGTCGTAAACGAAGGGCCGTACACGCACCAGGCGTCCGACACGGCCTATCAATTCACCAAAGCCGCACTGGAGAAGGGGCACACGATCTTCCGCGTCTTCTTCTACCATGATGGCGTGAACAACGGCACGCGGCTCGGCGTGCCGCCGCAGGACGACCGCAATCTGCAAAAGCTTTGGACCGAACTCGGCGAGAAGTACAAGCTCGACCTCGTGGTTTGCGTCGCCGCCGCGCAGCGCCGCGGCATCCTCGACGCAGACGAGGCGAAGCGCCATGGCAAGGACGCGAACAACATCGCGCCGGGCTTCCGCATCTCCGGGCTGGGTCAGCTCATCGAAGCTGGCATCCAGGCCGAGCGGCTTGTGACTTTCGGGGACTGAGAGGGAGCCATGGCCAAGAAATTTTTGTATATCAACCGCAAGGCGCCCTACGGCACGATTTACGCGCTCGAATCCCTTGAAGTCGTTCTGATCGGCGCCGCTTTCGAGCAGGACGTCAGCCTCGCCTTCATCGACGACGGCGTGTATCAGCTTATGGCGAACCAGGACACCGCGGGCGTGGGCATGAAGAATTTCTCGCGTACCTACAAGGCGCTCGGGGATTTCGAGGTACGCAAACTCTATGTCGAGCGCGAGTCGCTTGAGGCGCGCGGCCTCACCCTGGCCGATCTGCAGGAGATCACCTGGGAAGACGAGAACGAGGACTACGCCGTAAAGCCCTCGATCCACCTTATTAGCCGCAGCGAAATGGCTGGCCTAATCGCTAGCCAAGACGTTGTCCTAAGCTTTTGATCGCGAGGAGTATTGAAGCCATGTCCACCCTTCATACGGTGAACAAATCCCCCTTCGAGAGGTCCTCGCTGCATAGCTGCCTCGGCCATATCGCCGCTGGCGATGCCGTTCTTATGATCGAGGACGGCGTTCTCGGTGCCCGCAAAGGGTCGGTCGCCGCGAGCATGGTGCAGGCCGCGCTGAAGAACAGCAAGGTTTACGCGCTTGCGCCGGATTTGGCTGCGCGGGGTATCAAGCCGCAGGACGTGATCGATGGAATAGAGCTTGTCGAATATGGCGGTTTCGTCGATCTCGTCACGCAGCACGGCCGCACGGTTGCGTGGCTTTGAGCGGCAAGGGAAGATAACTTACTAACTGGGACGGAGTGAAATAGCATGGCAAGTTATGAAGCTGGCGGCGTCGTCGCGGAACACGATGAAGAAGGCTACCTCACCGACATCACGGTGTGGAACAAAGACCTCGCCGTGGTGATCTCGAAGGCCGAGAACATCGACATGACGCCCGAGCATTGGGAAGTCGTGGATTTCCTCCGCGAATATTACGACGAATACCAGATCGCGCCCGCCATCCGCATCCTCGTAAAAGAGATGAAGAAGAAGTTCGGGGCTGAAAAGGGCGATCAGAAGCATCTTTACGAGCTGTTCCCTTACGGTCCGGCGAAGCAAGCCTGCAAAATCGCCGGCCTGCCGAAGCCGACGGG
The DNA here is from genome assembly GCA_052145975.1 of Rhodomicrobium sp. Taxonomy (GTDB): domain Bacteria; phylum Pseudomonadota; class Alphaproteobacteria; order Rhizobiales; family Rhodomicrobiaceae; genus Rhodomicrobium. Next base: position 8,633 of record JBKQNN010000208.1, on the reverse strand, counting down.
CTGCATTTAATACCGAAAGCCGTAAGTTTGGACCGTTCCGCCGCAACGCCGTCATCGCGAGGCGGCCCTTGCCGCCGTGGCGATCCAGAAACTGGCGCCGCGTTTGTGCTCTGGATTGCTTCGGGGCTGAAGCCCTCGCAATGACAGGAACGGTCAGGATTTTTGGCGGCTGGTATGAAACCGCAGCCATTTTAGTAACCAGGAAACGCCATCACCGGGCGCAAGACTCGGGATAAGGGGATGTATCGCCGTGCAAACGACTATTTACGCGGTCATATTCTACGCAGCCTTTGCCCTGTTCGCGGGCGGGCTGCTCTTGCGCATCTTCCAATACGCCAACACGCCGGCTCCCCTGAAAGTCCCGGCGACGCCCGCGCCCATAACGCGGGCAGGCGCAGCGTTCCGCGTGTTGCGCGAAGTGGTGGTTTTCGAGAGCCTATATAAATCCAACAAGTGGATCTGGCTGTTCGGCATCGCTTTCCACGGCGCTTTGGTTCTCGTGCTCTTCCGCCATCTGCGTTACTTCACCCAGCCTGTGTGGTTGCCGGTCCAGCTCGCCCAGCCTTTCGGCATCTACGCAGGCTTCGCCATGGTTGGCGCGCTGCTGGCACTTTGGGCGCGGCGCGTGGCCATCGCGCGGGTACGCTATATCAGCGACGCCTTCGACCATCTGATTTTGCTCCTGCTTATTCTGATCGGCGCATCCGGCCTCGCCATGAAATTCCTGGTGCGGACCGATATCGTCGCGCTGAAAGGCTTCTTCCTGGGGCTGATGGCCTTCGATATCCAGCCGCTGCCCGCCGATCCCATCCTGCTCACGCATCTGGCTCTTGTGGCCTTGCTGATGGCGGTTTTTCCCTTCTCGAAGATGCTGCATGCGCCGGGGATTTTCTTCAGCCCGTCGCGCAACCAAGCCGATAACTCGCGCGAGCGCCGCTATGCGCCAGCCCGCGCTGCGGCGGCCAAGGCGTAATGAGGCGGATCATGGAGCACGCAGAACAATTGCACGGACACGCCGCCTACGAGGATCCGCTGGACGTCCCCGCGCTTGCCTACGGCGCAATGGCGAAGAGCAAGCCCTATCCCGCGACGCCCGCGCACCAGGCGCCGCTCGGTTTTCCTGGCGAGCTCGTCGAGAACTGGCAAGAGAAGGCGATCCTCAAGCTTGGCGATCTCGTCAAGAACAACCGCGCGCTGCGTGTTTATCTCGACGCTTGCGTGCGCTGCGGCGCCTGCACCGACAAATGCCACTACTTCATGGGCACCGGCGATCCCAAGAACATGCCGGCCGCGCGGCAGAACCTGATGCGCAAGGTCTACCGGCGTTATTTCACGCTGGCCGGGAAAGTTGTCCCCTGGCTCGTCGGCGCGGAGGACCTGACGCGCGAGGTGCTCGACGAGTGGTATAGCTACTTCCATCAGTGCTCGCAGTGCCGGCGCTGCTCGGCCTACTGCCCCTTTGGCATCGATACCGCCGAAATCTCCATGGCTGCCCGCGAGATCATGGACTCGATCGGCATGGGCCAGAAATACTGCAACGAGATCATCGGCAAGGTCTTCACTGTCGGCAATAATCTTGGCCTGCCGCCCAAGGCGCTGAAGAATACGCTTGAGGGCCTTGAGGAGGAGATCGAGGAAGAAACGGGCGTGCCGGTGAAGCTGCCGCTCGACCAGGAAGGCGCCGAAATCCTGCTGGTCACGCCGTCAGCCGACTTTTTCGCCTCGCCGCACATGGAAGGGCTGATGGGCTACGCCAAGGTGCTGCACGAGGCGGGCATCTCCTGGACCTTCAGCTCCCACGCCTCCGAGGCCGCGAATTTCGGCATGTTCATCGGTTCCTACGAGAACATGCAGAAAGTCTCGCAGCGGGTCGCCAAAGCCGCGCGCGATCTCAAAGTCAAACGGCTCGTGTTCGGCGAATGCGGCCACGCCTGGCGCGTCGCCTACAGTTTCCTCAACACGCTGGCGGGGCCGTTCGATTTCCTCGACCCGCGCTATCCGGTGCCGCAGCACATCTGCGAATTCACCTACGATCTCATCGAGGCCGGCAAGCTGCGGCTCGATAAGTCGAAAAACGACCATATAAGGCTCACCTTCCACGATAGCTGCAATGTCGCACGCGCCACGCGCATGGGCAACACGCCCGGCGGGCAGTTCGAAATCCCGCGCGCGGTGCTTCGCGCATCGTGCAACTACTATTTCGATATGGACCCGGCAACGATCCGCGAAGGGACGCTTTGTTGCGGCGGCGGCGGCGGGCTCCTGACCGACGAACTGATGGATTTGCGTGTGAAGGGCGCCTCGCCCCGGATGAAGGCCCTGAAAGAAGTCAGCGAGGAGCACGGCGTCACGCACATGGCCGCCATTTGCGCCATTTGCAAAGCGCAGTTCTCGAAGGTGCTGCCCAAGTTCGGCTTCGACATGGAAGCGATCGTCAGCGTCCATCAGATGGTCTCGAATGCCATCGTGCTCACCGGATCGAAGCAAGAAGAAGAATGGAACGAAAAGACTAGCCAGGCCGCCACCGTCCACATGGGCCTTGGGGAGTAACGCGATAATGTTCAGCTTGTTCCTGTTGAGGGGGGTTGGGCGAGAACTGCGCTCGCGCCCCTCACCCTGTCCCTCTCCCCGTGGGAGAGGGGACGGTGTTGCACGGGCACGGCCTCAATTCGGGCGTCCCCTCTCCCATGGGGAGAGGGACAGGGTGAGGGGAGATACCCTCATTCGGGCTCTCATCGCGGCGTTCTTCGCCGGCGCCGTGATCGGGAGTGCCGCGCACGCGGAGAGTGCCCTCGTCCCGCATCCGCCCAAGGGACGCGGCGAGCACTGCGTCGCCGATACCGATTTCATGCGGCGCTATCACATGACTATGATGAAGCATCAGCGCGACGAGACCGTGCATGACGGCGTGCGTGGCGCGAAGTTTAGTATAAAGGACTGCGTTGGCTGCCATGCCGTGACGGGCGGCGATGGGCAGCCCGTCAGCTACGAAAGCCCCAAGCATTTTTGCCGGAGCTGCCACGATTACGCGGCGGTTTCAATCGACTGCTTCGAATGCCACGCTTCGCGGCCCGCCGCGAAATCGCCAGCCGCGGCCGCGGAACCCGCCACCAAGGGCACGGTAGCTCTGGCGGACTATTTGCAAGGGAGCCATCCATGACCAGGGGATGCGCAGACGTGAACGGGAGCTGCACTTGCGAGCCCGGCGCGGATGGAAACGCGGACGGCACAAGCCGCCGCGGCTTTCTCCTAAGCACCGCCGCATTGGCGGCAACGATAGTCGCACCCGGCGTGACACTTTACGCCATGGGCGGGCAAGCCGAAGCCGCCGGGCCAACGCCGCCAGTTTCCTCGAAGGTCCGCTGGGGCCTACTCGTCGACGCCAGCAAATGCGAGGACGGGTGCAACGATTGCGTAGCTGCCTGCTCAACCACTTTTGGCTGGAAAAGCACCGGCCATCCCGCGACGGACCCGCAATGGATACGCAAACTCAGCGTCAAGGACCCCAGGACCGGCGCGCATTTCTCGCTGCCGATGATGTGCCAGCACTGCGCCAACCCGCCCTGCGTTGATGTCTGCCCGACGGGCGCCTCCTTCAAGCGGGCGGACGGCATCGTTCTCGTGGACCGGCATATCTGCATCGGCTGCCGCTATTGCATGATGGCCTGCCCCTTCAAGGCGCGCTCCTTCGTGCATGAGACGCTGACAGACCAGATGCCGGACGCGCCGCGCGGCAAAGGCACTGTCGAGGCGTGCACCCTATGCGCCCACCGTATCGATAAGGGCGAAATCCCCGCTTGCGCCGGGGCGTGCAAAGCCGCGGGCCGCGAGGCTATCCTTTCCGGCGATCTCAACGATCCTTCGAGCGAAATCGCCAAGCGCGTCGCCACCTACCGCACGGCGCGCATCCGCGAGGATTTGGGCTGCGACACCGGGGTCTACTATCAGAACATCTGAGGGAAGGCGTAATGAACGAAGGGCATCACCCCTCACCCTGTCCTTCTCCCCATGGGAGAAGGGACCCCTGAATGGCGCATTGAGCGTGCAACAGCGTTCCCTCTCCCATGGGGAGAGGGACAGGGTGAGGGGAGATTCCCTCGATCAGATGAGAGAGTCCAGGGCGGAGATAGGCATGGCAAAGGTCGAATACAGCCGGTACGCGGACCACAGCGTCTTTTTCACAGGGCTCATGGGCTTGCACGTCCTTGTCGTCGCCGTTGGCCTGGGCGCGGCGCTCTACATGGAGCATTATGGCCATATCGTAACGGGCATGTCGAACCAGATCGTCTGGGGCGCGCCGCACGTATTTGCGGTCTTCCTGATCGTGGCCGCGTCGGGCGCGCTGAACGTGGCCTCCTTCTCGTCCGTGTTCAACCGCCTGGCCTATAAGCCCTATGCGCGGCTCTCGGGCCTCTTGGCAATCGCGCTGCTAGCGGGCGGCCTTGCCGTGCTCGTGCTTGATCTCGGACGCCCAGACCGCCTGATCGTCGCGATGACCACCTATAACTTCAAATCGATCTTCGCGTGGAACATCTACCTCTACACCGGCTTCTTCGCCGTTGTGGCGGCCTATCTCTTCGTTATGATGGACCGCAAGGTTTCGCGCTCGCACTGGCCGACAAAGGCGGTGGGCGGCTTTGCGTTCTTCTGGCGCTTTGCTCTCACCACCGGCACGGGCTCGATCTTCGGCTTCCTCATCGCACGCGACGCCTACTCCGCCGCGATCATGGCGCCCCTGTTCATCGTGTCCTCCTTCCTCTACGGCCTGGCCTTCACCGTGCTCGTGCTGTTGATGATGAGCCGCGAGGTGAGAAGCGAGCTGATAGGCCGGGAAATGCTTCAAAAGTTCCGGGCGATGTTCGTGCTTTTCGCGCTGGCCGTTCTCTATTTCACAGTGGTCCATCACCTGACCAAGCTCTATCAGCCCAGCTACCGCCCCGTGGAAGCCTTCCTGCTGCGCGACGGCGGCATCTACACCGCTGCATTCTGGATCGGACAGATAGCAGTGGGCACCCTGCTGCCGCTGGCCATCGTTATCTTGGCGCGCGGCCGGAACGCATGGCTGGGAGTCGCCGTTTCGGCGGTGCTCTTCCTGCTCGGCGGCCTGGCGCAAATGTACGTCACCATCATCGGCGGGCAGGCTTTCCCTCTGAGGCTCTTTCCTGGTATGGAGGTGTCAAGCCCGTTCTTCGATGGCCAAGTTCCCCAATATTGGCCTTCGCTGCCCGAGCTTTTGCTTGGGGTGAGCGGGATTTCAATCGCCATGCTAATCGCGGGCGTTGGCATTAAGCTGCTGCCGTTCCTGCCTCGCGGCGCCGCGCACCCGCTGACCGCCCGTTAGGAGTTTACGCCTATGATGCCATCGCCTCATCCCTTCGCCCGGTTCATCCAGATATTGGGCCGCGGAAAGTCGCTCTCGCGAGCGCTGACGATGGCAGAAGCGCAGGAAGCCATGAGCATGATCCTGAAGGGCGATGTCCTGCCCGAGCAGCTCGGCGCTTTTCTCATGCTGCTGAGGGTGAAGGAAGAAAGCCCGGAGGAGATCGCCGGCTTCGTGCGAGCCGCCTGCGAGGCGATGGCGCTGCCCTCCGCCCTGCCCAAGGTGGACCTCGATTGGTCCTCCTATGCCGGCAAGCGCAGGCAGCTTCCATGGTTCCTTCTCGCTGCGCTGCTGCTGGCGCGGAACGGCCTCAGCGTCTTCATGCACGGCGCGGAAGGGCACACGGCGGGCCGCGTTTATACGAGCGAAGCCCTGGCGCGCCTCGGCATTCCGGTTGCGGGCAGCTTCGAGGAAGCCGTAGTACACCTCGGTCAGCGGAATTTCGCTTATTTGACGCTGGATCGCGTCAGCCCGCAGCTTGCGCGGCTTATCGAGCTGCGCCCAATTCTGGGCCTGCGCTCGCCCGTGCATACGCTCTCGCGCATGCTCAATCCCTTCGCCGCGCCGGCAATGCTGCAAGCCGTCTTCCACCCCGGCTATATGGAAATTCACCAGAAAGCAGCGGCGCTGCTGGGCCAGCCGCACATGGCCGTCTTCCGCGGCGAAGGCGGCGAGATCGAGCGACGCCCGAATAAGCCTTGCGAAGTGCTCACGGTTCATGAGGGCGTGACGGCGGAGGAGCGCTGGCCCGCCCTCCTTCCCGAGCCGCGCCAGGCTGCGGAAGAGGAAATGCACCTTGGCCGCTTGGCTGCGCTTTGGCGCGGCGAAATGACTGATGAGTACGGCGAGGCCGCGATCTGGGGCACGCTCGCCATTGCGCTCAAGGCGCTCGGCCACGCCGCAAGCCAGGAGGACGCACAGATCCTCGCCGAGAATATGTGGGCGCAGCGCGACCGCGCCAGCCTGGACGCGGCGGCATAAGGCGATGATGCTGGGGCAGGTGGAGCGGCAAATTTCAGGGCTCGTACCCCCTCACCCTGTCCCTCTCCCAGCAAGCTCGCCTTGGCGAGCTTGCCGCTCGAGTATCCGCATCCGCAAGCGGATGCGGATGGGAGAGGGGACGCCTTTTCAACGGGTGCGACCGAACTCCCTCTCCCATAGGGTGAGGGTTGGGGTGAGGGGTTGTAAGCTCACGAACAGAGGCAGACCGTGATGGCGCGGCTTTTCCTATCGGCGGCTCATAAATCCTCGGGGAAGACGACCGTTTCCATTGGCCTTGCCGCGGCGTTCGCTGCGCGCGGGCTCGCTGTCCAGACATTCAAAAAGGGGCCGGACTATATCGATCCGATGTGGCTTGCGCGCGCGAGCGGCCGGCCTTGCTTCAACCTCGACTTCAACACGCAAACGCATGCCGAAATCGCCGCAAGCGCCGGATCGCGCGCAGCCGGCGCCGATCTTGCGCTGATCGAGGGCAATAAGGGCCTGCACGACGGCGTGGACCTTGAGGGCAGCGACTCGAGCGCCGCGCTGGCGAAGCTTACGGCGGCGCCAGTCATCCTGGTGATCGACACGCTCGGAATGACGCGCGGCGTGGCTCCGCTGCTCCTGGGCTATCAGGCCTTCGACCCTGAGGTAAAGATCGCGGGCGTCATCTTGAACAAGGTTGGCGTGGCCCGGCAGGAGAGTAAAGTGCGGCAAGCCGTACAGCGCTATTCGGGCATTCCGGTGCTTGGCGCGCTGCCGCGGGATGGCGGCTTCGCCATCGAAGAGCGCCATCTCGGGTTGATGACGCCGATGGAAACGCCAGCCGCCCGCGCACGCATCGAGCGGCTTCGCCAGGCGGTCGAAAGCGGCGTGGACCTCGATAGCTTGCTTGAAATTGCGCGCAGCGCCCCGCCGCTTCCCGCCAGCCCGGCCGCGCCCAGCACTCCGGCCCGGCAGGACGTCCGCATCGCCATCGCCCGCGACAGCGCTTTCGGCTTCTATTATCCCGGCGATCTCGAAGCCTTCGAGCGGGCGGGCGCCAAGCTTTGCTTCTTCGACGCGCTGTCGGACGCCCGCCTTCCCGGCGCCGATGGCCTCTTCATCGGCGGCGGCTTTCCCGAAACGCAGGGCCCGCAGCTCGAAGCGAACGCTTCGCTCCGGGCCGACATCGCGCAAAAAATCCGCGCCGGGCTGCCGGCCTACGCCGAGTGCGGCGGCATGATGTATCTCGCCCGCTCCATCCGCTGGGGGGATGCCTCCCACGAGATGGCGGGCGTCATCCCGGCCGATGCGGTGATGCACACAAGGCCGCAGGGCCGGGGACTTGCCGTGCTGGAGGAAACCGCCGATGCCCCATGGCCGGCCGCGCCTGCGATGGCGATCCCGGCGCACGAATTCCACTACGCGAGCCTGGAGAACCTCGAACCGTCTTTGCGGTTCGCCTACAAGGTCGCCCGCGGCACAGGCATAGGAGCGGGCCGCGACGGCATCGTGCTCGGCAACCTTCTGGCAAGCTTTTGCCATTTGCGGGCGACCGCCGCCAACCCTTGGGTGGATCGCTTCGTGCGCTTCGTCCGCGCCCAGCGCGCCAGGGCCACGCAAGCCGCATGACGCAGCAGACCGGAAAGAACAGTCATAAGTAAGCCTTCTCAGGCTTCCTCTTCCTCAAAGATACGTTCAGACCGGTACTCCTGTGTGTCTTTAACCACTTGTGTCCGATCTTTATTGAATATAAAGGCGATGGCGTCGAGAAAGCCAAGCATGTATATACTGGGCATATGCGGAACTTTGTCGTCATACTCTTTTATACAGTTCTGATATGTTTTCATTGTTCCCGCCCGTGTTTTACCATTAAAGCGCCGCCCGTGGAGCTATAGCAGATAAACCCGCCTGATGTCATAGAAACATTTTCGCTTCCCGTTTCTGGATCGCCCAGGCGGCCGGCCTCTCCGCCGAAGTGGCCGCCTCGCGGTGAGGGCCGGGACCTTAACGCATCGTTCGTTTCGCGTAGGCGGTCGCGGTAGAGACGAGGATTGTATAAAACCGCGTCTGTTCGCTCAGCATTTCCGGCGGATAATTTGCCTGTCCCGCATTTAACGCTTGCACGAACGCGAAAAGCGATCATCTACGCTGGTTTCCAAAGTACGGCGCGCGCAGGAGTAGACCCATGAAAATCGGCGGAGTTCACTACCGGACCATCTGGCGCGATAGCGGCGGGACGGCCGTTTGCATCATCGACCAGACGAAGCTGCCGCACGAGTTCGAAACG
>JBKQNN010000207.1:0-28485 GCA_052145975.1 Rhodomicrobium sp. | reverse complement strand
CCGTCAAAACAGCTACCAACGTCATTCCGGCTTCGGCCACGGCGCGCTTTAACATCCGCTTCAACAGCCTCCACACCAGCAATAGCCTCAAGGCTTGGATCGAATTCCAGGTGAGCGCCGCCTTGGCCGGCAGCGGCATCGGGCACACGCTCGAATACGAGCCGGCCGCCGAGAGCTTCCTCACCGAGCCGGGTGGATTCGTCCAACGCTTGAGCGATGCAGTCAAGGCTGAGACGGGCCGGCAGCCGGTTCTATCGACTGGTGGCGGAACCTCCGACGCGCGCTACATCAAGGAGCTTTGCCCTGTGGCCGAGCTTGGCCTCCTGAACGCGACGGCGCACAAGGTGGACGAATGCGTGGCTGTGGCCGATCTCGAAAGGCTCAACGGTATCTACCGGCACTTCCTCCAGCTCACATTCATTTGATCACGGATGGCTTGGGCCTCGAAAAATCGTGCGATTCTGCAACTGAACCTGAACGGCGCGTTCATGTAGCGTTCAGCCGCGCTGTAGCATTCTTGTCCTTGTCCGATCCCTGTAGGTAAACCATCACGAACCTTTCCTCGGCCAAATTCTGGGAAGTATGAAATTCAGGGGTTTCATACTTCCCTTATTTTTTTCCCCAACCGGTGCGTGACCCCACGCTTGTCAGTCTCCCGGTGCTCGCTTAGGTACACGGTATAACCGGTACAACGACGCGAAGGAGAGAAACGTGGCATTTCAATTTCCCGATCTTCCGTATTCCTACGATGCCTTGCAGCCGTACACGTCGGCGGAGACGCTGCAATACCATCACGACAAGCACCACATGGCCTATTTCGAGAACCTCACCAAGCTGCTTCCCGGCTCGGGGCTGGAGGGCAAGAGCCTCGAAGACGTTATCAAGGAAAGCTTCGGCAAGAACGTGCCGTTGTTCAACAATGCCGGCCAGCACTACAACCACTCGGAATTCTGGAAGTGGATGAAGAAGGACGGCGGCGGCACGAAGCTTCCGGGTGCGGTGCAGGCTAAGATCGATAGCGATCTCGGCGGCTACGCCAAGTTCCGCGAGGCGTTCATCGAGGCGGCTAAGGCCCAATTCGGCTCGGGCTGGGCTTGGCTCGCGGTGAAGAACGGTAAGCTCGAAATCATGAAAACGCCGAACGCCGAGAATCCGCTCGTGCACGGCGCCACGCCAATCCTCACCGTCGATGTGTGGGAGCACGCCTATTACATCGACTACCGCAACGCGCGGCCGAAGTTCCTCGAAGCCTTCGTCGATCACCTCATCAACTGGGATTACGTCGAGGAGAAGCTGCAACAGGCGGCCTAAGCCAACCGGTAACAGGGGCCAAAGCCCGGGCAGGCGATCTCTTTGGCTTTTCCGCCGCCGTCGTCCCCGCGAAGGCGGGGACCCATGCTAAGTATATGTAAGAGCGATGTATTTGGCTGACGTGGATGCCCGCCTTCGCGCATATGCGCTATGATAGACGCCTGGTCGTGCCATGATCGGAGCTTCCGCCCCTCACCCCAGCCCTCTCCCCATGGGAGAGGGAGTCCGCTCGCAGCCGTTGGTAGGGCGTCCCCTCTCCCATGGGGAGAGGGACAGGGTGAGGGGAGATCCCCTCGTTCGTTACGCTATCCGCCGTTATCTCAGCGCGTATGCGCCTTCGCGGGCATGACGCTCATGCAGGGACCTTTTGCCCCTGTTACGCCAACCGCGTTCATCGTATGTGGGCCGGGCATTCGCCCGGCCCGCAAATCAGGCGCGCCCGTGAAGTCTCATTGCGCAGCGGCCGCGGGGTGGTAACAGGCCGCCTGCCGTTCCATCAGTTTTTTCGCCGCATCCACCACGCTATCCACGGTCACGGCCTGCATGAGCGCGGCCGGATCGGGGATATTATTCTCTCCCGGATAGGGTGCGGCCCGGACCACAGCCGTTAGCGGCCCATGAGGCGCGTACACCAAATCGCTGGACGGCCCGAAAATGCCGACCGTTGGGATGCCTATCGCCGCACCGACATGCATAAGGCCGGAATCGTTTGCGACGCACAGGCTGCACCGGGCGAGGCACGCTGCCGCTTCGAGCGCATCGGTCTTGCCGGCAAGATCGATCACCTCCATTTTGTCCCGGAGGCCGGCGACGATAGGCTCGATCTGCGCGCGCTCATACCAAGCGGCGAAAATTGCCACGCGCTTGAAGGCAAGGCGCTGGGCCAATTCGATAAATCTTTCGGCAGGCCAAGCTTTCGGTCTCCATCCCGCGGTCGGGCAGAGCGCAAGTATGGGGGCCCCCTCCGGTAGCATCGCCCGTGCGCTCTCTTGTGCGGCATCGCTCAGCCAAATGCGGCTATCGGGAACCTTGGGAAGTTTCATCGCCTTTGCCAGCTGGGCGCATTTCGGCGACGTCATCTTCACTTTTATAAAGCGAAACGCTCTTCTTCTGGGCGCCAGATACGAAACAAACGAATTCTGAATATCTATTATTGCATGCCAGTAGAATTGCATGGCGTATGCCCACAAGCGTAGAAAATCCTTAACTCTCTCCTTCTTGCGTAGAATGAAAATGCGCTTCAATCCGGGAACGGCGCTAAAGAGCGGCGCTGCCACCGGGCCGCACGCAACCGTCACTTCGCACGGCCCATACTGCTCCAGCGCCTTAGCCAGGAGCCCCGTCGTAATCACAGCGTCCCCAAGGTGGGAAGTGCTGATAAACAAGAGCCTTCTGCGCTTTGGGCACGGGGCCGCTGTCCCAGCCGCAGGTGGCTGCCCGGTTGGTTTTTCCCCGTCGCTATTGAGCGTGCCCATCCTTCATCTCTCCGGCCTAAAGCAATGCCTTAGGCGTAAATGCAGGAGGCTGCAAGATAACGCTGGACGTACTCATTTATGCCGTCCTCGAGCGACGTCATGGGGCGCTTAAATCCCGCGCGGGTCAGCTTGCCCATCGTTGCTTCGGTAAAATACTGATACCGCCCGCGCAAGGTATCCGGCATGTCGATGAACTCGATCCGTTCCTCCAGCTTGGCTGCGGCGAACAGGGCTTTGCCAAGATCGAGCCAGCTACGGGCCTTGCCTGTGCCCACATTGTAGATGTCTGAGGGAACTGCATTGCCGAGCATCCACAGCACCACAGCCACGCAATCGGTCACATAGATAAAGTCGCGCATCTGCCCGCCATCTGCGTAATCCTTATGGTCCGAGCGGAACAGGCGAAGTGGAGCGCCAGCGGCGACAGCCTCATAATTGGCCGCGATCACACTGCGCATGCTGCCCTTATGGTATTCGTTCGGCCCGTAGACGTTGAAAAATTTGAGCCCCGCCCATTTCGGCGGTGCGGGCTCTTCCGCGTCCACCACGTTTCGCACGCGGCGGTCGAAGAGGTGTTTGCTCCATCCGTAAGGGTTGAGCGGCCTCAGGCGCGCGAGGTTCGCGGCATCGGAAGCGTCGTCGAACCCCTGCGATCCGTCCCCGTAGGTCGCGGCGGAGGAGGCGTAGATGAAAGGCCAGCCATGACGCGCGCAAAGGTCCCATAAATCGATGGAAAGGCGCAGATTCGATTTCACGATGAGATCGGCGTCCCGCTCGGTTGTGGCGCTGATGGCACCCATATGCACGACGGCCGTGACTCTCGCGGCGTTCGCATGCAGCCATTGTTCGAGCGCTTCGGGTGGAAGGATATCGCGAACCAAATGCTTGGCGATGTTCTTCCATTTATCGCCGTCGCCGAGGACATCGGAGATGACCACGCTCTCGCCCCGCTCCGCTAGCGCCGCCACGATGTTCGAGCCGATGAACCCGGCCCCGCCTGTCACGACAATCATGCTTGCCCCTCGAACCGCTTGGCGTCGTCCCGGAACCGGCTCTGCCGGTATCCGGGAAACGATCCTTCGATCAAATCCGGCCACTTCTAGCCCATGCTACGGGTGCGGCCAATGACATTGGTAGTGGACAAGCCCGGCGAAAGCTCGATGAGCACGACTTTGCCGCCCCAGGATTTAACCAAATCGCCGCCCACGACCTCGTCCTCCTTATAGTCGGCGCCTTTGAATAGCACGTCCGGCCGGAACAGCTTGATGAGCTCGATCGGCGTGTCCTCACTGAAGACGGTGACGAGGCTTGCGGCTTTCAACCCCGCCATCACCTGAGTGCGCGAGCTTTCGGTCTGGACAGGGCGGCTTTCGCCCTTAAGCCGGCGCACCGACGCATCGGAATTGAGTGCCACGACAAGCCGGTCGCAAGCTTCAGCCGCTTTGGATAGCATGGCCACGTGGCCTGCATGCAAGATATCGAAGCAGCCGTTCGTGAAGCCTACACGCAAGCCTCTTGCCTTCCAGCGTTCTATGACGCCAGCCGCACTTTGGGAATCCAGGATGCGCTCCGGCGCGCTAAGAAAAAAATCCTCCGAGGCAAGCGCCCTGACAAGCTCATCCGCAGTCACGACAGCGGTGCCAAGCTTGGTGACGGCGATGCCTGCGGCGTGGTTCGCCAGGTGCATGGCGGCATCCGCTGCAATTCCCGCTCCCAGAGCCGCGGCAAAAACCGCAAGCGCTGTGTCGCCCGCGCCTGAGACATCGAACACCTCGTGCGCGACCGCTCGCGCATGCACTGGCTCGTGGTCTTTGCGGTAGAGAGAGATGCCGTCTTTGGACCGTGTGAGGAGCACGCTTGCGCCAAGCGTGGCGGCGATCTCCAGCGCCGCCCGGCCGGCTTCGCCCGCATGGTGCAGATCGCGGCCCGTGGCGCGCAGCAGCTCCTGCAGATTCGGCTTAATCACCGAAGCCCCCTTGTAGGCATCCCAGCGCACACGTTTGGGATCGACAATAACGGGCCGGCCGTGGCTCTCGCATAGAAGCATGATTTCGGAGAGCACGCGATCGGTGAGAACGCCCTTGCCATAATCGGAGATCGCCACAATGTCCGAAGCTGGCAGGCATTCGCGCACTTTCGCGATCAGCGCGTCCTCGATGTCAGGACTGGCGTTTTCCACGCGCTCCCTATCCGCGCGCAGGATTTGCTGGTTGTTGCCGATATAGCGCGCCTTCAAAGTCGTGGGCCGGGAGGGATCGATGACAAGCTGGGCCTGCGTCCGTCCATCCGCTGGACTCAAAAGCTGGTGCAAGAGGCGGCCCGCATCGTCATCGCCAACGATGCCGACGACAATCGGGCTGGCACCCAGCGCCGCCACGTTGAGCGCGACGTTGGCCGCACCGCCTGCCATGTTCTTTTCCTCGCGGACCGAGAGGATTGGGATGGGAGCTTCGGGCGAAATCCGGTTCACATCGCCATAGATAAAGGTGTCGAGCATCACGTCGCCGATCACCAGCACCGCCGCCGATTGAAGCTTCGCAATATGCGCTGCAAAATGTTTCATGATACCAAGGCGTTCGTTATGCTAGAGGTTCGGGCGCCGGCCCCCTTAGGGTTCTTGCCCCAAATCGAGGAGAGAAAATGGCGACGGAAACCCGCGATTGGTCCGCGCTTTGGCGATCCGGGCTCGACGCTCATATTGCTGTGGCATACGCTTCAGCCGATGTGCTTGCCGGGCCATTTGCTGCGCTTGTAGCGCTTGCCATCTCGACGCTTGAACGGGGAAACAAGCTTTTATTCTTCGGCAATGGCGGCAGCGCCTCCGACGCGCAACATTGGGCCGCCGAGCTTACCGTGAGATACCGGCTCAACCGGAGGGCGCTTGCCGCCATCGCGCTTACGGCCGACAGCTCAGCCTTGACCGCGGCCGGCAACGATTTCGGCTTCGAGCACGTCTTCAGCCGGCAAGTCGAAGCATTAGCGTTGCAGGACGATCTCGCCGTGGGTATCTCGACCTCCGGCCGGAGCCCGAACGTGATTTTGGGGCTAGAGCAGGCGCGCACGATGGGGTGCAAGACCGCGCTTTTTACTGGAAACGGCGGAGCCGCTCTCGCCAGGTTGGCCGATATCGCCTTGATCGTGCCCTCGGCTGAAACGGCCCGCATTCAGGAACTCCATGGCATTCTCGGCCACGCTCTTTGCTACGCAATCGAAAGCCACTTTACCGGCGCTCCACACGGTGAATGAAATGGGCGGCCCTGAAGATTTCTCGAAATACCTCGTAGATAACGAGCGCTGGCTGAGGATCGTGGGCGATGCCGGCCGGGAAGCAGGGCCGACCCTGTTTCTAGACCGGGACGGGGTGATGATCGAGGAAAAGGAGTACCTGTCCGATCCGGATGGCGTGGCACTTATTCCAGGCTGCTGCGAGGCGTTGCGGCGGGCCAAAGCGATCGGATTTCACACCGCCGTAATTACAAATCAATCCGGCATCGGGCGGGGATATTTCGGCTGGGCCGATTATTTCCGGGTCGAAAATAGGCTAATCGAACTCTTGCGCCGCGAGGACGCCCTTCCCGATGCAATCCTCGCCAATTCAGCCGTGACGGACCATCCTTGGCGGAAGCCCGAGGCGGGCATGCTGCTGGCCGGTGCCCTTGCGCTCAATGCCGGTCTTGAGAATTCCCTGATCGTGGGAGACAAAGCGAGCGACCTTGAAGCAGGCCGGAACGCGGGGCTTCGGACCGGCGTGCATGTTCTAACCGGTCATGGCAAGAAGGAACGTGACGCGGCCTGCAAATTCGCCGGGCCTGAGTTTCACGTAGCGTGCTTGGACAATATCCAAGAGCTGGCCGCAAAATTCGATGAATTCGCAAATCTTGTAACAGGGGCAAAAGTCCGGGCAGGTAAGTAGTTCACCGCGTTAAGCCAAGCTGTGCGCCGTCGTCCCCGCGAAGGCGGGGACCCATCTCAGAGCTTGCTCCAACGGGATAAATGGATACCCGCCTGCGCGGGAATGACGCTCGTGCATCGGCGCACCGGCAATTGCCTGCCCGGACTTTTGCCCCTGTTACCGAATCTTCGCCTACATAACCGATTTGCTTAACCGCAAGACTTAGCAAGCCGGCTCCAGCGGTTGAAGTCTAAGTGCGGCAGGAGAAGCTCATGACGCAGAACCGCCGGGCGCAAGATGACAGCAACGCGGCTATTTTTGCGCACCGCCTCACGGTGTAGCGGAGGCCGCGCCAAGTCCGATCGGGCAGCTGACGCCGGTGCCCCCGTGGCCGCAATAGCCGCGCGGGTTCTTGGCGAGGTATTGCTGGTGGTAATCCTCGGCGAAATAGAACTCGCCCGCCGGTTCGATCTCGGTGGCGGCGGCGCCAAACCCGTGTGCGCTAAGCGCGGCCTGATAGGCTTCCTTGGCCGCGTTCGCTTCCTCCGCCTGGCGCTCCGAATAGGTGTAGATCGCCGAGCGGTATTGCGTGCCTATGTCGGCGCCCTGGCGCATGTACTGGGTCGGGTCGTGCGCTTCAAAGAACGCCTTCAAGAGCTCCGCATAGGCGATCCGCTTGGGATCGAAAACGACGCGCACCACCTCGTTATGGCCGGTCTGGCCGCTGCATACCTCCTGATAGGTAGGGTTGGGCGTATAGCCGCCCGAATATCCCGCGGCAGTGACAAGCACGCCCGGCAGGCTCCAGAACGCCTTTTCCGCGCCCCAAAAACAGCCGAGCCCGAACATGGCGATTTCGCCGCCATCCGGGTACGGACCTTTAAGTAACGCCCCGTTAACGAAATGCGATGCCGCGGTGGGGATGGGATTGGGCCGGCCGGGTAGCGCTTGCTTGGGATTGGGCATTAGCGTTTTGCTTTTTGCGAGAAGTGGCATGGGAGCTCCCTGATGCGAGACGGTGTTCCAGCCGGTCGAGTCCTTATCTGGGCACGCCGGCGCGCGGGCGAAGTGCTGGAGCGTTCAACTTCCGGCGAGCGGATGTGAGGGAAGCCGGCGGCACTGGTGTGGCGTCCCGAATTTGTCTCTAAGCTCCCAGCCGCAATGGTGGTAGGCAAGAACGGGACGCCACACCAGATGCCATCGCCATGAAGTTTGCCACCCCGCTTCCGATTGACGCCGTCCTCACCGAATTGCGCGACGCCTTGGCCGCGCGCGCATCGGCGGTGCTTGTGGCCCCCCCCGGCGCAGGCAAGACGACACGCGCGCCCCTCGCGTTGATGGACGAAGGCTGGCTTAAGGACCGGAAAATCCTGGTGCTGGAACCGCGCCGCATTGCCGCGCGGGCTGCCGCCGAACGCATGGCGCACACCCTGGAGGAGGCCGTTGGAGAGCGGATCGGATTGCGCGCGCGGATGGTCTCGAAATCGGGGCCCAAGACACGGATCGAGGTCGTCACCGAGGGCGTCTTCACCCGCATGATCCTTGACGATCCCGAACTTTCCGGCATCGGCGCGGTGCTATTCGACGAGTTCCACGAGCGCTCGCTCGATGCCGATCTGGGGCTTGCGCTGGCACTCGACTGCCAGGCCTTCTTGCGGGACGATTTGCGTATCCTGCCGATGTCTGCGACGCTCGACGGCGCGCGGGTTGCGAAGCTTCTCGGCGACGCGCCGGTTATCGAGAGCGTTGGCCGCGCGTTCCCGGTCGAGACGCGCTACCTCGGCCGCGATGACAACGCGCGCATCGAGGATCGAATGGCGGATGCGGTGATGCGCGCCTTGCGGGCGGAAACCGGTTCGATCCTGGCGTTCCTGCCAGGCCAGGGCGAAATCCGGCGCGCCCTGGAGCGGCTCCTGGAACGCATCGGCGATCCCGCCATCCTGCTTGCCCCTCTTTACGGCGCGATGGACATGAAGGCGCAGGACCTGGCGCTTGAGCCTGCGCCCGAAGGGCAGCGCAAGGTGGTGCTCGCAACCTCCATCGCCGAGACTTCGATCACCATTGAGGGCGTGCGCGTCGTGATCGACTGCGGACTTGCGCGGGTTCCGCGTTTTGAGCCGGATGCGGGCGTGACGCGGCTTGAGACCGTGCGCGTGTCCCGTGCCGGCGCCGATCAGCGGAGGGGACGTGCCGGCCGCACCGGGCCTGGCGTCTGCTATCGCCTGTGGGACGGGCCGCAAACCCAGAGCCTGCCGGCATACGCCGAGCCCGAAATTCGCTCCGCCGATCTTTCCGGCCTGCTGCTCGATTGCGCGGAATGGGGAACGGCCGATCCGCTCTCGCTATCCTGGCTCGATCCGCCGCCGGCCGCCGCCATCGCCGCCGCGCGCAAGGAACTGACCGGGCTGGAGGCGCTCGACGCGCAAGGCCGGATCACGGCCATGGGAAAGCGGTTGAGGTCGCTGCCCTTGCCCCCCCGGCTTGCCCGCATGGTGATTTCCGCCGCCCGGACCGGCCATGCGGAGGAGGCAGCCGAAATCGCTGCGGTTATGGTAGAGCGCGGGCTTGGCGGCAACGATGCCGATCTCGCACACCGGCTGGAGGGTTTCCGCCGCGACCGCTCGGCTCGCGCCCGCGAGATGCGAAAGCTGGCGGCCGGCTGGGCCCGGATGGCCAGCGCCGGCCGTGTGCGCCAGGAGCCTCGGAAAAAAGCGCAGGAAGACCCCCTCACCCTGTCCCTCTCCCCAAGGGGAGAGGGGACGCTCGAACAGTCCTCTTCCTTAGACGAGAGGCCGCAGCCTGCTCCCTCTCCCCTCGGGGAGAGGGCTGGGGTGAGGGGGTCTTCATCTGCCCGGTGCGAAACTCGCGAGGACATGTCCATCCCGCGCATGCTGGCGCTGGCCTTTCCAGAGCGCATCGGCAAAGCACGCGGGAGCCCCGGCCAGTTTCTCCTCGCCAACGGCCGGGGCGCCAACCTCGATCCGGCGCATCCCTTGGCGCGGTCGCCCTTCCTGGTCGCGGCCGAGCTGTCGGGATCGGCGGCGTCGGCGCGCATCCTGCTTGGCGCCGCGGCCGATGAAGCGGACGTTCTAGCCGTCGCCGGTGCTCGCATCCGCGAGACGGACGAGATCGAGTTCGATCAAGCCGCGGGCGCGCTGAAGTCGCGCCGTGTCCGCCGGCTCGACGCCATTGTGCTCGCGAACGAGCCCCGGGCCGTGATGCCGGGCGAGGAAACGGCGCGTCTCCTGGCCTGTGGCATCGCCAAGCTCGGCTTTGGCCGCCTGCCGTGGAGCAGGGCACAAATCCAGCTCCGCCACCGCGTGGGTTTCCTGCGCGCCGCCGGCGAGGACGAATGGCCGGACCTGACCGATGAGGGGCTTGCCAAGACGGCCGCGGAGTGGCTTGCCCCTTTCCTTGCCGGCAAAACGAAGCTCTCCGAAATCGGTGCCGAGACCCTCGGCGCAGCACTCGATGCGCTGCTGCAATGGAACTTGAAGCGCCGCCTAGAGGAAGAGGCTCCGGCGCATTTCGAAGCTCCCACGGGCAATCGTCACGCCATCGATTACGAGAGCGAGGGCGCCCCCGCCCTGCATATCCGCGTGCAGGAGCTGTTTGGGCTCAAGCAACATCCTTCGATTGCCGGCGGCAAGCTGCCGCTCACATTGTATCTGCTCTCGCCGGCGCACCGGCCTCTACAGATCACGCGCGATCTTCCGGGCTTCTGGAAGGGCTCGTGGCCGGCGGTCAAGGCCGAGATGAAAGGGCGCTATCCGCGGCACCCCTGGCCCGACGATCCCGCCTTGGCGGTTCCAACCTCGCGGGCCAAGCCGCGCGGGACGTGAACAGCGCGCGATCCATATAAATTTTTGTTTTATCGTGCGTCTTTTTCGGAAAACCGCTGCGCACCTACGGGTCAAGCCCGAAGGCATGCTTTTGCGGGCGCACTCTAACGGTTGGAGGCACTGAGGCCGGCAAAGAAGCGCCGCGCCTCTGCTTGGGTCACGAAAATGCGGGCCGCACCTGGTGCGTGGCCGCTTCTGAAGATTTCGAGCCAGTTGGGCTGGGCGAGAACTTCGGGTGCTACAGGTTTGAATTTGCCGCTCTCCAAAGTGCCCAGCCGAATCCCCTTCGACTGCACGCTGTCGCGGATTAACTTCGCAGTATGCTCAACTTGCTGTCTTGTCAGTATTGAGTATGCCGCGCGAAAATTCCAAAGACGCTCAACCGCCAGGCGCATCATGTCACCTAGGAACAAATAGTTCTCTGGATTGCCTTCTTCTGCCGAGTCACGCAACTCTACATCGAGGAGAAGGTCTTGCTTTTCTGTCATAGAGAATCCTCCCTTTTTCTTGCATTTTAGATTCCACGCCCTCCTTACAGTGCCAAGATACTCGCCCAAACACTTGCCGATTTGCGCCCGCTGGCCCGCAGGCCGGGCGCAGTGCCAAGGATGAGACGGCCGCCGTGCCCCAGAATACTGGCCGGGCAAGCTTGTTCCAGTCCTACCGGCAGGGCGCCGGAAATTGTAAACAAGAAACTTAACGCCCGCCGACCGGCGGCTGTTTGAACTCGATGAACCGGTAAGAATTCCCCAAATAGCCTATTGCAGCCCCACCGCATGGCGCACGCAAGCCTTCGCCTCCTGGAACTCGGCCTCGAAGCCGGGCTTTGCGAACAGCGCTTCGGCGATAGCCGCGCCGTAAAGCTTGCCCGCCACCACGTCGCTGCGGAAATGTACACCCGCCACCATGCGGCTATGCGCGTAATCGTCGATGCGCGCGTAAATCGCGGCCCTTTTCTCCGGCATCATCTCCGCGAGCAGGAAGCCAACCGTCGCCCCATAGGTCGCGTGTCCCGACGGATAGGAGTAGTTGTCGTGGCTGTCGCTGGGCTTCGGTTCGTCAAGCGGGCGCAGGGTGTTGCCGGGAATAGAGAGGGGCCGGGGGCGGCAGAAGGCGAACTTCGCCGCAGCCACGGCGGCCTTTCCCTCCCTCGCGCGCTTAAAGAAGAAGATCTCGCAAGAGTGGAGCGCTTCAGCTTCGAAGGCGATGCCGGCACCTTGCAAAAACCGGGGCAGCGTCCGCTCCACATCGCGCACGGCGTGCTCTTCCTGCTGTGGCGTGCGCGCCCGCTGCAGAGCCTCAAGCTCCCCGAGCTCGGCCTTGGTCTCCTCGCAGGTCTCGCAGGGCGGCGGCGAAAGCAAGCTCACCAGCGGCTCGTCCGAGTGCCCCGAACATTCCGCCGCCGCCACGGTTTGCTGACAGGCGATCAGCAACGCCCCCGCGAGAAAAATTGCGCCTACGCCACCATTTCCAGCCGTTCTCATGATATCCCCTCCGTTGCAACCTTAACGATACATTCCTAGTACCGGCGCTACCCCGTCCGCAAGGCGCGTCTTTCTTGCCACAACCGGCAGAATAGAGCGGTTGAGGGTTCGGTTGTCCCCCCTATTGCTGCAATCGTGGGTTGCTATGGCCCGGGCCTGGCGTTAATCATTATTGCAAGTTTTATCTATGACTCGGGGCAACCAATGATTGTCATTGTCGATGAACGCGAAACGGTGTTGAACGGCTACACCTCCTGGTTTTGCCGCGAGGGCGTCTCGGCCACCGGCCTGGCGCCCCAGGACTTCCGGCAATGGGTGAACACCGCGCCCGAACCCGATATCGACGCCGTGGAAGCGTTCCTGCTGGGCGATTTTCAAAACCGCGAGGACATCCCGGTCAAGATCAAATCGCGCACGGGGGCGGCGGTAATCGCGATGAACGACAATAAGTCCCTGAACGACACACTGGAGTTGTTCGCGGCCGGCGTCGACGACGTGGTGCGCAAGCCGGTGCATGTGCGCGAGATTCTGGCCCGGATAAAAGCAATCAGCCGCCGCATGCATGTTGGCGTGATGCCGCCGCTTTCGGGCCGCATCCGGGTCTTTTCCGATGGGCGCGATCCTGAAGTCGATGGCGAGCCGCTGCCCCTGCCCAGACGCGAGCGCAGAATCCTGGAATACTTGATGGCCAATAAAGGCCGCCGGGTCACCAAGTCCCAAATCTTCAATTTCGTCTACGGCCTGTTCGACGACGGCATCGACGAGAATGTGATCGAAAGCCATATCAGCAAGCTGCGCAAGCGCCTGCGCCAACGGCTCGGCACCGACCCCATCGACTCGCAGCGCTTCTTGGGCTACCGGCTCACCCAGGAGTGATACCAGATCCGGTTGATCGCTTCCGATAGCGCCCGCAAAAGCCCCCCTCACCCTGTCCCTCAAGCAGCAAGCTTGCCTTGCTGCTTGAGTATCCGCATCCGCAAGCGGATGCGGATGGGGCGAGGGAACGCCTTCTCAACGGCTGCGAGCGGACTCCCTCTCCCCTTGGGGAGAGGGCTGGGGTGAGGGGTCTTCGCGAACGGTTCAACTGGATTCGGTATAAGCCGCAGCTGCACTTTATTGCGGCGCGGATGCTTCGGCCCTTGGGTTGGCGGCGCAGGCTTCCGGTGCGGCGGCGGTGCGCGCTGGCAGGCCCGCCAGCTCCCTCCCTGCCCCTTGCGGGAGGCGCAGGAAGGATAGCACTGAGAGCGCTCCTATGGCGGCGACAATCCAAAAGGCGATCGCGAAATCTCCGCGCGAGATTAGCGTCTCACCGCGCAAGTGCTGAGCCGCCTGCAGGATCAGCCCGGCGATAGCCACGCCCAACGAAAGCGACACCTGCTGCGTCACGCTCGCGAAGCTCGTTGCCCGGCTCATTTGCGCCTGCTGGATGTCGGCATAAGCCAGCGCATTGACCGCGGTGAATTCGAGCGAGCGGAAGAAGCCGCCTGCCAGCAGCACCGCGAAGATGACGGCGTGCGGCGTCGCGGCAGTGAAAAAGCCGTTCACAGCCATGAAAACTGCGCTGATGAGCGCGTTCACGATCAGCACGCGGCGAAAGCCGAAC
Source organism: Rhodomicrobium sp. (assembly GCA_052145975.1). Lineage (GTDB taxonomy): Bacteria > Pseudomonadota > Alphaproteobacteria > Rhizobiales > Rhodomicrobiaceae > Rhodomicrobium. Next base: position 14,878 of record JBKQNN010000207.1, on the reverse strand, counting down.
GTGCGGATAATCGGCGCAGCACTCGCCTTCATGAGGAGCGAGCCGGCCGCCGCGGCGAAGGTCAGCATGCCCGACCGGAATGGCGTCAGGCCGAAGCTCAACTGCAGCATGAGCGGCAACAGAAAAGGGATGGCGCCAACTCCGATACGGAAGAAAGAGGCGCCGAGGACGCCAGCCCTGAAGGTCGGGATCGCAAGCAGCTTGAGGTCGATCACCGGGTTTTCGGTGCGCCTGGCATGCCAGACATAGGCTGTGCAAATCGCAAGGCCCGCCACCGCCAAAGCAAAGCCTTCGGTTAGCGAGCCGCCGGTCTCTCCCAGGATCGCGAGCCCGAAGACGAAGGCTGAAAGGCCCAAGCCGGAAAGCGCAAACCCCGTCCAGTCGAGCGGCGGCGTATCAGCCTCCACGACGTTGGCGATGAACTTCCAGGTGAGGAAGAGGCCCAGCGCGCCAATGGGCAGATTGATGTAGAAGATCCAGCGCCAATGCAGATAGGTGGTGATGAAGCCGCCAAGCGGCGGCCCGATCACTGGCCCGATGAGCGCCGGGATCGTGAGCCAGGCGAGTGCTGCGATCATCTCGGACTTTTCGATGCTTCTCAAGATGACGAGGCGGCCGACGGGAACCATCATCGCCCCGCCCAGGCCCTGCACAATACGGTAGCAGACGAGCTCAGGCAGGCTGTGCGCAAGACTGCAAAGTGCGGACCCGCCCGTGAAAACAGCAATCGCCGCCATGAACACCGTGCGCGCCCCGTATTTGTCGGCGACCCAGCCGCTGATGGGAACGAACACCGCGAGGCTCAGGAGATAGCTCGTGAGCGCCAGTTTGAGCGAGATGGGGGCGACGTGCAGATCGGCTGCGATTGCGGGGAGCGAGGTGGAAAGCACCGTCGAGTCGAGGTTCTCCATAAAGAGGCCGCAAGCGACGATCAGCGGAATGAGCATACGGGTGGGCATAAGGGATGTGGCTTTCTCGAAGGACGCCAGAAAAGCAGAATCTAGCCTTTGGCGCCATCATGCATTTTCCCCGCTGCCGCGACGGCACAAGCACGCTGGGAACGGTTTCATACCTAACCCGCGTAATCGGTCTGCAGAGCCCCCTATGGGCCGGTATTGGCGCTAACATAATGGGGGGATCTCCCCTCACCCTGTCCCTCTCCCCATGGGAGAGGGAACGGCCTCTCAACGGCTGCGAGCGGACTCCCTCTCCCATGGGGAGAGGGCTGGGGTGAGGGGCGATTCCCCCTTTCGTTACACCATCCGCTAATTTTAGCGCCTATGCCATGGGCTGGGGTGAGGGGAGTGACGTTATTCTCGATGGCCGATTCCGGAAACCGCTTAGCAAACCGTTCGTTTCGCGTAGGAGCTTACTATAGTTAATGAGTGCATGGTAAACGCGCACGCGGCATAATTTCCGCCGCCGTCTTTCTGCGAATCTTTTCCCGCTTTAGGCCGATTTCTACGACTCCAAAATACTATTAAATATACACGCAGATTTGAAATTAACCAAAAAACGTAGCCTAAGCGCGCGGGCCATCGCCGCGGCACAGGTCTTTTTTGCGCGCAAAATCAATAGGCTTTGCCGTTTAACTTTTCCTCAAAACCCCTATGCTAAATTAGTTCGAAATTGGAAAGCGCGCCGGCCACGCCAAAATCGGATTTTGGCCCGGCCCGCCTTTCACCGGTTTTTGCGTTGTACCAGCACCGCAAACACCGCTAGCATTGTGCGGCCCGCAATCTGCACGCTGAACGAAGAGCTTTGGGTCATGGAAAACGTGCCAGAGTTGGCTCCAAACGGCAGCGGTACGGCCGGAGACCGTTTGCAGGCTGCCGTCATCGAGTTCTTGTCCAAGCCCAGCGCCTATCCGGACAACGCCGCAAGCGTAAACCGCATCGGAACGCACGCCGCGTTGGTCTTTCTCACGGGGGACCACGCCTATAAGCTCAAGCGCGCGGTCAAACTTCCTTACCTCGACTTCTCGACCGTTGAGAAACGCCGGGCAGCACTTCACCGCGAACTGGAGGTGAACTCACGGGCGACGCCCGAGCTTTACCTGTCGGTGATCCCGGTGACGGGGGGCAGCCCAGCCGGCTTCGAGCTTGGCGGCAGCGGCGAAATCGTGGATTGGCTGCTCGTAATGCGCCGCTTCGGCCAGGAAGCCCTGCTCGACGCCATCGCTGCCAAAGGCGCGCTAGGTCTCCAGCAGGTGGCCGATCTGGCCCATACAATCGAGCATTTTCACCGCCAGGCGCCGCGCGTTTCAAACGCTCAGTTCGCGCACAATCTCGAACTGGCTGCGGCAAGCCTCAAAGACGCCTTGTGCGGTCCAACCGCCCTAGCCAGGGGCTTGCGTCTCCAGGAATATATTGAACGGCTCTGGCAGGAATTGCCGGTGCGCACGCCTTTGATCGTGGAGCGCGAGCGCGAAGGCTTCGTGCGGCGATGCCACGGCGATCTTCACCTCAAGAACATCGTGCTGTGGGAGGGCCGTCCGCGGCTCTTCGACGCCATTGAATTCGACGAGCGGATCGCCACCATCGACGTGCTCTACGACCTCGCTTTTCTGCTCATGGATCTGTGGCATCGCGGCCTTAGGCACGAAGCCAATTCGATCCTCAACCACTATTTCCAACGCGCCGCGATCAGCGAGCTTATGGGGCTTGCGCTCCTGCCTCTGTTCTTGTCGCTCAGGGCTGCGATCCGGGCGATGACCGGGCTGCACGCGCTTGCGTTCCAGGAAGCCGCCGTCCAGGAGCAGGCTCTAAGAGAGATCGAAAGTTACGCCGCCCTGGCCGCCCAGCTCTTGAGCCCCGGCCGGCCTGTCCTTGCCGCAATCGGCGGGATTTCAGGAACCGGCAAAACTTCCGTTGCTCAAGCCGCGGCCCCCTTCATCGGCGCGGCACCTGGCGCGCTGCATCTCAGGACCGATGTGGAGCGGAAGGTCATGCAAGGCGTTGCGCTTGGCCAGCCGCTGCCGCATGAAGCCTATGCCGCCGAAGCGCGCGAGGAAGTCTACCGGCGCGTTTTCAAGAGGGCCGAAGTCGCCTTGGACGCCGGCCATTCGGCAATTGTGGACGCGGTGTTCCCCGATGAGGCCGGACGGGCATCGCTTCGCGGGCTGGCCCAAGGTGCGGGCGTTTCCTTTTGGGGCTTTTGGCTCGAAGCGGACGCGACCACCATCCGCCGGCGCATCGCGGCGCGCAGCTCCGGCACCTCCGATGCCTCCGATGCGGATACCGCGGTGGCAGAGGCGCAGATGAAGACCGTGGAGCCTCCGCAGGATTGGATTATTATCGATGCATCCGGCACACCGGAATCAGCCGCTGCCGCGATCGTTGGGAGGCTGACCGCGTGAGCGTTAGAGTGGCATCCGTGCGCGCCGCGGCTTCACTTTGTACGCACGCGGCGGCGCCCTCCATCTTCGCCTTTTCGTGACTGGCGCATCACAATTCCGCCATGCTTGCGCCATTCATCCGTACCGATACTTTTCGACAAGCCTCGTATCTTCAGGCTGTGTTTGCGTACACGGTGAAACCAGGGAGTTTTTTTCGATGAAAACCACACTTGCGGCTGTTGCCGCCTTGATGATCGCGGTGAGCCCCGTCGCGGCGCAGACGCCCACCTTCATGGAAAAGCAGAATAATACGGAGGTTCTCGGCACCGATTTCATCGGCACGCCTGTCGATGACAAGAGCGGCCAGCAAATCGGCAAAATCGCCAATCTCGTTTTCGACCAGACCGGGCGGATCGAGCTTGCCATCATCGGCGTTGGCGGGTTCCTCGGCGTTGGCGAGAAAGACGTGGCCGTGCCTTTCGATGCCGTTAAATCCGAAGTGGTCAACAGCAAACACGTTTTCGTTATCGACGCGACCAAGGACCAGCTCAAAGCGGCACCAACCTACCAAACGTTGAGCGGCCAGGCGCTTAATGAGCGTATGAAGGAATGGCGCGAGAAGGCGCAAGCGAGCTGGACCGACATCAAAGACCGCGCGGGAAAAGCATACGAGCAGGCGAAAGAAAAGGTGGAAGAAGCCACGAAGCCGAAGCAGTAACAAGCATTGCAGCATAGGGCTGGAGGAAATCCGGCCCTATGCTGCATGACATGACATGACATGACATGACTTGACGATGACCAGTAATACCAGCGGACAAAAGTTTTGACCGTGGTAGCGTCATTCCCGCGAAGGCGGGACTCCATGTGTAAACAATGCACCAGCCTGCGGAAAGCTGGGTCCCCGCCTTCGCGGGGACGACGCCGGAGCGGTCAACAATTACGCCCGGCGGTATAACGTGGCTCTGCTCATTAGTTTATTGCGCTGACACTTTCGGTTAGGAGGCCACAATGCAGTACAAAAATCTCTTGGAAAATGAAACGCTTAAGGAATTCAGGGAATTCATCCTGAAGGGCAATGCGTTCGACTTGGCGGTCGGCGTTATCATCGGCGCCGCCTTCGGGTCCATCGTGACCTCTCTCGTCGGCGATATCCTCATGCCTCCGATCGGCATTCTCTTGGGCAGTGTCAATTTCACCGACTATTTTATCGACCTGACCGCACTTAAGGCGAGCATCCTCGGCACCGGCCCTGTGCAGGTTCCCCCCTCTTACGACGCCGCGACGAAAGCCGGCCACGCCATTATCGCCTATGGCAAGTTCTTGAATGCCTTGATTAATCTCCTGATTGTCGGCGCGGTAATCTTTTTCCTCGTGAAGCAGATCAACCGGCTCAAGCACGACAAGCCAAAAGAGAAACCCGAGGATGTGCGCCTCCTGATCGAAATCCGCGATCTCTTGGCAAAGAACAGGGCCACGGGATCCCAAGAAGGGGCTTAATGCCTGTTCCCACTCACCGGGAACGTGGGCAAGGGTGGCTTAGGAGTCCTGCTTCCGCTCGAAAAAATCGTCGGCGGAGGGGCCCCTCTTGCCCGCCGGCTCGCCGGGCTTCGCACCTTCGAATTTTCGGTCGAACATAGTTGAAAGCAGCTTGGCTTCCTCAGGCGTTGCGCTTTCGGGCTTTTGCATGGTTTCGGCGAGCATATCGAAAGCCGCTCCCCAGGCATCGGCTGCCTTTTGGTCGAACTTCTCGCCAAGCATCGCGGCCAGCGAGGCCAGGATCGCCTTACGCATCATAGCGTAGTGCTCGGTCTTTACTCCCGCCGCCGTGTGCCCCGAGCGCAACCGGTTGAGGCCGGGTACGACTGCACTGCCGCTGGCGCCGGTCACTGGCAAGAAGTGCTGCGACCGCCCCCTGAGTTTCACGAACTCCACAATGACGTTGACGAGCTTCCTATGCTGGTCCCTCATATCGCCCTTGAACATGGAGCGGGTTTCCGGCGCGACATAGAAGAGCCTATCGTAGACCGCCGCGCCGAGTTCAGGCAGCCGGCTTTCGAGTTGAGAAAAGCTCTCTGCGACAGTTTTGGCCTGGTTGGGCGTCATTTTCTTCCCACAAGTTACAATCCACGCTCGCGGGCTTAGCCTACCATGGCCGCCCATCCTTTTCTTTGGTTGTACAGCCTGCGGTTGCCTGGGAAAAGTCAAATTTTAGTCATATTTTTAAATGTGGATGTAATGGTGGCTGCGTGGCCGCAGCCGCAATTATTCCGCAGCGTCGAGGACCTTGTCCGATTTGTGGCCGAAACGCTTCTGGATGTAGTCCTCGACCATGGCCATGAAATCCTGCGCCAGCGTTGGGCCGCGCAACGTCGCGGCCTTGTGGCCGTCGATGAACACCGGCGCCGCAGGCGATTCCCCCGTCCCCGGCAGCGATATGCCGATGTCGGCGTGCTTGGACTCGCCGGGCCCGTTCACGATGCAGCCCATCACCGCCACGTTCAGCGTTTCGACGCCGGGATAGGTTTTGCGCCATTCGGGCATCTTGGCGATGAGATGGCTTTGGATGTCTTGCGCCATTTCCTGAAACAGCGTGGACGTGGTGCGGCCGCATCCTGGGCAGGCGGCGACAATCGGCACAAAGGTGCGGAATCCCATGGTTTGCAGAATTTGCTGGGCGACCTCGACCTCCTTGGTGCGCGCCCCGCCGGGCTCGGGCGTGAGCGAGACGCGGATCGTATCGCCGATCCCCTGTTGCAGGAGGATACCCATGGCGGCGGAAGACGCGACAATGCCCTTGGAGCCCATGCCGGCCTCGGTCAACCCCAAGTGAAGCGCGTAGGTGCAGCGGGAGGCTAGCAAATTGTAGACGCTGATGAGGTCCTGCACGGCGCTCACCTTGGCGGAAAGGATGATCTTATCGCGTCCCATTCCGATCCGCTCCGCCAGTTCCGCGGAATGCACCGCCGAATACACGATCGCCTCGTGAAGCACCTCGCGCGCATCCTTTGGCTTCGCGCTCGCCGAATTCTCGTCCATGAGCCGGGTCAGAAGCTCCTGATCGAGGCTGCCCCAGTTCACGCCGATGCGCACCGGCTTATCGTGCTTGAGGGCGATCTCGATAATGTCGGAGAACTGCCGGTCGCGCTTGTCGCGGAAGCCGACATTACCGGGGTTGATGCGGTATTTTGCGAGCGCCTCCGCGCAAGCCGGATGCTCGGACAGGAGCTTGTGGCCGATATAGTGGAAATCGCCCACCAGCGGCACGGACACGCCCATTTGAGCGAGCTTGTCACGTATATGCGGAACCGCAGCGGCGGCCTCGTCGCGGTCCACGGTGATGCGCACGAGCTCCGAGCCGGCGCGGGCGAGATCCGCCACCTGGCGGGCGGTGGCCTCCGCGTCCGCGGTATCGGTGTTGGTCATGGACTGCACGGCCACGGGCGTGGCCCCGCCTACCATAATACCGCCCACATTCACCGCGGTTGTGATGTGCCTTGCCTTGCGCATGTCCGTCATTGGTGGTCTCCAGGATCGGCTGTCCATTTGCGGTTACATAAGAGAAAACGGAAGGATGCGCTAGCGTTCACGCGACACGGGCCAGCGCCGCGTTAGCAGGAAAACGCGGATCGCGGCCGAAAGGCTCGCCGGCTCGCGGGCCGCGTCGATGGCGGAGGCGAGCGCGGTGACGCTCACCTCCATCTCCGCCGCCGCCGCCTTCAGCTCGCGCCAGAACGCATCCTCCAGCGTGATCGAGGTGCGGTGCCCGGCAATCGTCAGCGAGCGCTTCTTAGGCAGGGCCAAGCCGGGGTTTAGGGAGATCGCGGCCGGCGTTCCGGCTGAACGCTTCACTGCAGCCCTCGAAGCGTCATCCCGTGCGCGCTGCGGCACGCAGTGACGCCGCGCAGACGCGGGATCTTAAAGGGCTCAGGCGTTCGCAAAGATCCCGGATAAGGCGCAAGCGCCTTTCCGGGATGACAGCAACGGACGGTGCACCGCTTCCCGCTGCCGGCTTTGTTTCGCGCCATCGGCTCACGCGCCGGGCTTGATCATCAGTTCGGGCCTTACAATCGCGTTGAAATCCTCCTCCGATACATAGCCCAAGGCAAGCGCCTCCTCGCGTAGTGTGGTGCCGTGCTTGTGCGCGGTCTTGGCGATCTGCGCGGCCTTGTCGTAGCCGATCTTGGGTGCGAGCGCGGTGACGAGCATGAGCGAGCGTTCGAGCAGCTCGCGGATGCGCTTTTCGTTCGGCACGATGCCAACCACGCAATTGTCCGTGAAGCTCACCGCCGCGTCCGCGATCAGCCGGATCGATTGCAGCAGGTTGTAGATGATGACGGGCTTGTAGACGTTCAGCTCGAAATGGCCCTGGCTGCCGGCCACGGTGATCGCGACGTGGTTGCCCATGACCTGGCAGCAGACCATGGTAAGCGCCTCAACCTGGGTCGGGTTGACCTTGCCTGGCATAATCGACGACCCGGGCTCGTTCTCGGGCAGTGACACCTCAGCGATGCCGGAGCGCGGGCCGGTGCCCATCAACCTGATGTCGTTTGCGATTTTGAACAGGCTTACCGCGAGCGTGTTCAGCGCGCCGGACAGCTCGACCTCGGCGTCGTTCGCGGCCAGCGCCTCGAACTTGTTGGGCGCGGTCACAAAGGGCAGCCCGGTTTCGCGCGCGACCTCTTCGGCGAATTTCTCCGCGAAGCCGATGGGGCAGTTCAAGCCCGTGCCGACCGCCGTGCCGCCCTGCGCCAGCATGTAGATGCGCGGCAGCGCCGCTTTCACCCGCTCGATGCCATAGCGCACCTGCGTCGCGTAGCCCGAGAACTCCTGGCCCAGCGTGACGGGCGTCGCATCCTGCAAATGCGTGCGGCCGATCTTGATGATGCTTTCGAACTTAGCGGATTTGTCCTCCAGCGCGCGGGCCAGATGGTCGAGAGCCGGCAGCAGGGCCTCATGCACCTGCATCGCGGCGGCGATGTGCATGGCGGTGGGGAACACGTCGTTCGAAGATTGCCCCCGGTTCACATGGTCGTTCGGATGCACCGGCTTTTTCGAGCCCTTCTCGCCGCCCAGCAGCTCGATGGCGCGGTTCGAGATCACCTCGTTCGCGTTCATGTTGGTCTGCGTGCCGGAGCCGGTCTGCCAGACCACCAGCGGAAACTCGTCATTGTGCTTGCCGTCGATCACCTCCTGCGCCGCCGTGACGATTGTCTGGGCGAGCTGCGCATCGAGATCGCCGAGTGCCAGATTGGTCTTGGCCGCGCACTTCTTGACGATGGCAAGCGCGCGGATCAGGGGAAGCGGCATGCGCTCGCCGCCGATCTTGAAATTACCGAGGCTGCGCTGCGTTTGCGCGCCCCAATATTGGCTGGCGGGGACTTCGATGGGGCCGAACGTGTCGGTTTCGATGCGGGTAGCGGGGGGCGTTTGATCCGTCTGTGTCATGTCGCTCTTTCCGGCTGGTTTTGGCGCAAACGTCCTAGCATGGCGGCGGCGCTAGCGCTACCGTGCGCAAAGCAGGCCGGGTATGCGCACCGGCGGCCAGGCGGTTCGAATTTCCGGCTGCGCCCTCCCATTAAATCCGCATTAACCCAGTTTTTGCCGTTTTCCCGGCGGTTTTACACAAATGCCGCTCTCTCCATTACGGCGATTATGATAGCGAAGACTCCTTTCAGAAGCCTTAAGTGGGTAGCTAAGCCACTGATAATGCTGGAATACCGCATGTTGACGCGAGCCGCCTTCGCGCAGAAAATGCACCGTTTTATGGTTAAGATTAAAACTGCCCGTATATTTTATAGAATTTTGGAGTCGCAGAAGTCGACCTAAAGCGGGAAAAGATTCGCAGAAAGACGGCGGCGGAAAATATGCCGGACGCGCGTTTACCATCTCTGCATTAACTATAGTAGCGCCCTACGGAAAATGCACCGCGGCTTAACGAATGCAAAGCCGCCGCTTGAACTGCGGCAAGCCGGCACGACCGCCGCGAAGGCGGAAGGCTGACCTTAGCCGTCTTGCGGCGCCTCTCCCATTTCTACCGGATAACTGTCACGCGGTAGCTGGCGTCAAGTTGCGCCCATTTGCGGTCGCACGTCCAAACATCGGCGCCCAGTTTCCGGCCGAGAGCGAGGCATATGCAATCGCCCAAGGAGATCCCCAGATGGCGGTTGGTGGCATGAATGACAGAGGCCGCATGCGTTTCGCCAAAGGTGTAAGGCGCAATCTCCTTTATCAAGGAGGCGAGTTGTGCTGCAGTGAGAGAACCCTGCGCCACGCCCATCTTGTCATAGAGTTTGTTGGAAACCTCGGTGAAGTTCACCGCCGAGACAACGCTCGTGCGCAAGACGGCATGAACCTTGCTACCGCCAGGTTCCCGCTGAACCAGAGCAAGAAGGGCCGATGCGTCCAGAACGATCATCGTCCCTCAATACCACGATCCTCTTCGCCCCAAAGCTTGCGGCGCTCAGCGAGAAACTCGTCCACGACATTTTGGGGACGATTTTTCCCGTAGATGCCATCGACCATCTTCAGAAACGCCTCTACGGGATCGGCCTCCTCTTCGCTCTCGGCCAATGAAGTGACGATGATCGCCGCCGCTTCAGCCTCAACGCTGCGGCCGGATGATTTGGCTTTCATATCCAATTTTTCCCGCACCTTGACGGGAAGGTTTTCTATCACCGTGTCCATAGGAACCTCCGCCGCTAATATACCGCATTTGGGCGCGGACAAAATGGGAGAGAGGACGATTAATTGCCTTCTGTGGAATTTTGCCCCGCCTGCGGGATCGGCCTGGGTGCGGTTGCGCGGGCGATACTGGCATATTATGCCATGACGTTATCCTCCGCCCTTCCGAAAGGCCGGCCCCAATGCCTACGCGCAACGTCGTGCTGACTGAGCGGCACGAGAAAATCATCGAAACGTTCGTCGCCAGCGGCCGGTATCAAAACGCGAGCGAGGTGCTGCGCGAGGGCTTGCGCCTGCTGGAGCAGCGGGAAGCGGAGAACGAAGCCAAGCTCGCCGCGCTGCGTGCCGCTGCAACTGTGGGCTTTGCCGAACTTGACGCCGGGCAGTATGTCGAACTGCGCGAGCACGATGTAGTGGGCTACATTGCGAAACTCGGACGGCAGGCGGCCAAGATCGCTGCAAACGCGGAACGCTGACTTTGGCGCTCTTGCGGCTTGCGGCCTCGGCGGAGCCGAATCTCGCTACAACTCTTACAGAATTTTATTTATTTTGGACAAGGTGCCGTTCCGTGATATTGTGTACCCCATTTCACGTAGGCGGTTTGCCCAGGACTTGGGAAGATGCGATCGCTGCGCAGCGAAAGGGCGATAACAAGACCGCTTTCAAACTCTTTCGTCAACTCGCCGAAAAGGGTGATACTGCAGCGCAGTATAATCTTGGCTATATGTATATTACTGGGCAAGGTGTTATTCAGGATAATATGGAGGCCGCAAAGTGGTTTAAGCTCGCCGCCGATAAAGGTCTCGCTCGGGCACAACATATATATGGGCTAATGTGTGCCTCAGGCGAGCGTCTGCCACAGGATCACACCGAAGCGGCAAAATGGTTTCGCCTTAGTGCAGAACAAGGTGAGGCGGGGGCACAGTCTAGCTTGGGTGTTGCCTACGCCAGCGGACAGGGAGTTCCCCAAAACTACATAGAGGCAGCCAAATGGTTTCGGCTTGCTGCCAACCAAGGTGACGCGGAAGCACAATTCAGGCTTGGATTGCTGTATTTCGTCGGTTTTGGCGTCCCGCAAAACTATATCAATGCACATATGTGGTTGAGCTTAGCCGCCGCTCAAGGCCATAAGAATGGAGAAACACAACGCAATTCAGTTGCGCAGCGTATGACCTCTTTGCAGATTGCCGAAGCGCAAAAAATAGCTTCGGAATGGCGGCCAAAATCTGCAAATACGCTGCCCCCAAGAATTGCGGCTCAAACTTCCCCTTCACGTCAAAGGTCCGAGATAGCCGCTACATCGGGAACCGCATTTTTTGTTTCGCCAAATGGAGAAGCGCTTACCAATGCCCACGTCGTCGAGGGCTGCAAGCAAATTCATGTTGGTGACGCTGCGGCAAGGCTTCTGGCGCGGGATGCTGCAAATGATCTCGCCTTGCTCGCCACAGATCTGCATCCGGCTCAATGGGCGAAGTGGCGCTCGGCGGTGAGACAGGGGGAAGACATCGTCGTCTACGGATTCCCGTTGGCTGGAGTTCTCTCTTCTAGCGGCAACGTTGTTACTGGAAACGTTACGGCGCTTGCTGGGCTAGGGGATGATAGTCGTTTCTTGCAAATCTCGGCCCCCTTACAACCTGGCAATAGCGGTGGTCCCCTTTTTGACAGGAACGGCGACGTAGCAGGCGTCGTCGTTTCAAAACTCAACGCGGTCAAGATTGCGTCCATTACCGGCGATATTCCGCAAAACGTCAACTTCGCTATCAAAGCGTCTGTTGCCTTTGCGTTTCTGGATGTCCAACGCGTTGCGCATACGGTGGGCGGCAACACCAACCCACTATCAACCCCTAACATCGCATCGCAAGGTCAGGCGTTAACAGCGCAGGTGGTCTGCTTCCGGTAGTTAATTGTATAATTATAAATCTGCGGAGGCGGTCTTGATGGTGCACTGCTATTGAAGCGTGTTATAGTAGAGGCGTATTGTAGGATTGGATTATGAGCAGCGAAGAGGAAGTCCCCAACTTGGTTCTGGAGCAACTCCGGGCGGTAAGAGCGGACAACGAGAAGACCCATAGGATGTTGTTCGACATCCTTCAGCGGCTCGGCTCGCTGGAGCAGAAGGTTGGCATCATCGTGCAGGATATTGCGCGGGTCGATGTACGGCTGGATAGCTTCGACATGCGCATCAATCGCGTCGAAAGACGGCTGGAGCTGTCCGACGCTTGATAGCACAAGCTGCAGGCACCGGGACGTGGCTTCCTTTGTACGCATGGCGTTGACCGCGGCGCTGCCTGCTATCATTCTAGTAGGGCAGACGATAGGAAGCCCGCTTATGTCCAACTCCGCGCAAGCTTGGCCGGCTAACGTGATGACCGCAGACGAATTTCTGGCCTGGGCGGCGGCCTACGAGGGCGAGGAAAAGCTTGAGCTGATCGACGGGTGCATCGTGCCGAAATATACGGCGATGGCGCCGGAGACGCTCAAGCACCATAATGTCAAGGTCGCGGTGTTCGATGCGTTGCGGCTCGCCATCAAGCAGGCCGCCTTGCCTTGCAATGTGCTCATCGACACCTTGGCGGTGCGGATCTCGGACAATAAGACCTTCATTCCTGATGTCGCCGTCCGCTACGGCCCGGCGCTCGACGAGCACCAGCGCGAGATCCCCGATCCGTTAATCGTGGTGGAAATCCTATCGCCCTCGACGAAGAACTTCGACTTCAGCGGCAAGCTGCAAGGGTATTTCCTCGTGCCCTCGGTGGAGCACTACATCGTCATCGATCCCGACAAACCGCTCGCCATCCACTTTACTCGCGCCAACAAGTCCACGCTGACCGCCGCCTTGGCCAGCACTGGCGCGCTGAAGCTCGACCCGCCGGGCATCGCCTTGGACTTGAGCGCGATTTTCGGTTAAGCTGGGATTGGCCGCGTCCACCACTAAGTTTGCCGCAGGCGTGCCAATTCATTCACGCGCTCGAAGGCGGAAATCCGTAGGAACTTCCTTCCTACTTCTGCGTTGCCTGCCATGGGTAACTCAGGATGTGACCGATGAAACTAATTGGCATAATCGTTGGTGTCATTGCAGTGGTTGGATTGGCTGCGGGGTTTTTTATTTATATTTACTGGAACAAAGCAGTTCCGGTAGCGGCCATGGCGATAAACTATGTACGCTATTTATCTGCGCCAGCTGGCACTCTTGAGACGGAAGTGGCGCCCGCGAAGACCGGCACAGGGGCTGCCGTCGCTGCGCCAGTTATTGGAGCCTCACCCGAGGCGACCGCGGGTGCAAACGAGGGAGATTGGCCGAGCTATAACAAGACACTCAGCTCGAACCGGTTTTCGCAGCTCAGTCAGATCAACGCAAACAACGCCGAAAACCTGAAGGTGCTGTGCACCTACGATACGGGGCAATATACTGGCTTTACGTCCGGCCTGCTTGAGATCGGCGGCGCTCTCGTCTTCACCACGGAATACGACATTTTCTCGCTAGATCCTTCCTCATGCCGCGAGAATTGGCGGACGCATGAGGACTACACCCCCGCTACACCGCAAGGCGTCAACCGCGGCGCTGCCTATTTGGACGGCATGCTTTATCGCGGCACTCAAGACGGGCGCGTTTTGGCCTACGATTTCAAAACGGGCAAACGCATCTGGGAAACGCCGATTGCCGATCCCAAGAAGGGGGAGACCGCTCCTGCGGCTCCGATTGCCTGGAACGGCCTGGTCTTTATCGGCAACGCCGGCGGCGACATCAAAGGCATCAAGGGCCGCATGTACGCGCTCGATGCAAAGACGGGTAAAATAGTTTGGGAATTCTATCTTGTGCCTAAGCAACCCGGGGACATAACGCGCGGGCCCGAGGGTGCATCGCCCCTCAGCGCGTCAACGTGGGAAAACGTTCCTGGGGCGCCGATAACGGGTGGCGCTACCTGGACCTCCTATACCTTGGATACCGATACGGGCCTATTGTATGTGCCCGGCGGAAATCCTGCTCCCGATTTTGCAGACGCGATGCGGGAGGGAGAAAATCTTTACACTGGCTCGGTCATCGTGCTGGACGCCAAGACCGGCGACTACAAAAGCCATTTTAAACTCGTGCCGAGGGACTGGCACGATTGGGACGTTTCGGGCGCACCCGCCATAATCAAGACTGCTGGCGGAAAGAAACTCCTATCGGTCGCGCCGAAGGATGGACATCTGTACGGCATCGACCTTGCTACGAACGCTTTGCTTTACCGCGAGCCCATGACCCGCGTGGAGAACGCGGATACCCCCTTTTCAACGAGTAAAGCGGTTCACTTCTGTCCCGGCTCGACTGGGGGAGCGGAATGGAATGGCCCCGCTTACGATCCCGCGCTAAATCTCGTTATGATCGGGGAAGTCGAATGGTGCACCACTGTCACCCTCAAACCTGAAGCGCAAATCGCGGCCGTGAAGCCCGGGGAACCGTGGTCTGGCGAAGCATCGATCAACCCGTTCAATACTTGGGGCGTGCAGGACCCTCTCTTCTCCTGGGCGGGGTGGGTCTATGCAGCCGATGCGGACTCGGGTGCGTGGAGATGGCGGATAAAGACGAATTATCCGGTTCAAAGCGGCGTGACGCCGACCGCGGGCGGGGTTGTATTTTTCGGCGATATGGGGGGCAATTTCTATGCTATCGGCGCCGAAAATGGACGCAAATTGTGGGGGCGCAAAATTGGCGGTGCGATCGGCGGCGGCGTTATCACATATATGGCCGGGGACACGCAAAAGGTCGCGGTTGCAACGGGCCTGACGGAAGTTCTTTGGCCAACCGAAATCACGACAGCCAAAGTATCGATTCTTGGGATAGATGGGCGCTGATGAATTTTGAGGCGATTTGAGGGG
>JBKQNN010000206.1:0-2749 GCA_052145975.1 Rhodomicrobium sp. | reverse complement strand
TTTTGAGCCTCATGCTTTTCGAGAAAAGCCAGATATTACAACTCTTTAGCGGAGGCCCTTTGCAAATAGCTCCCCTGGACGCCTCTAACCAATTGAATCTGTTCGATTAACACTGGGACACTAGTGCACCTTGATGTGGGAGAACGTTTACAATGCCGATCCCAACGCGTCGCTGGCGGTGAAGGAGATCCAGGGAACCGCGCTGATTTCATCCGTTGGCTATGCTGTGATCTATGACACCCGCGACAACAAAAAGAAGCCAACGCAGGGCCTTTACTTCAAGGGTGCGCAGGACCTCGCGGGCGTTGGCGGCGACGTCGATTACCTGCGCTCTACCGTGGAGGGCAGGGCTTATTACCCCGTTACGCAAGATATCACGCTTGCCGCCCGCGTTCAGGGCGGTACGATCGCAGGCTGGGGCGGACAGGATGTCCGGGTCGTAGACGCCTTTTACAAGGGCGGGGAAACGATCCCTGGCTTCGCGCCCGCCGGCATCGGCCCGAGAGACGCCACAACCGGCGATGCGCTCGGCGGCACCACCTTTTATTCCGCGACCACCGAGCTGCGCTTCCCGCTGCCCTTCGTTCCAACCGACCTTGGATTGAGCGGCGCCGTTTTCACCTCCGCTGGAACGCTGTTCGGCACGAATGCCCAGCAGGCCGCCGCCACCTACGCGAAGCAGCACGGTGTCTCGAACACGCTAGCGATTCAGGATTCTTCGGCGCTCCGCTCCTCGGCCGGCGGCAGCCTCATCTGGGATTCGCCGGTCGGTGCGCTGCGCGTGGACTTTGCGGACGTCCTCAGCAAGGCGGCTGGCGACAAGACGCAGGCGGTCAATTTCGGCTATTCCGGCTGGTGAGCGGCCATCGGCATGACAATACGCATCACATCCTTCCGGCTTGTCCCGGAACCGCTCGATGAAGAACCCGCATCAATGCCCGGATTTGAATGGGCGGGCAGTGATTCAGAAGGTAGAATAGTTGGCAAGCGGCATAAATTGGGGGGCGAGCCCGATTTCCTGCAGAACGGCCAGATTCCGGTATGCCCGGACTGCAAACAACCCATGGTGTTCTATGGCCAGCTGGACTCGATAAACGACCAGTTCTGCTTGGCCGATTGCGGCATTATTTATGTTTTCGTATGCCTCGACTGCTACAAGACGCAGTCCTTCATACATTCCGCGTAGGAAACTCCGGGGCGCCGCTCACACTTCCGGATCGCCGCCGTACCCCACGGCATTATGCCGGACCGTCGCATAAGGCCATGAAATCCGCGCCGGCGGCTGCAAAAAATGCCGGTACGCCGCCGCCATTTGCCGCGCAGCCTCGCGCGCGGGCACCCGGCCCGTTGCCGTACCGAGGCCGGGGCAGGCGACGGTCTTGATCGGCTTGCCGTTCGAATTGAGATTGTGCTGCCGGACCGCGAGCAGCATCGCCCACATGGCGCGATAGACATTATCGGTCCGCGTAATCGGCATGGGGATGCGCATCGTCGGAGTGTGCGCAAGAAAGGGATGCTTCGCATGCCCGGTTTCGACGATGAAGCAGGTGCCAACGGGCTGCTCGCCGAGATAATCGGCCAGCACGCGTTCCTGCACCCGATCCATCAGCTCAAACCCAAAGAACTGGATGATCGCCAGATCGACGCCGCCATCCATCAGGCCGAACGAATTTGCGGCGCTTACCATGCAGTCGAAGGCAGGCAGCTTTTCGAAGCCCCCGCGGACGATTTTCACACTGGGCAGGCCTTCGAAATGCTCCTTCCACGCGTTACAAACCTCGGAAACGGGGTCCACTAGAACAAGCTTGAGTTTCATGACGGCTGCCTCCCCGGTGCAAGTACCATAGCGCCGGCGAGTGTTGAGAACGTGGCGCTTAGCCCCGCGGCGCTTGCCACCAGGCCTTCAGCGCATCGATAAAGGCCTGCTGCTCTTCGGGTGCGTGGAGAGCCCGCAGCGGCACCAGGAGACCGGTATCGGCGTTGGACCAGAAAATTACCGCTCCACTGCAGTAGTTGATATCCTCGATTGCCTCCCAAGCAGCATGCCATTTCATTTTTGCCTTAGATAGGGTGATGCCGTCCTTATTCATTTGTACGGACGCCACCTTTTTGAGAATGGCTATTCTCCGCGCTGAAATCCGCCTGGACCAGACCATGCCCAGCCGGTGGTACATTATCGCCCCCGCGTAGAAAGCGGAGAAGAGCGCCATGACCAGGGCTGTGGAGCGCGAATCTAGCGGCACGCCATAATAGCCATGGGCTATCGCTCCGCCTAAGAAGGATACCGCAACGCCAGCGATTGCGATCCAAATTGAGTAGTTTCCGAGCCGTGCAATACTGTCCTGCTTTTGTCCCCAAACGCGGTCGAATAGCTGTATTTCTTCGTGGGTCAATTCGTAGGAGATATCGAACGTCTTCCCGGTGCCTTCTCCACCCGTCCTCATGCCGGCCCCCTCTTGATTATTCGATGAATAAGCATTACCGGGGCAGTGAGGCCGCAAAAGGTTCAATATCGCAGCTATCGGACCGGGCAGAGACGGGAATGAACCAGGAGAAGCTTTTGCCTTGGGTCTGGGCCTATCGAGCGCTGGGGGCAAGCATAGCAATTGCTATCATGGAGGTGCTCGCGCAACTGGCGGGAGAGCCTCTCTCGCGTGTCCCGTTCGTAACGTCGATCGTTTTGGTGATGGCGATGCCGGGTAGCGGGCCGGCGCATCCACGCGCGATAATAGGCGGCCATCTGTTATCG
>JBKQNN010000205.1:0-10719 GCA_052145975.1 Rhodomicrobium sp. | reverse complement strand
GCGCTAAAATAGACGGTAGGTCATTGATTATACGAAGGGTTCCACCCCTCATCCTGTCCTTCTCGGCAAGCTCGCCTTGGCGAGCTTGCAACTTATAGCGTCCGCATTCGCAAGCGAATGCGGATGGGGGGGAAGGGACGCCTGAATAACCGTGACGGCAGTTCGAGGGTTCCCTCTCCCATGGGGAGAGGGACAGGGTGAGGGGAGATTCCCTCAGCGTAATCCGTTACTTAGCGTTATCTTAGCGTCTATGGGCTCAACCCCGAAGGCATGCTTTTCCGGACGCACCCCAGCGCGGCGCAGGCATTGCAGGTTTTTACCCACTCAACGGTGTGTACGCCGCCACGTTTTTTTCACAAACCCTCGCGGATCGCTTGCGGGGCCGAAGCGCGGCTTGTATAAGGGTCCGAAGGTTATCGGAGTGTAGCGCAGCCTGGTAGCGCACCTCGTTCGGGACGAGGGGGTCGAGTGTTCGAATCACTCCACTCCGACCATTCACCTAAGAGGGTCTGCTAAAACGGCAAGAAGAAGAAGGCCGGCCCTGCGTAACGCCGGTAGTGGCGCCGATGCACAACTCTCGCATGTCTTCCCGGCTCCATCGCGGTCTGCCTCGAAGCCGGGGCAGCCGTTGCCTCAGGCGCCGATCTTAGCGATGCTGGGGGCAGGTAGGATTTATCGTCTTGCTGCTCGCCAGCGGCGAAAGCCATGGCGAGGGGAAACAATGCCAATAATAGCCCGGTTTTCAAGCTGAGGGGACGCATGACAACCTCGGTTCTTCCTGTCTTGCCCTTTCAAGGAGGCGCCTGCCTTGGATGCCTCACTGGCAAGACTGACGTTTATGGGTTCCGTTCATCTTACTACCTCCTGCCAACCGGACACGCCTAAAATGCCCAAGGCGTTAGTTTTGTTCGAAACGCTTCGCTAAATTGGCAGAAGAGGAAGTATAAGCCAGAGGCTAAGCTTGACTATTTTTTGGCACAACCGGCAGCTTGCGGCGTTGCGGCGCGATTGGGGAGATGGCTACGGGAGCATCCCAACTTAACCTTCCATTTTACCCCTACAAGTGCATCATCCTAAATCCGGCAGTTGGAATCGCTCCAAGCGCCGGCAACCCTGCCGCAGCGTCGTTCCCGCGCAGGCGGGAACCCATGGTAGGATTATGCAGGACCTGTGCTTTTTGCTGACATGGATTCCCGCCTGCGCGGGAATGACGCTCGCAGCCTGTGAGCCGCCGCCTTCACCCTCAGGGTGACGGCCCAGTGAGAGCCAGGGCGCGGTTTTATTTGGTGTTCATCAGCAAAAACAAACGGCAGCCTCCAGCACACCATGACGCTGGGGCACAGCACGCCCCTGCAAAGAGGTCAAAATCTTCGACGGCTGGTATAAGGCCCTGCATCAGTACAGGCCGCAGGAAGTTCTAACCCGCTTGGCCGTCATTGCGAGGCGCGGAACGCGCCGCGGCAATCCAGGGGACGCGAATGGCGCCGCTGGATTGCTTCGGGGCTAAAGCCCCTCGCAATGCCGGGTCCAAACTTCCGGCGAGCCGTACTAGCTTTGCCATGCGTCTTATCGGAGAACCGCTTCGCACCTCCGCGGCAAGCCCGAAGGCATGCTTTTCCGGACGCACTCTTGCGGGACGGCACAACACCTAATTGGGCGTTTTGCGGCGGCGGCGCCTCGGGCCGGCCTGTGCGGCGCGAATCGCTGCGGCGACGGGTTGCGGGGACGCGAAAAAACCTTCCCACGGATCGGATTTGAGGGCGGACAGGCGGCGTCCGATGTTTGCAACGTTGAATCTGGACGCGGTCATTTCCGGCCCAAGCTCCTCCCAGCGGACGGGGGTCGAGACGGGAGCGCCGGGCCTCGCGCGCGTCGAGTAGGCCGCAACTGCCGTCGCCCCCCGCCCGTTGCGCAGATAATCGACGAAGATTTTGCCGCCGCGCGCTTTCTTTGCCATGGTGGCAATGTACTTCGAAGGGCTGTCCGCCTCCATGGCTTGCGCGATGCCATGGGCGAAGCTTTTGAGGTCGTCCCAGCCCACCTCCGGCTCAAGCGGGGAAACCACATGCAAGCCCTTCCCGCCAGTAGTCTTGATATAGCTTGCAACGCCAAAATCGCTAAGCCGCTGGCGGATTTCCTTCGCCCCTTCGATTACCGCGCCCCACTCAACGCCTCCACCGGGATCGAGGTCGAAAATCATCCTATCGGGGTGCTCCACATCCCCGGCGTGCGCACCCCAGGGGTGGATTTCGAGCACGCTCGCCTGCACTAGATTGATGAGCCCAGCGAGATCGTGAATGACGATGGCCTCTGCCTCGCCGTCCTTTTCCGGCAGGCGGGCGATCTCGACGGCATCGGTCAGCCCGGCGAAGGAATGCTTCTGGTAGAAGCAGTTGCCGCCGGCGCCGTCCGGGCAGCGCACGAGCGCGAGCGGCCTGTTCACGATATGGGGAAGGATGAGGCTGGAAACCTCGGCGTAATACTCGGCGAGGCCAAGCTTGGTGAGCCCCTGCCCTTCCCACAGGACCCGCTCGGGATGGGTCAGCGTGACGCCCGCAAATTCCGTAGCCCCGCTTTTCGATGTCAGGGCCGCAGACGGTTTCCGTTTTGCCGCCGGGGTCTTCTGCGGGGTGCCGGCCGTTCCACCATCAATTTTGCGCGGCATTTCGAGTTGCACCTCCTCTGCCGGTTTGTCCTCGCGCAGGCCCTTGAAAGCTGCCTGGCGGATGTGCCGGTCCGCCGTCCAGCCGCGGAACTCGACTTCGGCAACGAGCCGCGGCTGGACGAACACCAGCCCGCGCCGCTCCGCGGAGGTCAAAGCGTTTGCGAAGGGCGATTTGTCAGTCCGCAGCTCCTGCAGCGCCTTGAAAAGCGACCCAGCCGATTTCTGCGTGAAGCCGGTGCCGGCGCGGCCAACGTGTATGAGTTTGCCGTCCTCGTAATAGCCCAGCGCGAGCGAGCCTATCGCGTTGCGCGCCGCGGTCGAGGGCGCGTAACCGCCGATGACGAATTCCTCGCGGCCGGTGCATTTTTCCTTGGTCCATTCGCCGTGGCGGCCGGAGCGGTAAGGCGCATCGCGGCGCTTGCTGACGATGCCTTCGAGACCCAGGCGGCAGGCGTTTTCGATCATGGCTTGCCCGTTTCCGATCACGTGCTCCGAATAGCGCAGAGAGGGGTGACGGTTCGCGCCTAGTACGCCCCGCGGGAATTCCTGCCCCGTATGCGGCTGGCTCAGACAGGATTTCCCGCGGATAAGGCGTACTAGCGGATCTTTGTTGCTAGTGCAGCTTACCGGCCGGAAGTTCGCTTGCGAGCGAGCGGCATGCGGGTGCGAACTTCCGGCCGGCTGTACTAGCAGCTTTGCGAGTGCGTCCTTGCGGCCGTCGAGCGTGACATCGCACAGGCTGTAGCCATCGAGATAGATCAGGTCGAACGCATGGAGGACCGCGTTCGTGGCCTGCCGTTGTCCGGCCAACGCATCTTGCAACGCGGAAAAGCTCGAAACGCCGTTTTCATCTTCCACCACGGCTTCGCCGTCCACGATGGCGGATTTCGCCGGGAGCCGCTCCAACGCCTCCGCTATGCCGGGAAAGCGATCCGTCCAATCGAGGCCCCGGCGCGTCAATAGGCGCGCGCGGCCATCCTCGATAACGGCCATGAGCCGGTAGCCATCGAATTTGATTTCATGCAGCCAATTATCGCCCTCCGGCGGCCTTCCGGCCAGCAGCGCAAGGCACGGCTCCACAAACCGCGGCAGGGCAGCCCTTTTCGCCCCCTCGAGCTTGGAGGGATCGATAGCGGTGAAGTCCCCCCTCATTCTGTCCTTCTCCCCGAGGGGAGAAGGGACGCCTGAATTACCCGCAGCGCCGGTTCGAGCGTCCTCTCTCCCCTTGGGGAGAGAGACAGAGTGAGGGGGGCTATCCCTCGCGGGGAAAAAATCCCCCTCAATTAAGCCGCCGCTGGATGACCAGACCGCGTCCTTCTCCCCGGCGATTTCGTCCATGGAGCGGCGGGATGCCACCGAATTGGGCGCCTCCTCCAGAATATTCCCTCGCGAAGCAGGCTCCGCATACTCGGCATCGGATTTGAACAGCAGCCACTGCTCCTTCCCGCCCGGTTTGCCTTTGGTGCGGATCAGGTGCCAGCGCCCCTTCAGCTTTTCGCCGTCGAGCTCGAAGCCGAGGTGGCCTTTCTCGTAGCCCTTCGCCGGATCGCCCTCTGGCCGCCAGAAGCCGCGGTCCCAGATCATGACCGTGCCGCCGCCATATTCGCCCTTGGGGATGATCCCTTCGAAATCGCCGTACTCGATGGGGTGGTCCTCGACATGGATGGCGAGGCGCTTTTCGTGCGGATCGAGGCTTGGCCCCTTGGCCACCGCCCAACTCTTGAAGACGCCTCCAAGTTCAAGCCGGAAATCGTAATGCAGCCGCCGGGCGGCGTGCTTTTGAACCACGAAGCGCAGCCCTTCGCCGGGCGCTGCCGCAACCTCTCCGCTTGGCTCCGGCGTCTTTGAGAAATCGCGGATTTTGCGGTAGCGGCTGAGATCGCCTTCTGCACTCTGTCCGCCCCCCGCATTACGGGCACTTTTGCTTACTGAGGGTGC
This sequence comes from Rhodomicrobium sp., assembly GCA_052145975.1. Lineage (GTDB taxonomy): Bacteria > Pseudomonadota > Alphaproteobacteria > Rhizobiales > Rhodomicrobiaceae > Rhodomicrobium. The sequence continues at coordinate 6,116 of JBKQNN010000205.1, read as the reverse complement.
GCCGCGCGGCATTAGCTCCGGCCCGCCGTTTTGCGTGAGGTTTTAGCGCGGGGCCGCGGGGCCTCATCGCTTGGATGCCCGGTCCGCTTGGGTTCGTGCCTGCCTTGCGCGGCGCGCCGATGGGCCGTGCTTTCGTCTTTGGGTTTTCTCGCAACCGCTTCCTCTTTAAGGCCGCCCGTTTCAGAAGCGATGGATTTGCGAAGCGCGTCCATGAGATTGATGACGTTCGCGGGCTGCGCCGGTTTTGCAACATCCACCGGCCGCCCTGCCTGCTTGGCGCGAATCATTTCGATCAGCGCATTCTCGTAGCGGTCCTCGAATTTCGAGATATCGAAATGGCCCTGTTTGGTGCGGATGATGTGCTTGGCCAGGTCCAGCATCTCAGCCGGGATCTCGATGTCCAGAATGCTTTCGAAATAGGCTTTATCGTCGCGTACCTCGTAATTGTAGTGCAGCAGGGTCGCGAGAATACCCTTGCCGCGAGGCTCCATGACGAGGAGCCGCTCGCGCCTGGAAAGCACCGCGCGCCCGATGCCTGCCACCCCTTCGGCCGCCATCGCTTCGCGGATCACCGAGAATGCCTCTTCGGCCACCTTGTCATTAGGCGCCAAATAGTGCGAGCTATCGAGGTAGACGGGATCGATCTCGCCGCGCGGGACAAAGCTCTCGATGTCGATGGTGTGGGAGCTTTCGATTTCGATGGCGTCGAGGTCGCCCTCCTCGATCTCGATGTAGTCGTTTTTCGCCACTTGAAAGCCGCGCACCCGGTCTTCGCGTTCCACGGGCTCGCTGGTTTCGGCATCGACCATCAACTGGCGCAGGCGATTTCGCGTCTCGCGATTAAGCCAATGCAAGGAAATGCGTTCGCTCCGCGATGCGGCCGGGTAGAGAGCGACGGCGCACGAGACGAGCGAAAGCTTGAGATAGCCTTTCCAATAAGGGCGGGGTGCCATGCTTGGAACTCCCCAGCGCGCGCTTCAGCGCGCCAGCTGTTCGCTCCCCCCTCAGCGGCAAGCCTATTATGCTCAGGATTTTAAAGAGAACGCAACGCTCCAAAGCGTGGTTCCAGGGGGGGGCGGGACCGGGCGATTGAACACGGCCTTAATCGTCCGCTAACGGCACTACGCTCTGCGCTTCTCGAAGAGCGTTTCGCCGCATCTAGCCCCGCCCGCTACGAACGCGGCTTGTTAGCCGCCAAGCCGGCCGCTGATATGAGCCAGCACGAAATAGACCCGTCCGTCATCGGACCCGAGCCGGGACTGCACAGCCCCCCCGCGCGGATCGGCACGGCTCACGTCTTGCAGCACTTTCTCGAAGTCGGCCAGATAACGCTCGACAATGTTCCTGAAATTCTGATCGCTCTCGAAGCGGCGCTGGACGCGGTCCACCGTCCCCTGCGCTTGACGCGAATAGAAGCCGCGCTGCAGGATTTGGGTCTCACCGCGCTTCAATCTGGACCAGGCGTCCAAAACCCTGCGCTCGTCTATGCAAGCAGCGATGTCGCCCATGCTGAAATCCAATGCGCCAGCCTCAGGCTGTGCGGCAAGGGGGTTCGCGCGAGGGGTATAGGGCGGCACAACCGGCGGCACTCCGTAAGAATCGTCTTTCCGGGCATAGCCGGACTCATCCTCCGATGCCCGCGCCAGCAGATCGCCCAAAGACCACTGATTGCGCCGCTCTGAGGGCTGAGGCTCGGGGAAGGGCGGCATCGGAGCGGGAGCCGGAGCGGCGGCGGGAGCCGGATCGGGCTGGTAGGCTCTAGCGGGCTGCAGCGGCTCGTTCGGAACCCAGCTCTTCTCGACAGGCGGCTGGCCGTATTCGTAGGACTGCCGGGGCGAAAACGCTGCATCGTGCGGAGGCGGGACCTGCTCCCGAACCGGCGGCTCGCTTCTCTGTTCAGGAACCGAGACGGAGGCGGCATAGGTGTGCCGGCTGGAGAGATCGGATAGCGCATCGAGCGCGGATAGCTGGTCCTGCAGCGCGCGCCGCATGGCGGTAGCGCTTTGTTTTGCAGTTTCCGGCAGAGCCTTTGCGTGACGCTGGAGCTCGCTTTGCGCGGCCTCAAGGTCCACAGCCGCGCGCCGCGTCGTATCGCTCACGACGCGCGTCGTATCGGAGAACTTCGACGAGAGTGTCGAAAGCTGATTGGAGACCTGATCGGAGAGCGAGCTAAAATTGGCTTGCAGCTCCGAAACCGCCTTTTGCGTATGGGTCTGCGCAACCTGGCGCAAACTCTCGATCTCGCGGATAGCAACCTGCGATTTTTCGGCGGAGTCCTTGGCGAGGAGTTCCGTGACCTTGCGCGCCCGAAGTTCGGCTTGGCTCAAGGACTGCTCCAGCATGTTGGAATAGGAATTCATCATGCGGTCGAGCTCTTGCGCCCGCGCGCCGACGTTTTCCATGAGCTTGTTGAAGCCGGCCTGACGCTGCTCCATCTGGGCGTCGACCTTCGAGTTGGACACCTCGAAGGTGCGGGAGGCGTTGACAAGTGCGGCGCCTTGCTCCTCGAAGCGTTTGGTCAAGCCGCCGAGCTGGTTCACCAGCGTTGCGGACACTTCCTTCAGCACGCGAGCCTGGCCGGAAAGCGCGTCGGAGCCCGACGACGAACGGCTGGCGAGTTCTTCGACCGCCCTTTGCAGATTTGTCGAGTTTGTAGTTACGACGCGCTCGATGGCAGCCGCCTGCCGCGCGAGCGTGTGCTCCATCGACCCTGCTTGTTTGTCGATGGTGTCGCGGATCGAGCCGGTCTGGTGAGCGATCGAGGCTTCCAGCGCCTGGGCGCGTTGAGCGAGCGTGGTGTCGAGCTGCTTCGTGCGCTCGGTCATGCTCACTTCGAAATTGTGCGTGCGGCGGCTCAATATGCCTTCAAGCGCTTGGATGCGCTCGGCCATGGAGGTATCGATGTGCTGCGTATGGTCGTGCAAAACGGTTTGGAGAACAGACGTGCGTTCGCCGAGCGTCTGGCCAAGCGATTGCGTTTTTTCGGTGAGCGCGATTTCCAGGGCCGACAGGTTGCGTGTCGCACCGTCGATGATCGAGCTGAGGCGCGTCTGTTCCGTGCCAAGCCTTTCAAGAAGCACCGGAATTTCCCGGCCCACCCGCTCGCTCATGCCTATGACGGACGTAACGAGGCTGTTGCCCTTGGCAGAGATGGCCGCCGCCGCCCGGTCGGACGATTCCTGAATCGCGCGTGTTACTTCAAGGCTCGACGTACGCAGGGATTCCGCCGCCTGCGCGCCGTGCTTGACGAGCTGCTCGGTAATGCGTGCCCCGCGCTCCGCAAGCTTTTCATCGATAGCAGCTCCCGCTGCCGTCACAGCGGCGGTGATCTTTTGCCCACGGTTTGCGAATGTCTCGGTCATGGTAACGGAGGCGTGGCCAAGCGTCTGCGATGCCTTTTCGCTCGCAGCGGTGATCTCCCTCGTAACCTGGCTACCGACGCCGCGCAGAGCCTCGCTCACGCGCTCGCTGTTATTGGCCAGTGCCTCACGCTCGCTCGCAAGCTCGTTGATGAGGTTCCTGATCCGGTTCTCATTCTCCGTGTAGGACCGCTCCAGCGCCGCGACTTCGTTATGAACGAGCGCTTCAAGCTCGCCCGCACGGCCAAGCGCGCGGGAGATGGCGTCGTTCATAGCCGCGACCTGGCGCCGCACGGTTTGGCCCAGCGAAGCGACGGACTGCTCGGCCATACGATCGGGTTCGGCGAGCCGGACCGCGACCTCGGTCATCGCCGAGGACATCAAGCGAAGCTCTTGCGCGCGCCAGACGAGGATTGCCAGGAACCAGAAAAGGGCAATTGGAACGGCGACGGTTGCGATAACCGCGACGATGGCTGGGTTGGCGAGCATCTCGGCGGTGCTGCCGGAGCTGTCCATAGTCTTCTGGAACACTGCCCAGGACACGAGGAGCCCGAGCACGAACCAAACCGCCGAGGCAACAAGCGCGAAGAGGAATGGGGATCTGGACGGCCGCTGCTGGAGCGCGTAGATCAGCCCCCCGATCGACGGCATATCGTCGTTGGCCGCGACATGCGGCCGCGCCGCGCCGGCGGGGCGCTTTTGCGCAGCAGGACCGCCTGTTCCTTGCGAAACCTGAACGCTATTGTCACGCGAATCCGGAAGGCGCCGCGGCGAGGGCGCCCGCCCTGCTGGAGCTCCTTGGCCGGGATTCTGCTGCGCGCCGTCTGCGCGCGCGCCCGCTTCTGCCGGAGCCTTTCCGCTTAGATTACGCGGCTTTGCCTCATCTTCCGGAGTAAGGTCGATGGGCGTCTGGGAGATCGCTTGTTTCTGGCTCATCAGGCCGTCCTGACCATAAATGATATGTCCGACATACCGCCAACGCCGCGAACCGATCGCCTGCGATCCCTCGCCGCTGCGTTACGCACAAACTGCGGGCAGCTCTTCATTTCCCCTCAAACGCGCGCTGAAAGGCGCCCTGAAAAAACCCAGTCTGCGCCTTGGCTAATGGATTTTTGAGGCCAAAAAAAGATCGCCGAACGCTGCGAACAAACCGTCCACTCGATGTCACAATCTTAAATGTCTGTTTCTTGTGATGAATATTGCGATTCGCAGCGTTTTCGTGAGCTACTATTGCAGGTGGAGAAAATAGGCACAACTTTTTTAGCTCTGGGGGCACTTCTGCCGCGCATAGTGGCTTGGAAGGTGCACCCCGGCAAATTGCCACTTTGAATTTGGGGCAAATTTCCCTAAGAGATGGGAGCGAGCGATCTTGGCGGTGCTACGGTGAAAGTCACTTATATACAAAGCAACGGTACGGTTCAAACGGTCGAGGGCGAGCCCGGCCAGACGGTGATGGAAACGGCAATCAAGCATGCGGTGCCGGGCATCGTCGCCGAATGCGGCGGCGCGTGCAGTTGCGCAACCTGTCACGTCTATGTCGACCCGGCGTGGAAAGAGCTGACGGGCGCACCATCGCCGATGGAAGAGGATATGCTCGATTTTGCGTTCGATGTGCGCCCGGAAAGCCGGCTGAGCTGTCAAATCCGGCTGAAACCCGAGCTGGACGGCCTCGCCGTCCGCATCCCCGAGCATCAAAACTAGGTTCCCGGAAAAGCGCAGGCGATCCGCGCCGGCTGAAACGAGCAAATGACATCCCCGATTCAAACTGACGCCCTCATTATTGGAGCTGGCCCGGTGGGCCTTTTTGCCGTGTTCGAGCTGGGTCTCTTGGACATTAAGGCGCATCTCGTGGACATATTGGATAGGCCCGGCGGTCAATGCACCGAGCTTTATCCCGAGAAGCCGATCTACGATATTCCGGGGCTGCCCGTCGTCACCGGCCAGGAACTGACGGATCGCCTCAGGGAGCAGATCAAGCCTTTCGGGCCGGTGTTCCATCTGGGCGAGCGCGTCGATGCGCTGAAGCGCGTGGACGGCGGCTTCGAAGCCGTGACGGACGATGGCACGGTCTTCCTGGCCAAGGTGGTTATCATCGCCGCGGGAGGCGGTTCGTTCACGCCGAAGCGGCCTCCGCTGGCAGGCATCGAGGCGTTCGAGGATAAGTCTGTCTTCTATGCCGTGCGCAAGATGGATGCGTTCCGCGGCAAGAACGTTGTCATCATTGGCGGCGGCGATTCCGCGCTCGACTGGGCGCTGAACCTTGAGCCCGTGGCCAAGTCGGTGACGCTCATCCACCGCCGGCGCGAGTTCCGCGCCGCGCCCGATTCGGTCAACAAGATGCGCGCACTGGAGGCCGAAGGGCGGCTCAAATTCGTCCTTGGCCAGGTGATGAAGCTGCACGGCGAGGACGGCGAGCTTCGTAGCCTGACCGTGCGCGGGCCGGTGGATGGCGGGCCTGAGCAAGAGTTCGAAATCGCGGCAGAGTGGCTCCTGCCGTTCTTCGGCCTGACCATGAAGCTCGGACCCGTGGCGGATTGGGGCTTGAATCTACACGAGAATCTGATCCCCGTTGGCACGGAGAAGTTCGAGACCTCCGAGCCCGGCATTTTCGCCATCGGCGACATCAACTGGTATCCGGGCAAGCTCAAGCTCATCCTCTGCGGCTTCCACGAGGCGGCGCTGATGGCGCAAGCGGCGCACCGCTATGTCTACCCGGACAAGCGCGCCGTCTTTCAGTACACGACCTCGTCTTCGAAC
>JBKQNN010000204.1:0-11686 GCA_052145975.1 Rhodomicrobium sp. | reverse complement strand
CCTCTCCCCAAGGGGAGAGGGAGTTAGGCTGCGGCCTCTCATCGAGGTGAGACGATAATTCAGGGGTCCCTTCTCCCAGCCGCATCCGCTTGCGGATGCGGCCACGCTGAGATGCCAGCTCGCCAAGGCGAGCTTGCGGGGAGAGGGCCGGGGTGAGGGGGTCTTCTGCTGAACCAATCAACCGGGCCGGTATCGCGGGCGGCGAAGCCTAAAACTTCAGGCGGATGCCGCCATAGACGGAGAAGGGCTGGCCTGGCGTGATCGTGTCCGGGTTCGTTAGCTGGGTGGAAAGCTGGCCCGAGACGTTCTGGATTTGCTTATCGTAAAACGCGCCGTAGGTCGCGTATTTATTATCGAACAGATTGACGATAAGGCCGTAAAGCGTAACGCCCTTCTCGATCTCATATGAGGTGCGCAGGTTGACTACGCCGTATCCCGGCAATTGCGGGTTCTGGTTGCTCTCATCCCCAAAGTAATACTGGCTGCTCGCCAGCACCACGTCCGCGCCAACCTTCCACTCATCGGTCACGGAGTAATCGAAGCCTGCCTTGAACCGGTGGGGCGGACTTACCGGTATATGGTCTCCCGGATGCACGAATATGTTGCCGTCGGCATTGGCGTAAGGATTGTTCGGTGAGGGAATCGTCAGATAGCTCAGGAATATCGCGTCGACATAAGCGTAGCTGGCGTTGAATGTGAGCTTGCCCAACTTGTAATTCACGTTGGCCTCGACGCCCTGCCGCAGCGTATTGCCATCGTTCTGGAAATAGCCGCGGGTCGGAATGAGTGGCGACGTGACGTTTAAAATATCGTTGTAGTTCTCCGCTCGAAAAGCGCCGGCGGACCAGTTTAATTTTCCCTCGCCGAATGGGCTTAAATTGCCGCGCAACCCGGCTTGCCAAGTCTTCGACACGACCTGTTTGAGGTCGGGGTCGGTCACCAGGAACGCGGCCAATACGCAGGGCTCGGAGGGACTGGCGCAGCCAAGTTCGGCGGGCGTCGGCGCCCGGTTGGCCTCGGCATAGCCGCCATAAGCCGATAGGTTCGAGTTGAATTTGTAGGTGGCGCCGGCCATCGGGTTGAAACGGGTATAGACGTGATCGCTGGTCAACAGCCCTGTAGGGTCGAAAAGTGAAATATTTTCATAGTTGAAACGGCCGCCGGCTGTCACCGAAAGCGCTTTGGTGAGGTCCAAGGTGTCGGTGAAGAAGAGCCCGTAATAGTTGGTCGTGTCCGTCAGATTTACCGGAGCAATATCGACAGGCGAGGTCAGATAAAGCCCATTGCCCGTCACAACCCAGTTCTGGGTGTTGAGCGTCCCGAGCTCCGCGTTGGCCGTGGACTTCACATCGCCGTGGTCGATGCTCGCGCCGGCGATGAAAATATTGTTAAGGCCAAAGACCTTGTCCTTATCCGTTGCTTGCAGGGAAGCGCCATAGCTGTCCGTGTTATTAGTCGAGCGGTCGATCTCGCCAATTGTTTGGTTTGGGCCGAATATCCCCGTGAGAATCTGCTTGCCGAATTGATCCGTGACGGGAACAATCGTGCCGCTCGCGGTCTGCAGGCAAAGCGGGCTATTCGGATCGTAGCCTTTTCCGCCATTGAGTATATTGCAGGGGGCGACGCTGGAGACGTTGCCGTCCCCGTGCTGTTGATCGAAGCTGCGGAAGTAGCCCACACCCGAGACGGTCAGCGTATCGGTGAGCTTGGTGCTGCCGTTGATCGAGAGCATGGCGAGCTCGTTGGCCGTCGTTTGAGGATTGGTGAACACGGCGCCATAGTTCTGCGCCAGCAGTTGGACCGGCGTTGGCCCGACTACGCCAAGCGCAGTCTGGGCGCCGGTGAAGTTGACGTGAAGCTCGGTGTCCTTGTCTTTCACACCCAAATCCAGGTACATGCGCTTCACGTCCGAAGGCGAGAACTCCCGCCAGCCGCTGTCATGGATTCCATCGACCGCGACATAGGCCGCGAAATTGTCCACCTGCTTGCCGGCCTGGACCATTTCCTGGATGCGGCCCCAGGAGCCGGCGCGCGTATCGGACTCGACGCCCTGATAGCTGAAGCCGTCCTTCATGGCGATGTTGAGCGCGCCGCCCAGCGCATTTAGGCCGTAAAGCGGGTTGCCGCTGACCACGGTGACGCCGTTGATCGCGTTGGATGGGATGAGGTCCCAGTTCACGGTGTCGCCGAAGACCTCGTTGATGCGCACGCCGTTCTGGTAAACCGCGAGCCCCTGGGGCGTGCCCTCGACCGGAGAGGCGGTGTAGCCGCGATATTGAACATCCGTCGAAAACGGGTTTCCGTTGACGTCGCTGATAATGGCTCCGGGCACATAGTGCTGGAGCGCGTCCTGGAGCGCGGGCGAGCCGCTACTCTGAATTTGTGCGCTCGAAACCTGGGCTACGGCGCCAGGCACCTTCTCCAAGGGGATTTCGCTGCCCTTGACCGGCGTCATGGCCACCGTCTGCTCCGCGGTTTCGGCGGGCGCCTCAACTGGGGTAGGCGCTTCCGCCGCGGTTGCCGGCGCCGCTGGGGCGGGCCGTTGCGGGCGCGCGGCGGGGGCCGCTATGCGGGGTGCGGCGCGCTGCGGTGCTGCGATGTTTTTCGGGGCAGGCTTCGGACGTTTGGGCTGCGATTGGATAACCTTTACCGGCGGCAGCTCCACCGCTCCCGGTGAAGGTGCGGCGGTTCCGGGATGCTGCTCTGCCGGCGCGGCGGGTGCTTCGGGCGCAGCACCCGGAGCCGGAGGTTGCGGCTCTGCCGGCGCAGGCACGGCTGGCGGTTGCGGCTGCGCTGGCCCGGCCGGCGGCGGGGCCTGCTTTTCCGCTTCGGGCGCGGCGCCCGCGCTCATGAAGGCAGGTTCAAACAGCGCAGCGGCAAACGCCAGGCCCGCCAGAGCCCCCCTTAGCATTGCGTCCCCCAAAGTATTGCCGCTCCGGTGTCGAGATATGGCTCAATACCATGAACCAGGTATGCTTAATCAACCCTTTCCAGCGGATCGAACATTAGTTGAATTTTCTCCTTAAGCTTGACCTATACGGCGATAGACGAAGGCCGGCGGCTCGGCGCTTGTGGAAGCGGCTGCGCGGCCGGAAAGCAGATGATGGTGCGGCGAGAGGCTGCACGCCGGATCGGCGTCTTCCGCGTCGCCTGTCACGGCGAAGGCCTGGCAGCGGCAGCCGCCGAAGTCGATCTCCTTGCGCTCGCAGCTGCGGCAGGGTTCCTTCATCCAGCGGTATCCGCGGAAGCGGTTGAAAGCTTCGCCCTCGTACCAGATCTCGCGCAGCGGCCGGTCTTTGATGTTATCGAAGCTGAGCGGTAAGCTTTCGGCCGCGTGGCACGGCAGAACTTTGCCTTCCGGGGAAATATTCACAACGTCCTTCGCCCAGCCTCCCATGCAGGGCTTCGGAAACTGCGCGTAATAGTCCGGGGTGACGTAGTCGATGGCCATAATGCCGTGAAGCTGCTCCTTGGCATCGGCAACGATCGCAGCCTCCTCCAGCACAAGCTCGTAGGGCGGCAGCAGCGCGGCTTCGTTGCGCTTGGCCCAACCGTAATATTGGATGTGCGCGATTTCGAGCCTGCCCGCTCCAAGCTCAAGCGCGAGCTCGATAAGTGCGGGCGTTTCCTCGATATTATGCCGGTGCGTGGGCGCGTTGATGGTCAGGGGCAAGCCTTCCTCACGCACCCAGCGGGCAACCTCAAGCTTCTTGGCAAGGCTGCCCTTGTAATTGCCGATCTTGTCAGCGGTTTCTGGGTCCAGGGACTGCAAGCTGAGCTGCACATGATCGAGACCGCACGCCACGAGTTCTTTAAGGCGGTCCCGCGTCAGCGTAACGCCTGCGGTGATCAGGTTGGTGTAGACGCCCCGCGAGGCGAGTAGCTTGACAAACTCCTCCAAGTCCTGCCGCAAAGTGGGCTCGCCGCCCGACAGGTGGACTTGCAGCACGCCAAGATCCGCTGCCTGCGAGAAGGCCGAAGCCCAAGCCTTGGTGTCAAGCTCGTCCGCCGCCTTCAGCAGGCGAAGCGGGTTCGAGCAATAGGGGCACTGCAGCGGGCAGCGATGCGTGAGCTCCGCCAGCATCCCCAGCGGAGCGCCAACGCGAACTAGCTCTCCTGCAGCTTCAAGAGGTGTAGATCCGTCCATGATTGTATGAACTCCATCACGTCGGCTTGAATGGTTTCAACCGGCGCTGCGTAGCTTTGCGCGAGCTGCCCGGCGATCGTGGAGATGTTTCGCTGCCCGTCGCAAAGATTGAGGATATCGGCCGATACGGCGTCGGGCCAATGGATGCGCTCAGGCCCTAAAACCGCGACGCGCTCGCGCACGGCATCGTACCGCATGCGCACACCTCTCGGGAAATAGGGCCTGCTATCGGCGCTTACCAGTGCCCGGACCCGGCTCATCCCATTATCCCCCGGTTGGGTTACGAAGACCCCCTCACCCCAGCCCTCTCCCCAAGGGGAGAGGGAGTCGGGCTGCGGCCAGTTCTGGCGTTCCCTCTCCCCGTGGGGAGTGGGACAGGGTGAGGGGGTCTTCGTAGCAACCGCTAAAGAGATCAACCGGACTGGCATCATGGCTTGAACACCCCCGGCGGAACGAGGCCCGGCTCGACATAGGCCATGTAAAGCGCGTCGAGCTGCGCCCAGAGCACCTCGGTCTTGAAGATCAAGGCATCGATCGCGGCCTGTTGCGTATCCGGCGTCTTGGCGTGCTCCTTGACGTACCGGAGCGCGAAGGTCACGTCGCGCGGCGCCTGCGTCAAGCGCTTGCGGAAGTAACCCATCATGCTGTCTTCGATGAAATTGTAGTTCGCGAGCATGCCGGCGATGCGCTCCGAGTGGATGGCCGGGGCGAACAGCTCGGTGAGCGAAGAGGCGATGCCTTCCAAGAGGGTGTGGTCGCGAACGAAACACAGGTAGGCTTCCACGGCGAACCGCGTCCCAGGCAATAGCCCGCGCGTGGATATGACGTATTCGCGCGGCAAGCCGAGCGCATCGGTCAGCACGAGCCAGCGTTCGATGCCGCCCTGGTCTTCGCCGATGCCGTCATGATCGAAATAGCGCTGCCGCCATTCGCGCCGCATCTCCCGGTCCGTCATCTTGGACATCAGGGCGGCGTCCTTGCGGGGGATGATGGCCTGATAATAATAGCGGTTCAGCGCCCAGGCCTGCACCTGACCTTTGTTGAGCTTGCCACCGTGCAGCATCTTATGGAAGGGGTGCAGATTGTGATAGCGGCTCACGCCGACTGAGCGCAGGGCCGTCTCAAGCTGGTCTGGCGTGAAGCCCTCGGGCGGAACAATGGGATCGGTTGTTGCGTCTGTGTGGTTAATGAATGTCATTTTCCTGCCACCCGCCGTTTTTTATTGGGTTCAAACGTTGAAGCTCATGCCGTCTTGGGAGATGTCCCAGCCGACGGCTTTCACTGTTTTCTCGGCCTCCGACCCCCGTTCGAGCATGGGGTTGGTGGTATTTATGTGGATGAAGGCTTTCCTCGCGATGCCCGCGCCATCGAAGGCGTGCAGCGAACTGCCTTCGCCTGTGACCGGCACATGCCCCATACGCATGCTTGTCTTGTCCAAGACGCCAAGATCGACGGCCTCGTTATTCGTGAACAGCGTGCCGTCGAAGAGCAGCGCGGCGGCGCCGTGCACGCGGGCTAACAGTTCCTCGTCGATCTTCGCGCAGCCCGGTATGTAGAACAGTGTGCCCGAACCCGGGGCCGTCAATTTGAGCCCTATCGTGTCGCCGGTTTCGGTCCCGAACCCCTCCTTCGAGGGATCTTCCAGGTAGAGCGCGATCTTGCCGTGAACCGGGAAAGCTTCGGCGATGACCCCAGTGCCGGCGATTTCGATTTGCCCGTTCAGAGGCAGCGGAAGCCGGCTCACCACGTCGGGCGCCAAGATGCGGAAAACGCTGTTTTCCCGAAGCACGGAGTGGACACGCGCGGTTGCATAGACGCTGAATGCCTGCCTCTCTCTCAGCGAGAGAAGCCCTGCGATGTGGTCTATATCGCCGTTCGTCAGGATGACGGCTGCGATGGGCGAGTTGCGTAGCCCCCCGCCGCGGGCCGGTTGCAGCTCCAGCGTTGTCCGGATTTGCTGGCGGATATCCGGCGAGGCGTTGACAATAACCCAGCTTTTCCCGTCCGCCGAGACCGCGATGCTGGACTGCGTACGTGGGATGACGCTTTCGTCGCCATCCCACGCCAGGCGCGATAGCCTGGTGTTACAGTTCCATTGAGGGAAACCGCCACCAGCGCCCGCGCCGAGAACCTTGACGAGCAAAGCCAATATTTTTTGCTAGGCTATTTCTTGCAGGTGCGCTTGGCCGCCACGTCCAGCGTGGAGGGCAAGTAACGGGTGACTTCAAAGCCCGCGTCAACGGTGCCCGCGGCCGGTTTTGTCCAGATTTTCATTCGATTTCCTCCTAGTTGATCCAAGGCTTTCGCTTGGTTTGCCAGTTTTGGGTTGAGCGCCTGTTGCCTCGGCGGCAAGAGCGAAGTCCCAGCTAGCAACGAAAGATTAAAGGATGACGCTCAGCCGAACTATTCGACCAAAGGTCGGCGAAACGAAGCTCAGCACCATGAACAATCTTGGAGGCGGCTTGTTCCAGGCTATTATCCGCCTCGAAGCGGCAGATGAGCAGGAATGCCATACCGAATCCGGTTGATTGGTTCAGCAGAAGACCCCCTCATCCTGTCCTTCTCCCCAGGGGAGAAGGGACCCCAGAACTATCCGCAGCGGAAGTTATGGGGGCCCCTCTCCCCTTGGGGAGAGCATCTGGGGTGAGGGGGTCTTCGTGAAGCACTCAACCGGATTCGATGTTACTTTATTGTGTAGTCGATAGGAAAAGTCACGGTATAAGGCTCTTTGAATAATCCAGCCGGCGGAGGCGGGAAGGGCGCGCGCTCCAGGTGGGCCATGGCGGTCTCGTCCAGCAGGCGAACGCCGGAACTTTTTAAAACGCGGTGATCGAGAAGCTTGCCGTCCGGAGAAAGCGTCAGCTCGACTACGACGCGTCCCTCAATGAGTTTTTTCGGCTGGACCTGATGAAGCGTGACTGCCCTGTAAATTGCATCGTTGTAGCGCGAGAGGAGCCAGTTGCGCCGCGCTTCCATTTCGCGGCTCATGGCGTGCTGCTCCTCCTGGGCATCGGCCGGCAGTGAGGGAGCGGAGGGCTGAGCCTCCTGCTTTTCTTCTGGCTTTTCGACGGGCTTTGCTTGAATCGGTGCTTGCGGCGGCGCGCTCGCCTCGGGCGGAGGCGGGTCCATCTCGATGGCGTCCTCCTTCTTCGCTTCTTGCTGCTTGACTTTGGGCGCGGATTTCGACGCCGCGGACGCATCCTGGTGCTCCGCCGTTACGGCGTCCAAGCCAATACTCTCCTCGGTCTGCAGTGTCACGGTGGCGGCGACGCTCATATCTTCTGTGCCCACCCCCGACTCCAGCGCATTGTCGTGCGCGCCAAAGCTCACGAGCGCAACCGCAGCGGCATGCACTGCCAACGCAGCAAGAATAGCGCCTGCCCGGACCCAGCTCATTTTTCTCCCGGAACGCTTGGAACTACGGCTTGCGGCGAGGGAGTGCCGGCCTCAGGGCTTGGCGGCTGCGAGAGCAGCGAGATGCGCTGATATCCCGATGCGCTGATCAGGCTCAGCAGCTCCATGACGTATCCATAGGCGACCCTTTTGTCGGCGCGGACGTAAACAACCGCATCCCCCTGAGAGGTCCTCAGCGCCGCCAAACGGGGTACGAGCGACGATGCATCGACGCGCTCATCGCGAATGGAGAGGCTCCTATCCGCGGCGAGCGTCACGATCACGGGCTTCTTGGCCTGCGGGATGGGCTGGGCGGAGGTCTTCGGCAGTTCCACCGGCACGCCGGCCACGAGCAGAGGCGCCGTCACCATGAAGATGACGAGCAGCACAAGCATGACGTCCACCATCGGCGTGATGTTGATGTCTGCCATCAGCTTGGCCTGCAAGGGGTCATGTACCCCGTTACCGGGCGATGAGGCTGCCATCCGTCAATCCTTGCTCAGCTTGCGCCGCGATATGTCCGTTCACGAAACCGGCCGCGAAGGAGGGGGCGTAGGTGCGCTCCTTGGCGATAGCAGCCACCGCAGCCGACAGCCGCGCGGCGAGGCGGCTCAGCGAGACATTCGCTTGATTGTAGAACAGAACCGCGGGGATCGCGGCGGCGAGACCGATTGCGGTTGCGAAAAGCGCCTCCGCGATGCCGGGTGCGACCGTGGCAAGGCTCGTGTCCCTGGCCGCCGCGATGCCGCTGAAGCTGTGCATGATGCCCCATACGGTGCCGAACAGGCCGATGAACGGCGCCGTGGAACCGACGGTGGCGAGGAATGGAAGTCCGGCCTGCAGCCTCTGAATCTGCGTGCTGGCTTCGGTTTGCAGGCTCCGTTCGAGGCGTGCATTGAATTCGGAGCGGGTCTCGCCGCAGGGGCCGGGCTCAGCATCCGCCACAGTCTGGAAGCGCTGCGCCAGCCAGTTCTGGGCCTGCACCGCGGGCGCCTTCGCTGTAAGCTCCTCCAGCCGCCTCGAAAAAGCGAGGATGCGGAAGAGCTTCTCGAACGCAATAGCCCAGGAGGCGACCGAAGCGGCGGCGAGCAGGAACAGCACCCCCTTTACCACCGGGCTGGCGTTAATGAGCTGATCGAAAAACGGCAAACTTTCCATGCTGCGGCAAGCCCTTTGCGATTGCGCCAGTTAAATAGCAAGGTGGAGCGGAGTGTCAAATGTTATATAGTAACATTTCCTAAAAAGCCATGTCTTCCGGCAAATGCCCAGCCCCCGGTGGCGTAAATATCCTCCAGCGTTAGCATAATGCCCGGGGACGCCCGTCTGTGCAGAGACAATAAAATTTGAGGCCGCCGTGAGCGCCTGCGCCGTTGGCAAAGCGGCCGGGCAATGCATCCACATGAGATTCCGCCGGCGCTCTTGACAGGCTGTTTGCAGTCTTACAGGAATAATGTGATATTCATTTTTGGAGATAATGGCTATGGACGTTATCGACCTTCGCCCGGATGAGCGAGGGGTTTGGGTTTATCATGGGAAGAATTTTCCTTCGAAAATATCGTCGCAGAAACTAGAGACGATCGTTTCCATGGTTGTCCTTATTCCCGCCTATCCATTTATTGAGCTAATTATGACAAAGTGTGCCTTGCCGCTATTCCTTCTATTTTATTTTATATTTTTGGCGGTAACGGCCTTAGTTATACATACTATCTTAGTTCTTCTAAGACGCATTGAGTTACACTTAAGCCTCTACTCCTGAACGCGAAAGTGTTGTGGATTTGGCCGCCTTGGTCTGCCGGCGCACGATCCATTTGCCGGGCTGCCGGCGGACATCTGAACCCCTGTCTTGTGCAAACCGCAAAAATATGCTGTAACTCTCGCGAAGCAAACGGATCGCCCCATGGCCATTGCACGCGCCTCCATCATCGCAACCGTGCCCGCCCGCACACACGCGGCGCGCGGCCTGCTTCTTCTCCTTATTCGCCCCTGAGCGCTGGCAGCCCGGCTCGCGGGCGAGCGCTTGGGGGTTAAAGCCCGGGCGCTCAAAAAAAGCGCTGAGTTCGGCCCCAAAACCGGAAAGCCACTTTTGGGAACTCAGCGTGAGGCCTTGCCCGGTTCGTGCTATCTTTACCCAATCTGGCAAGGGACCTCAGAGTATGACCGAATTTCCGCATTCCGAAGCTGCAAACGCACCGGCCCAGCGATCCGATAAGGACCGCGTCTTGATCTTCGACACCACGCTGCGCGACGGCGAACAATCGCCCGGCGCCACTATGACCCATGATGAGAAGCTCGAAGTCGCGCAACTCTTGGACGCGATGGGCGTGGACATCATCGAAGCGGGCTTCCCCGCCGCGTCGAACGGCGATTTCGAAGCCGTCGCGGAAATCTCGAAGCTCGTGAAGAACGCGGTCGTGTGCGGCCTGGCGCGCGGCAATCCGAAGGACATCGACCGTGCGGGCGAGGCCGTGCGTCAAGCCCAGCGGGGCCGTATCCACACCTTCATCGGCACCTCGCCGATACACCGGCTATATCAGCTGCAGATGAGCGCGGACCAGGTGTTCGATAACGTGGTTGCCTCCGTGACGCGGGCCCGCTCGCACACCGACGATGTGGAATGGTCGGCGATGGACGCGACGCGCACCGAGCCGGATTTCCTGTGCCGCTGCGTCGAAGCCGCGATCAAGGCCGGCGCCACCACGATCAACGTGCCCGATACCGTCGGCTACACCGTGCCCGAGGAGTTCTTCGAGCTGATCGAGATGCTGCGCGAGCGTGTGCCGAATGCCGATAAGGCTGTGTTCTCGACGCATTGCCACAACGATCTGGGCCTGGCCGTCGCCAATAGCCTAGCGGGCATGCGGGCGGGCGCGCGCCAGATCGAGTGCACGATCAACGGGCTTGGCGAGCGCGCGGGCAATGCGGCGCTGGAGGAGGTCGTGATGGCGATCAAGACCCGCGCCGACGTGCTGCCCTACTGGACCGGCATCGACACCACGATGATCACCCGCGCCTCGCGGCTCGTCGCGGCGGTGAGCGCCTTCCCGGTGCAGTACAACAAGGCCATCGTCGGCCAGAACGCCTTCGCGCACGAGTCCGGCATCCATCAAGATGGTGTGCTCAAGAACGCGCAGACCTACGAAATCATGACGCCGGAAAGCGTGGGCGTGCGCGCGAGCTCGCTGGTCATGGGCAAGCATTCCGGCCGGCACGCCTTCCGCGAGAAGCTGAAGGATTTGGGCTACGAACTGGGCGACAACGCCTTCGAGGACGCGTTCACGCGCTTCAAGGATCTGGCCGACCGCAAGAAGCATGTCTTCGACGAGGATATCGAGACGCTGGTCGATCAGGAGATCGCGTCGGCGAAGGACCGCATCAAGGTGCTGTCCCTCACGGTGATCGCGGGCACGGGCGGCAACCAGAAGGCCACCATTACGCTGGAAGTGGACGGCAAGCATCACACCGCCGAGGCCAAGGGCGACGGGCCGGTCGACGCGACCTTCAACGCGATCAAGGCCATCGTCCCGCATGAGGCGCGGCTGCCGCTCTATCAGGTCCACGCCGTCACCGAAGGCACCGACGCGCAGGCGGAGGTCAGCGTGCGGCTGGAGGAGAACGGCAAGGCCGTCACGGGCCGCGGCGCCGATACCGACACCATGGTCGCCTCGGCGCGGGCCTATGTCTCGGCGCTGAACAAGCTCTCCATCAAGCGCAACCAGCTCCACGCGCAAACGGGCGCTTCGGGCGCGTAACGCCAAAACCGGGGCGGGGCCCGCGCTCCGCTCCGCGCCAAGGCGCCTATTAACGCGGCGTTAACCGCGATCCTTGGCGTTTTCCGCTGGATTTTGGCGCCGGGCTCCGCTTGCTTCATGGCGCCAATATAACATGCGGGATCTTTCTAAAGTTTTAATCGTCGGCTAGCGCATTGATATTGCGATATAAATTGCAGCTTGCATGCGCCGCTTGCCCCGGAAAAATGCACCGTTTCTTGGTTAACATTAAATCTGCGAACATATTTTATAGCACTAGTGTCCCAGTGTTAATCGAACAGATTCAATTGGTTAGAGGCGTCCAGGGGAGCTATTTGCAAAGGGCCTCCGCTAAAGAGTTGTAATATCTGGCTTTTCTCGAAAAGCATGAGGCTCAAAA
>JBKQNN010000203.1:0-13302 GCA_052145975.1 Rhodomicrobium sp. | reverse complement strand
ATCTCCGGTCAATTCGCCCAGTTCCGCTATCAACTGCTGGAATTGCAAGTTATCCATCGAAAATCCCTCCCCTTTGAGAACGCAACGGGAACATAAGGGTTCCAACAGCGATTGTAAACAGCGCCTTTCCGCATTCCACCCGTCCCCTCCGTTTAGAGATCCCAAAAGCATTCATTATGGACCTGTTCGGACCAGGCGATTGCATCTTGCGCCAAGGCTTCAGCTTCGCTGTCTGTCAAGCCGGGCCGTAATTTTCTTATGGCAGCCGCGGCTGCAGCCTTAGGGGACAAAAGATGGTCCGGGATGCCTTCGCATTTCATCGGCCGGTAGGTCCGGTACGCGCGCACGGCCTCCCGATAAGCCTCAATCGTTTGGGGCGTGGGCGGCTTTATTGGGCCAGGTGTTTTGGCGGACATGGGTCCATTACCTGACTATCGGAAAACGTCTGCCTTTCGGGCTTCCTCCGGAAGATATAGGAGGTTCCGCACGCTTGTCAGAACCCCGGCATGCAAAAATGGGTCCCCATGAACGGCCCCAGCGGATTCGAACCGGGGCCGTCATACCGTGGGATATGGCTACTCGCCTTCCGCCCCAATCGCATAGGCCGTTTCGCCGTGAACGGCGTCGTCTCCCACCTTCAGGGTTGCCTCATCCATACGCAGCGGCACGAAAATCGAGATGGCCTTAAGGATGATGAAGGTGGCGATCACGTTGTACACGATGATGAACGCCGCGCCCTCAAGCTGAAGCAGGAGTTGTCCGGGGTTGCCGTAGAGCAAGCCTGTCACGTTGATGCCCGGCGCCTCTTTGTCGGTGCCAATATATTGAAGCATAGCCGGGTTGGCGAAGATGCCGACAAGCAGGCCGCCCGTCAAACCGGCGACGCCATGCGTCGATAGGACGCTCAAAGTATCGTCCACATTTATGAGCTTTTGGACCTTATTCATGGAGATCCACGGAACGATGCCCGCGACAACGCCGATGGCGATCGCGCCTAAGCCATCCACGTAACCGGCGCCAGGAGTGATGGCGACCAGCCCAGCGATCATGCCGTTGACGGCACCGAGCACCGACGGTTTGCCGTAGGCTATCTTGTCCAGGACCGTCCAAACCAGAAGCGCGACGGCGGTGGCAATATTGGTGTTGAGAACCGCCGCGCCTGCATCGGCGTTGGCAAAGTACGGGTCGCCGCCGTTGAAGCCGTTCCAGCCCAGCCACAAGATTCCGGCGCCGGCCAGCGTCATCAGCAAACTGTTAGGCGGGAAATGGTCCCGATCCTGTTGCAGGCGCGGACCGATTACCGCCGCAGCGACGAATCCGGAGGTTCCGGCGGCAAGATGGATGACATAGCCGCCCGAGAAGTCTGCCACGCCCAAACCAGCGAGCCAGCCGCCGCCCCAGAGGCTAAACGCCCCTACTGTATAGACCAGGGTCATCCATACGGGGCAGAAAATCATCCACGCCGTGAAGTTCATGCGGCCAAGCACCGAACCGGCGAGAATTATGACAGTGATGGCGGCGAACACGAACTGGAAGAAAACTAGGGTCGCCATTGGAAAGGTGAGGGCTGGCATGCCCGATGCCGCCTCCGGAATAATTGCCTGGCCGCTGGTAAAGGCGGCCGAGGTCGCAAGTTGCGGCACGCCGAGGAACGCATTGTCGTGGATCGAGAGCCATTTAGGCCCAAACGCCATATTGTAGTCGAATAGAACCCAGACGACGAGGACCGAAGCGAAAGCGTAGATCGACATGAAGGCGGAGTTGATCGCCCATTTCTTCTTGACGATGCCTCCATAAAGAATCGTGAGGCCGGGGACGCTTTGCAAACCAACGAAAGTTGCGGCCGCTAGCTGCCAAGCATTATTTCCGGTATCCAGCCATTGTGGTGATGCTGCGAGTGCCATGTGCTTTACCCCAAAAAAAAGCTAATGCGACATCGATGCGAGCTCCACCATGCCAAAAATATGCCATGTAAACCAACATTGACTAAACATGTCTTCTCACTAAATCTTGGGGCTGATCTTAGCCGGGATGATCCAAAAAGATGCATTTCGATTACAAAATGGGCAGGCAAATTACGCAGCTATTGGTTCCGGGCAGGCCGCTCGTAGTGGGAATCGGCGCGCTGGCGGCGGCTATTGTCCTTCCAGCCCTTAATGCGGCGGCGCAACACGGCGAGACCGCGATCACCTGCACCAATCCGGTCAGCGGTGCGACCTGGCAGATCAGGATCGACTACGACCGGCGCACTGTGGATTCCAATCCGGCTCGTATCAGCGATACGGAAATTTCGTGGCGTGGCGCGGCGGACGGCTGGAACTACACGCTCGACCGCAAATCCGGAAATCTCACAGTGATCCTCGCGTCAGCCACTGGCGGCAATTTCCTCCATGACCGCTGCAAACTGGAGAATTGAAGCCATGGCCGCCGGCCGCGATCTGTAGCGATGGTTGAACGGGTTTCCAGCGTCAAGGCAAGCGTGGGGTTCGCCTCCGAGGCTGGACCACGCGAACGCAACGAGGATTTCGCCGGCGCCATTTTCGGCTGGGAGCTGCCGGAACCGCGCCGGGACCTTGTAGCGGCCATCGCCGATGGCATTGGCGGCGCGATGGGTGGCCGCGTGGCGGCCGAGATGGCAGTGCGCGGTTTTCTGGATGGATTTTGCGACCTGCCCGAGACCATGGAAGTGCGGCGTGCGGCGGCCAAGGTCCTCGATGCACTCAATAGCTGGATTTATGCCCAAGGCCAGCGCGACGAAAAGCTGGCGAGGATGGGCTGCACCTTCACGGCGCTGGTGCTTCGCGGGCGGGCTGCGCACGTGCTGCATGTTGGCGACACGCGCGCCTACCGGCTGAGCGGCGACCGCCTGACCTGCCTCACCATCGACCATGTGCGCGGCAGCGATACCGGCGGGCGGGGCATTCTTAACCGCGCACTCGGCGTCGAAACGGAGGTGCGGCTGGACTACGTGACCCAGCCGCTCGCGCGGCACGACCGCTTCCTCCTATGCAGCGACGGCGTCCACGGGGTCCTGACGGCCGAGAGCATCGCGGAGATTTTGCGCGAGCGCTCCGCTTCCGAGGATACCGCGCGTGCGTTGGTTTCGGCCGCGCTCCAATCGGGCAGTACTGACAATTGCACGGCTTTGGTAGCCGACGTGGTCGACCTGCCGGCGGCGGAATCGGCGGACATCGGCGCCGCCATCATGCAGTTGCCGCTGATCCCGCTGCCAGTCCCCGGCGAGATGGTCGACGGCTTCGCGCTCAAAGTGTTGGTCTCGGAGGGCCGGTACACCCGCCTGTTCGGTGCGGTCGACGAGATCGAGGGTGGCGAGGTGGTGTTGAAGTTTCCCAAGCCCCAGGTTGCGGCCGTGGCCACCTACCGCGCGGCATTCGTGCGCGAGGCATGGGTGGGAGCGCGGGTGCACAGCCCGTGGATCGGCCGCATCGTGGAACTGCCGCCGGGGCGGCAGACCTGCCTCTATATCGTCATGCCGCTTTATCAGGGCGAGCTTCTGGCCACGCGCCTCGCGCGCCGCCCGCTGCTGGATCTGGAGGAAGGACGGAACATCGCGATCAAGCTGGCCCGGGGCGCCGCGGCGCTCCACCGTGTAGGTGTCATCCATCGCGACATCAAGCCGGACAACGTAATTCTCGAGGCCGGCGGATCGCTCAAGCTTATCGATCTCGGGGTCGTGCGCGTACCCGGGCTGGAGGATTTTCCGCCCGAAGACATTCCCGGGACTCCCGGCTTTATGGCGCCCGAAATGTTTGCCGGCGAACTTGGGAACGAGGCCACCGACATTTACGCCCTGGGCGTCACCATGTTCCGCGCCTTTACTGGCGAGTTTCCCTATGGCAATCCCGATGCCACCAGCCAGCCGCGCCGGAGCCGGCCGGCAGCGCTCTCCGATCTGCGGCCAGACCTTCCGGCTTGGCTCCAGGCTGTCCTCGGGCGCGCCATCGCGGCCGATCCTGCCGGGCGTTTTCGCGATATGATCGAATTTGCAAGCGAGATGGAGGCAGGCCCGGCGCGCAGCCCCCTTGCGGTCCGGCGCCCGCAAACGCTCTACGAACGTGCCCCGCTGCAAGTCTGGCAGGGCATTGCGGCAATCCTCGCGCTCCTCCTCCTCCTATCGCTGCTGCGCCATTGAGGCATCCCCGCCAACGCGCTTTAGTCCCCGCATGAATGACGGCGCATTTTTCAAGCTGCTCGATGAGCCGGTTTAGCGCCCGGCTTTGGCCGCGGGCGCCGGTTTTGCCCTGATCCGCATGGCGCGGCCCTCTGACTGATCGAGCTCGAACGCTCCGGTCTTCCGGACCAGATCGCTGAGTTTCCGGTAGCCGTAAGTGCGCGGGTCGAAGTCGGAGGCGATGTTGGCCAGGCGTTGCCCCACTAGCCCCAAGCCCACCCAGCCATCCTCCGTTTCAATCTGTTCGATGGCCTTGTTCAGAATCGGAATGGCCGCGCTGGGGGGCTGGAGAGACTTGGGCGCGGGCCCTTCGGGAGCGGCGGCCTGTGCCTCGGGCAAGAGGTTCTCGGTGTAAATGAACCGGCGGCACGCCTGCCGGAAGCTCTCCGGCGTCTTCTGCTCCCCGAACCCGTAAACGTCGGCGCCCTGCTCCCGCAGCCGCGAGGCAAGGCGCGTGAAGTCGCTGTCCGACGACACGAGACAGAAACCGTCGAGCCGGCCGCTATGCAACAGGTCCATCGCGTCGATCACAAGCGCAATGTCGGACGCGTTCTTGCCCGTGGTGTAGGCAAATTGCTGGTACGGATCGATGGCGTATTTTTGCAGGATCTCGGCCCAGGACTTCAAGCGCTGGCCCGAGAAATCTCCGTAGATGCGCCGCACGCTCGCCTCGCCGAACTTGGCGACTTCCTCGAAAAGCCCCGCGGCGATGCGCGGCGAGGTGTTGTCGGCATCAATGAGAATGGCAAATCGGGGCAAGCGGTTGTCTTCTGCCATGTGGGGCACCTTAAATGGTATGCGCCCGCCGGGGTCGAGACCGTTGCGGCGCAAATAAAGCTCAATCGAAGCTATCGCGGAAGTTTAAGTGTATTATGCGGCGCGGCCGTTGGGAAGCCTGGCGCGGAGCGAAACGGGACAGTCTTGGTGATAAGTCCGCGGGGTTCAGGCATCCCGCGCCGGGATCGGATATAGTCGCCGCATGAATGACGATCGCGCATTTTTCGCCCTACTGGACGAGCTTGGCATCCCATCGCAAACGGTGCGGCACGAAGCGGTGATGACCGCGGAGGGCCTCGCCGCCCAGCCCGCCGCGCAATGGGAGTTTCCGGTCAAGAACATCGTGGTCGAGGACAAGGTGAAGCAGCTTTACCTCGTCACGATGCACCTGCTCACGCCGCCGCTCGACCTCAAGGAGCTTGCCAAGCGCATTGGCGCGGCGGGCCGCTTTTCGTTCGCCTCGCCGGAAACGCTAGGCGCAACCCTCAAGGTGCTGCCCGGCAGCGTCACGCCCTTCGCCACCTTCAACGACAGCCAGCGCCGCGTGAAGGTTGTGCTCGACGAGCGGCTGCGAAAAGCGGAGACCGTCAGCGCGCACCCGCTGGTCAACACCGCGACCACCAGCATCGCCACCGCCGATCTCCTCAAGCTCTTCGCCCATTCCGGCCACCGCCCGCTCTGGTGCGCCCTGCCCATAAAGGCCGGCGTATGAGACGTGCATCCGCAGCGTCACGTCTGCGGAGGGGCTCGCTCGCGGAATTCCGCCGGACAGCGCATCGAACTAACGAATCTCCCCTCATCCTGTCCTTCTCCCCATGGGAGAAGGGACGTCCCAACTAGCCGAAGCGAAAGTTCCAGCGTTCCCTCTCCCACGGGGAGAGGGACAGGGTGAGGGGCGGAAGCTCGGTGTGGCGCGCGAGCGCGTCTCAACTTGCCGCGTCTGCAACCCACTGGTAACGAGCGCCGGCATCGCTTATAACAGCGCGGAACGAAACATTAAGCGCGTGGGGCACGCGCTGACGGAGCTTACCTTGACTACATTATCGCGTTGGTCTCCAGATAGTTGGAGGCAGAAACCCGTTGAGCAGATGCCGGTCTATCCGGACGAGGCGGCCCTGAACGCGGTCGAGAAGGAGCTGGCAAGCTTCCCGCCGCTGGTTTTTGCAGGCGAGGCGCGGGCGCTGAAGAAAGCCCTGGCCGAGGTTGCGGCGGGCCGCGCT
Source organism: Rhodomicrobium sp. (assembly GCA_052145975.1). Taxonomy (GTDB): domain Bacteria; phylum Pseudomonadota; class Alphaproteobacteria; order Rhizobiales; family Rhodomicrobiaceae; genus Rhodomicrobium. The sequence continues at coordinate 7,113 of JBKQNN010000203.1, read as the reverse complement.
TTCATGCTGCAAGGCGGCGATTGCGCGGAATCGTTCTCCGAGCATGGCGCCGATCCTATCCGTGATTTCTTCCGCGTTTTCCTGCAGATGGCGGTGGTGCTGACCTTTGCGGCGGCCAGGCCCGTGGTCAAAATCGGCCGCATCGCGGGCCAGTTCGCCAAGCCGCGCTCGGCGGACACCGAAACGCAAGACGGCGTCACGCTGCCGAGCTACCGCGGTGACATCATCAACGATATCGCCTTCACGGAAAAGGCGCGCACGCCCGACCCGGTCCGCATGCGCAAGGCTTACCGGCAATCGGCGGCGACGCTCAATTTACTCCGCGCTTTCGCGCAAGGTGGTTACGCGGACCTGGAGCGGGTGCATCAGTGGACGCTGGGCTTCGTCGCCGATAGCCCCGCCGGCGCCCGCTACGAGGAGCTGGCGAACCGCATCTCCGAGACGCTGAACTTCATGCGCGCCTGCGGCATCACCTCCGACAACTCGGAGCGGCTCCGGACCACCGATTTCTACACGAGCCACGAAGCGCTGCTGCTTCCCTACGAGGAGGCATTCACGCGGATCGATTCCACGAGCGGCAATTACTACGGCACCTCGGGGCACTTCCTCTGGATCGGCGACCGCACGCGCCAGCCGGATCACGCGCATGTCGAGTTCCTGCGCGGCATCAAGAACCCCATCGGCGTGAAATGCGGGCCGAGCCTCGATTCCGGGGAGATGATCAAGCTCATCGATATCCTCAATCCGGCGAACGAGCCCGGCCGGCTGACGCTGATCGTCCGCTACGGCGCGGATAAGGTCGAGCGCTACCTGCCCGCGCTCATCCGCGCGATCAAGCGCGAGGGCAAATCCGCGATCTGGTCGTGCGATCCGATGCACGGCAACACGATCAAGGCCGGCAGCGGGTATAAGACGCGTCCGTTCAACGATATCATGCGCGAGGTTGGCAGCTTTTTCGATGTGTGCCAGGCCGAGGGCGCCTATCCCGGCGGCATCCACGTCGAGATGACGGGCAAGAACGTGACGGAATGCACCGGCGGCGCGCAGTCGATTTCGGACACGGACCTGTCGAACCGCTACCACACATTCTGCGATCCGCGCCTCAACGCCGATCAGGCACTGGAGATGGCGTTCCTGGTGGCCGAACGGCTGCGCCGCGACCGGGTGCATGCCGATCCGCAGGCCGCCGCAGGGATTTAGTGGCCGGACACGTCAAAGAGGCAAAACACCGGGCAGCCCTTTGCCGTCATTGCGAGGCCGAAGGCCGAAGCAATCCAGGGGCCGCGTATTGTAGCCCTGGACGCCCGCGGCGCTAAGGCGCCTCGCGATGACGTTCTGGATTTGCCCGGCGCTTTGCTCCTGTTCCGCGGACACGGTGATCCGCACAGATGGCGTTAAGGGGCTCCCGGCACGGCTTGCCACGGGCGGCAGAGAAATGCTATGGGGCGCCCCGCGAACCGGGACGCCTCGCGCCAAGCCAGCCGATCCCGGAGGGAACTCCCGCCTGCATGCTCAACATCCTCGCCATCACCTCGCCGGTTTTTCTCCTCATCGGCCTTGGCTACGCTGCCGTGCAGGCCAAACTCATGGCGGGCGCCGGTATGCGCCCGCTCGGCGCCTTCGTCCTGACCTTCGCGCTGCCGGCACTTATCTTCAAATCGCTGGCTCTGCGTCCCATCGCGGAGATTGCGAACGTCAGCTACCTCGCTGCCTTTGGGGGCGGTTCGCTGATCGCCTATTTTCTGCTGTTCGGCCTAGCGCGCTGGCAGGGCAAATCGCTGACGGCGGCAGCGATCCTGTCACTTGGCGGCGCGGTGTCGAACAGCGCGTTCATCGGCTATCCGCTGATAACATTGGCGCTTGGCCCGGTAGCAGCCGTGGCCATGGCGCTGAATATGATCGTCGAGAACATGCTGATGCTGCCGCTTGTGCTGGCGCTCGCCGAAAGCGGCATCGATGGTGGCGGCAGTCTGCGCGATGTCGCATCGAGCACGGCAGCGCGGCTCCTCAAAAGCCCGCTGATCATCGCGATCTGTGCGGGGGCAGGCGTATCGCTGGCTTGCTTGCCGCTGCCAGGACCGCTTGTCAGAGCGCTCGACCTGCTCGCGGCAGCGGCCGCGCCTGTGGCGCTGTTCGTGATCGGCGGCACGCTGGCGGGGCTGCCAGTCAGGGGCATGCTTGGCGGTGCTGCGCAGATCGCGTCCGTCAAACTGATCGTTCATCCGGCCGCGGTATTTGCGTGCATGCAATTGGTGCCGCCCCTGACGCCGGAGCTGGGCAAGGCCAGCGTGCTTTTCGCAGGCCTGCCGATGGCCGCCATCTATCCGCTGCTGGCTCAGCCTTATGGCCGCGCCGAACAAAGCGCAGCAGCGCTAGCACTGACCACGGCGCTGTCGTTCATCACTATTTCGATGCTGCTGGCGATCGTCTGACGGGCTAAGCAAACTTTCGTTGGCTGCCCAACGAATGTTTGCTTAGCGTCCTTTGTTTTCGCAGAGTTTTTGTCCCAAAACCGGCGGCCACTTTTGGGAAACTCTGCTTAGCCGCGCGCTGCGGCCTATTTTAGCGCGCATTTCCGCCTGCCAGTTGGCCTCAATAGACCGGCTGCTTCTCCCGCACCTGTCAGGCCGCGATGCCGTTTAATAGGGAGGCGCCTTGCGCTGGCGCTGGGCTTTCGCAGCCTCGGTCCACCACGCAAGATCGTCTGCGAAACGCGGGAAGGCGCCCTCCAGGAACTTGCCGGCGGCGCCGGTTGGCTCACCCTCCGCGCTGAGCGTCTCTCCAATCGGACCGGCCATCAGCGTGCTCGATATTACAACGATGCCCATTTCCGCGAGCGTCCCATGCCAGGCAACGTTCGCCCTGGCTCCGGCGATCCGTCCCGCGGAATAGCTGGCAATAGCCGCCGGGCGCCAGTACCACTCTTCCAGGAAATGATCCGTCAGGTTTTTGAGACCGGGCTGCATGCCCCAATTATACTCGCCAGTGACAAATACGAAGGCGTCAGCCTGCCGGATCTTGCCTGCGAGTTCTTCCATGGGAAGCGGCGCCTCGCCCTTGGGGTATTCCTTGTACATGCGATCGAGCATCGGCAGGCCGATTGCCTTTGCGTCGATCAGCTCAGCGGCGCCGCCGCGCTTGTTGAGGCGGTCCACGACATAGGTTGCCAGCCTGATGCCCATCCGGTCCCGCCGGTAGGAGCCATAGAATACCAGGATGCGATCAGTCATGCGCCCTCGTAGCGTGGACACTTGCTTCGCTGTTTTTAGCCGCATCTTCGATCATCGCGGCGACTTCGGCCGGTCTCGACTGATAGACGGAATGGCTCGCGCCCTCGATTTCCACCGTCCGGCTTCCAGCGCGCTTGGCATACATTCTTTCAAGATCGGGATTGATGATGCGATCGGCCTTGGCGATCATGTACCAGCTCGGCTTTGTCTTCCAAGCTGGCTCGCCGGCCGGCACCGCGAACACCTGCGCGGCAGTTAGCATCTGCGAGTGCGCCTCGAACTCGGCCTCCGGGCGCGGAAGATCCGCAGCGAAATCCTCAGGGAAACGGGCCGGATCGATATAAGTGAACCCATCGGGAGTCTTCTGCAGGGATTTGTAAGCGGGCGGGAAGCGCTTGCCGTTGCCCACCTCGGTCTCTCCGGCGTCCAGCGCGTGCGCGGCGATGTAGACGAGGGCCGAAACCTTCGGATCGTTTCCCGCTTCGGTGATGATCGCGCCGCCATAGCTGTGCGCAACGAGAACGCAAGGGCCGTCTTGCATGGCAAGGATACGTTTGGTGGCCGCCACATCGTCTGTAAGCGACGTCAAGGGCTGCTGCACGATGCTGACATGGTATCCTTTGCGCGTCAGCATATCGTACACGGGACGCCAGCCGGAGCCGCCCGAGAAGGCGCCGTGCACGAGCACGACGTTGCGCACCGGAGACGCATGCGCGGGAACGGCTATGGCAGCGGCGCTGAGCGCAATGCCGGGATAGAGCAGAAGCCTTGAAAGCATAGGGATCCCCTTCGCGTTACGGCATTACTGGCTGTCGCAGTCAACCTCGCTCGCGCCGTCAAGTTCCGGACATAGCTGCATGCTCGCGGGTAAAACGATGGTGAGTTAGCGCTTCTCTTCGATACAGTCCGTGCTGCGGAGCGGTCTAGAGTTCGGGCAGCCAATTCAATAGGAAATGGGTTCCCGCCTCGCTTATGTCTCTGCCCCAGGGTGAATGGCGATCTGTGGCGCGCCTCCTTCAACTTTGAACGGCATGGTGTCTCTCCGGGCGCTCGCGAACACTGGGCTGTTCCGCCGCCTCGCGGCCGGCAAGTATCAGGGCCGTATACTGACGCAATCGCCCTGCCGGTATCGACTTGCCGGCACCGCGCAAGCGGCCGGGCATTCCGGCTTTTTCGAAGCCGGTCACCAGCCAAAGCAGGCGCCGGGCACGGTTGAGAATTGGGTAGGTCAAGGTCATTCGCCGGCGCCCTTGGTAAGGCGCGGTCACCGCAACGTCCGCGCTCGCGATTTCGAGGACGGGGTCGCCGGGCACGAGCGAAGCGGCATGGCCATCGGGGCCAAGACCGAGGTGAACGAGGTCGAGCACTGGCGGCGCCCCAGCCACGCTCGCCAGGCTACGCACATATTGAGCGGCCGCGGCGTGCCGGGGCGGGCACTGGCGCCGGTCTGCTCCGCGGTGAGCCCCGTTCCAGCCGCACATCTTCGCCTGGAACGAGCCCCTGTGGCCGAACGGCAAGACACAGAGTTGCTTATCGAACCCTGCTGTCATCGTGAGTTGCCTTTGCTTTGCGGTACCGCTCGATCAGATTGTTCGTCGAGGTGTCGTGGCTTAGCTTGGCGCCGGTCTTGTCTTCCAGTTCCCCCAAAATGCGCTGCGCGAGCACCTTGCCGAGTTCGACGCCCCACTGGTCGAACGCGTCGATGTCCCAGATTACGCTCTGTGTGAAAACGCTGTGCTCGTAGAGCGCGACCAGCCGGCCGAGTGCCGCCGGTGTCAGCCGTTCCATGAGAATGGTGTTTGAAGGCCGGTTGCCTTCGAATGTCCGGTGCGGAACGAGCCAGTCCGGCGTGCCCTCCGCTTTCACCTCTTCGCTTGTCTTGCCAAAGGCGAGCGCTTCGGCTTGAGCGAAGACATTGGCGAGGAGCATATCATGGTGCGGCCCCAGCGGGTTCAGCGGCTGCTCGAAGGCGATGAAATCGCAAGGAATGAGCCGCGTCCCCTGGTGGATCAGCTGGTAGAACGAGTGCTGGCCGTTGGTGCCCGGCTCGCCCCAGTAAATCGGGCCGGTCTGATAATCGGCCTTTTGTCCGCCAAGCGTCACATGTTTGCCGTTGCTCTCCATGGTGAGTTGCCGGAGATAGGCCGGAAAACGCTTGAGATATTGCTCATAAGGCAAAACCGCGGCGGTCTCAGCGCCGAAAAAGTTGTTATACCAGACGGTCAGCATGCCCATCAGCACGGGCAGGTTCCGCTCGAACGGCGCGGAGCGGAAGTGCTCGTCCATCTCGTGGAAGCCGCCGAGCAGGCTGCGGAAGTTTTCCGGGCCGATCGCCAGCATCGTCGAAAGGCCTATGGCGGAATCCATGGAGTAGCGCCCGCCGACCCAGTCCCAGAATTCGAACATGTTCGCCGTATCGATGCCGAATTCGGCAACCTTGGACGCATTCGTGGACAAGGCCACGAAATGCTTAGCAACCGCCATCGTGTCGCCGCCCGATGCTTCGAGCAGCCAGCCCCGCGCGCTGTGCGCGTTTGTCATCGTCTCCAGCGTGGTGAACGTTTTTGAGGCGACGATAAACAGCGTCTCTGCCGGATCGAGATCGCGCACCGCTTCAACAAAATCGGTGCCGTCGACATTGGAGACGAAGCGGAACGTCATGCTCCGGTTGCTGTAGTGCTTCAGGGCCTCGTAGGCCATCACGGGCCCGAGATCGGAGCCGCCGATGCCGATATTGATGACATTCCGAATGGGTTTGCCTGTGTGGCCCGTCCAGCTTCCGTCGCGGACGCGCTTCGAGAACAACGCCATCTTGGCGAGAACGGCATGAACCTCGGGCACAACGTTCAGGCCGTCCACGATAATGGAGGCTCCTTCGGGCGCGCGAAGGGCTACGTGCAGGGCGGCCCGGTTTTCAGTCTTATTGATCTTCTCGCCCCGGAACATGCCGTCGATGCGGGCGCGCAGGCCGGACTGCTCCGCTAGATCGAGAAGGAGTGTGAGCGTTTCATCGCTGACGCGATTTTTCGAGTAATCCAAGAAAATGCCGGCAGCCTCGGCGGTCAGCCGCAGCCCGCGTTCCGGATCGCCCGCGAATAGATCCCGCAAGGCCACGTCACGCATCTTCCTCTGATGATCTTCCAGGGCCTTCCATGCCGCGGCTTTGCCTGCTGGCCATATGGATGTTTGCATTCCGGTGCCTCCTATCTCTTCATTCCGGTCGCAGACACCTTTATACTTCGCCAGGTTGGCTGCTATGGGGCTATGGCATTTCCCACAGCTAACCGGCCTTTTCCAGAACCGCGGATTTGGACGCGATCGCGCCCATGAGGTCATTCCAGGATTTGACGAACGATTTCGCTCCTTCGTCCTGAAGCTTGGCCGCAAGCGCATCGGCATCGATACCCGCCTTGGCGAACTGCGTCAGCACCTCCTCGTAATCGCCACCGTCCCCCGGCATCGCCGATGGTGCCGTCCCCGCGTGCGGTAAAGCCCCCGGGCGGCCGAATGGTTCCGCGTCATTGCATCGCAACGGGGCTTAGCGTTCGCCTCTGTCCGTGAGCGGATTAATTTAGCGGTTTGTTAGCCATGCCCGGTAGGGTGGGTCTCCAAATCCGGCGTTTTCCGGCGGCTGAGCGCCGCGCCGGGCGTTTACCTTTTGGAGCAAGCCGCCACCACCGGAAGGTGCATCGGCCCGCGCTCCTTGGCCGGGCACCCCGCCTCCCGGCAGCCGCCCCGACCCCGCTCTCAGTCCTGCAAATAAAGCCATGGCAAGCCTCCTGACCGCGCGTGCGCCTTCCCATAACGCAATGGTGGCCCACAGCTCCTTACCGATGCGCTAATGCCGCACAGGGCATCGAAGCAAACTCAATTGTCATGGCCC
>JBKQNN010000202.1:0-9923 GCA_052145975.1 Rhodomicrobium sp. | reverse complement strand
GCACATGCTGGGCCGCCTCCTCTCGTTGCTGCGCGGCAAGCTCGCCGGAAAACGCAGCCGTGACGAGCTTGGCGGCCCTCGTGCGGTGCCCGGCGGGCAAGGCGGGCAAGACCTCCAAAAGCCGATGGATAAGCGTTCCGCGGACTTGAGCAGTCTCGCGGTCCATCTCTGGGCGCACGAGTGTGGCTGGGCCTGCTCCGGCAAGCTCCATGATCCGCGAGGGCGAGAGGATTGGCTGCGGCTGCTCCTTTGGCGCCGGCGCGGCGAGCCATGCCGGAAGCTTGTCCGTGTCCGCTCTAGCCGCACTCAAAGCCGGCGCACTGGACTCTTGCCACGGGCCTGTCCGCCAAACGGTCCGGCCCTGGAAATCCCGCGCTTCCTGGAGCGCGGGCATCAGCGCATTCTGGATCGTCGCGTACCAGCTCCCCGCCGGCAGCGAGCCATTATGAAAGCCCGCGATATAGAGCCGGTCGCGAGCGCGCGTCATGGCCACGTAGAGAAGCCGTCCTTGCTCGCGCAGATCGCCCGCCTTGATGGCGTCCTTGGCGTCCGCGACGGGCCGCAAACCGCCAGTCCCCTTGACGGCCCAGACCGGGATCGCGGGCGCGCCGCTCGCATCGTCCAAAAAGTAAACCGGAACCGGCGAGGCGCCCTTGCTGCCGCACGTATCGGCCAGGATGACGATGTTGGCTTCGAGGCCCTTGGCGCCGTGCACCGTCATGATGCGGACCTCGCGCGCGGCCTGGTCCGTCTCGCGCTTCACCTCGGAAGCGCTTTTTCGCGCGAAGGATACGAACTCCGCGAGGCTGCCTTGCGGCCGGGCGCTGAAGGTCTCGGCCAGGGCCAGAAACTCGTCGATTGCATCGAAGCATTCCGCCCCGAGCCGCGCGCCAAAAGCTTTGCGCCCGCCGTCCGCTTCTAAAATATGGGCATAGAAATCGAAGGGGCTGAGCTTTCGCGCCAGCTCGCGCCACTTTTCCAATCTTATCGCGTGTGCCCGCTCCAAAGCCCGCCAAAGCGAGCCCTCGCGGCCATAGGCCAGCTTGAAGAGATCGTCCTCGCCAAGCCCGAACAACGGGCCTTTCAGCACGGTGGCGAGCGCCAGATCGTCCTCCGGCTGAAGCAGCGCATCGCCGAGCACCAGCAAGTCCATCACCGCGAGTTCATCGGTGAGCGCGATCCGGTCCGTGCCAGCCACCGGGATGCCGTCGCGCTTGAGCGCGGCTTGCAGCAGCCTCGCCATGGGCTCGCGCTTGCGGAGCAGGATGAGAATATCGCCAGGCTCGATGGCCCGGCCGCAGGACGCAAGGCCCTCGCCGCTATCGAGCCAATGCTTGATTTGCGCCGCGATGCGCCCCGCCAGTACCTCCGAGGGTTTCGGCGCGGGAGACGCCTCCGCATCGGGCTCCCAGACGCTGCCCTTTTCCGTTTTCTCGCCGCGCTCCGGCTGCCATAGCTCGACAAGCCCGCCATTGCCCGCGCGGTAGGCCAGATGGCGCGCGGCCTCGTCTTGCAGCAAGCCGGGCAACGCGCGCCCCACCTCGTCGACGGCTTCAAGGATCGGCCCGAGCGTGCGGAACGAGAGGTTGAGATCGGCCGTATACCAGGAATAACCCGCCTGGCTAACCTGCTCCTCGTAGACGGTGCCGAAAGCCGCCAGAAGCTCAGGCGCAGCACCCTGAAAGCCGTAGATCGATTGCTTCTCGTCGCCCACCGCGAACAGCGTCGGCACGCAGTCGCGCGCGCCGGCGCCTGCGAAGAAATCCGACGTCAGCCTTTCAACGATTTGCCATTGCTCCGGGCTCGTGTCCTGCGCCTCGTCGATCAGGATGTGGTCGATCCGCGAATCGAGTTCATAAAGCACCCATTCCGCGGCCTCTTGGCGGGACAGTAGACGCTGGGTCTTGGTAATGAGGTCGCCAAAATCTAGCGCGGTGCGCGCGCGCTTCGCAGCTTCGTAGCGGTCGAAAATCGCGCCGGTCAGGCGCAGAAGCGCGGCGCTGGCCTCGACCAGCTTGAGGCCGCAAAGCTTCTCATCGAGGGCCAGAAATGTGTCCTGAGCCGCTAACAGCCGGTCGTAAAGCGCCGCCGCACGCTTTCTAAGCGGGGCCGTCATCAGAGACGATCTCGGCTCGCCCTTGGCCGTAGCAAAGGCTTCTTTCAGCGCGGCGCATCTGGCCTCGCCACCAGCCGCTTGTAATGCTGCGCCGAACCGCGCAGCAGACTTCGTATCGTTTGCCGAGCCGCCGCCCAGCACGGCAACGGCCTCCGCCAGCGCACTCGAGTCGAGCACCGAAACGGCGCGCGCGAGAAGCGCTTCTCTTGAATCCCGTGGGGCAAGATTGAAAAGACGGCGCAGCCTCGCCTCGATGGCGGGAAGCGGATGCTCTTCGGCGGTCACGATGAAAAGTTCCGCAATCTGGGAGCGCTTGCCCAGCATGGCATCCAGCACGCGCGCGAATTCGTCCTCGCGGGCATAGGCTGCGGCACACTCAAGCGCGGCGCGCAATGGGCCTTCGGTGGCGGATGCGAAAGCGCCGGCGCACGCTTCCTTGAGGGCCTCGCGCGCTTCTTCCTCGGTCAGCACGGTGAAGCCCGGCGGAACGTTCGCCTCCAAGCTATAGCGGCGCAGAACGCGCTCGCAAAAGCTATGGATCGTCATGACGGCGAGCCCGCCCGGAGCGTCGATGACGGTCGCGAACAGGCAGCGGGCCAGCGCGATCTCGCCCGGCGCGGGCGCTCGCGACAGCGTTTTGGCTAGCGCCTCTTGGAGCTTCGCATCGCTGGCCGCCGTCCACTCGCCGAGCTTTCCGAGCACGCGCGCTTCCATCTCGGCGGCGGCGTTCTTCGTGAACGTCAGGCACAGGATCGAGCGCGGCTCGGCGCCCGAAAGCAGAAGCCGCAGGATGCGCTGCACAAGCACATGGGTCTTGCCGGTGCCGGCGTTCGCGCGAACCCAGGCCGAGACGGCGGGATCGGCGGCGCGGCGCTGCTTCTCCTCGGCCGCGGCAAGCAGTTGCGATTGCGTCATAGGCGGCTCACACGGTTTGCGCGGCCGATGCGCATTGGCGCCAACATAATGGGGGAATCGCCCCTCACCCCAGCCCTCTCCCCATGGGCGAGGGGGTCGCGCCGTGCCCGTTGAGAAGGCGTCCCCTCTCCCATGGGGAGAGGGACAGGGTGTGGGGCGATTCCCCCGTTCGTTACGCCGTCCGCCAATTTTCGCGTGTTACTCATCGCCGGCCTCGCTATCGTCTGCCTCGACGGACCACTCGCGGGCGCGGGCGAGATGCGCATAGGGATCGTTTTCCGCCTTTTCGCGGAAGATCGCGCGCGTTTCGTAGGCGTAAGGCGTTGCCTCGCCGTCGAAGCGGGCGATGTGGTTGAGCGTGCCAGTATAGGCCGCCTGGATCGCTTCCGTACAAGGCACTTTCAGCTCGACGATTTCGCCCGGCGGCTCGCCCCCGGTCGCGACGATGTAAAAGAGTTCGGCGGAAGCGCCGGCAGGGATGCCGGCGAACGCTCCCTCCTTCGCGAGCAGTCCTTCGAGCGCAAGCTGCGGTGCACCGCGCCCCGCCGAAACCTTGGCCGCGTTGGCGCTGGTTTTGAAGTCGTAGATGTGCAGCCGTCCGTCGCCGAGCCGGTCGATGCGGTCGGCCCGCGCCGCGATCTCGAACGGCCCCGCCGGCGCCTCTACGCGGAGCTTGCCGCCCACCTCGCTCTTCAGCACTTGAACGCCGGCGCGGCGCGCGGCCTCGCTTGCGGCGAACCACACTGCAAAGCGGGCGAAGCGCGGCCTCCAGAACGGCGCGTTTTCGAGGTTGAAGCCCAGCTCTTCCGCCGCTTTATCCAGCTTGTGCAACAGTTTCGCTGCGGCGTTTTCCGGCAGCGCCTGCGGGTATGCCTGGAAGAAGCCATGCAAGGCGGCGTGATAAAGGATGCCTTTGTCGCGCGCGTCGCTGGTCTCATAGAGGCGGCGCAGCGGGTCGAGGCCAAGAATATGGCGCGCATAGATGGCGTAAGGGTTCGCGAGCCAGGTCTCGATGGCGGTGACGCTCAGGCGGCGCGGGCGCGCGGCCAGCGGAGGCCGGGGCCGCGGGCGGCAGGCGGGCTCGATCCTTTCGGGTGTGCGATGCGCGGCGGACCAATCGAGCCACGGACGGCCGGGTTGCAGCGTGTCCAGCTTGCCTGCTCCGGACGCCAGCGCCTTGATCCGTGAGACCCACCGGCTCGGCCTGGTGAGGCTGCCATTCTCTTTCTTGGACCGCGTGAGGATGACGCGCGGCGCCGAAGCGGCAAGCGCTAGAAAATCGTGCGCCATCTGGCCGACGCGGCGCTCGGCCGGCGGCAGGCCCACGAATTTGCGGTCATTGCGGCTGAGCCAGGGGTCTGGGCCGGACATCTGCGGCCAGCAGCCTTCGTTCAGCCCGGCCAGCACCACCACATCCGCCGAAAGCAGGCGCGCATCGAGCGATTTCCAAAGGTGGATGCGCGGATGCGGGCTTCCGGATGTTTTGCCGCGCCTCGTCAAAATCACCTGCGCAAAAAACTCCGCATACTCCGTGAGATCGAGCGTGAACGAGCGTGCCGCCGCTTGCTCAAGCGCTGCGAGCGCGGAACTTTCGGCGTTCAAAAGCCCAAGGCTCGCAAGTTGCGAAAGCGCGCTGCGGTGCGCGGCCAGCCAATCCTGAAGCGGCGCGCGCCCGGTTGCGGCCGCGAGCGGCGACAGCGCCTCGATCGTCTGCGATGCAAGATTGCGGGCCGCGTCCCATTCCGCCGCGCCGATCCGCTTCATCGCTGGGTGCCGCGCTTCGCCGGACGCAATTGCATGCTGCGCGCGCGACAAGGCCGCCGGAATGCCCGCCAGCGCGGAAGGCCGCCACATCTGCCGCAAAACGCCAAGATCGACGATTTCAGCCGCGCGCCAGAGCTTGGCCGCGTCCACTCCTTGCGCCTGCCGCAGGAGCTCCACGAGTTCATCGGGCTTGCCGCTTGCGGCGCAGGATAAGGCGCGAGCCGCGAAACTGTCCGGGCCGCCGGCATCTGCCAACGCTTCCGCGGCTAGTCCCCATTGCGCGAGCGCGTGCCGGACGCGGGCGATGAGGCTTTCGCTGGGCGTCACCAGCGCGGCGGTTTGGCCGGGCGTTTCGAGGCTTTCGCGCAGGATAAGTGTGATCGCGTCAGCCTCGTCCTGGATTGTCTGGGCCTCGATAAGCGCAAGCCCGGGCGCTGGGCTGCCGTCTTCGTGCCGGAGCGTTTCGATGAAGGGCGCCCATTCCGCCGTCGCAGGCGCGGGGCGCAGCGCTTCGCTCAAAAAGCGCGCGCGACGGCAGAGGGGAGCGAAGTCCCCCCTCACTCTGTCTCTCTCCCCGAGGAGAGAGAGGACCCTTGAACTATCCTCCCCCATCGAAGAAAGGGCCGCAGCCTGACTCCCTCTCCCCTTGGGGAGAGGGTTGGGGTGAGGGGGTCTTAGAGCACGCACGCCGCCCACCTGGACATCCAGCCGGGCGAGGAGCTGCTGCAATCCGTGCTGCGGGTGTTCGGGATGCGCATCCGCCGCAGCCGCAGCATCGTCGAGCCCGTAGAGCACAAGCGCGGACCGCGGGCGGCCAAGCGCGGCTTCCATGAGGCCAACGGTGGCCGCGACGCTGCCCGTCGAGCCAGCGATGACCGCCGGCGCATCGCTCTGCCGGATGAATTCGGCCTCGATGGCCATCAGGCGGTTGCGCCGCTCCTCGCTGTCGAGCTTGCCGGCTTTCTCTTTGTGTGCCTGCCAGCCGCGCAGCACGCCACGCAAAAGCTGAAGCGAAAGTTGCTCGCTGCCGGATGCGCGGCTGCTGTCGAGCTGGCCAATGCGCAAGAGGTCCACGCCTTCCGAATGCGCCTCGCCGATAAGTGTGGCGATTTGCCCGGCGATGGTGAAGGCGCTCGCCGGCGTAACGCTTGTGAAAACGGGCTCGTGCGCGAGCCTTGTGCCGTGCAGCGATTGCGATGCATGCAGCACCAGCGCCGCGAGTTGAACCCGCCGCTCAAGCTCGCCAAACGCCGGCGGAATGGCGAGCGCGTCTTCCAAAAGAGCGAGCGCCGCCGCTGAGGCCATGCGCGGGCCGTAAGCGGCGAACAGGTCCAGCGGATCGGCCTCGCCCAGCACCTTGATGCGCGGCAGGAACGTCGCGCCGTTGGGCGACTGCGCGAGAAAGGCGAGCTTCAATGGCTCGACGGCCGCTTGCGTTGGGAGATAGATTGTGAGCTGCGGCAGCTCATGCGGCTGGGGCGCGCCCGCGTTCCAAATCGAGCCGTCAAGAACGGCCGCCGCAAGCGTGGGAATGAATGGCGCATGGAAGGGGCATTTCAAGATGACCCCAAATCCGGTTGATGGCTTCACGGAGTCCCCCCTCACCCCAGCCCTCTCCCCAAGGGGAGAGGGGGCGAGCTGCGGCCCTTCTTTCCAAGGTGCGAGAACAATTCAGGCGTCCCTTCTCCCCTCGGGGAGAAGGACAGGGTGAGGGGGGACTTCGCCAAGCACTCAACCAGTTCCAGCATGCCCCCTTGCCGTGTTCCGGCCGGAGTGGAGTTAAGCCCGGCGCCGCTGTCCTTCATTGAGATGGTTCTCCGCCTCGATCAGCGCTTCCGGCGTGCCCACATGCATCCAGGTCCCTTCGAGCACCACGCCGTAGAGCGCATTCTTCGTGGCCGCCTGGTCGAATATCCTGACCAGCGAAAACGCCCGCTCCGTGACGCCCTCGAAAAGCTCCGGCTTCAGGATCGAGACGCCGGCGAACACGTAAGGCGTTTCCTCGCCGGCGCCCTTCCGCCTTAAGCGGCCGGATGCATCGAGGTGATAATCGCCCCGGCCATCGTATCCAATGCTTGAGTCGCGGCGGGCCAGCAACAGAAGGCCGTCCATCCGCCGCGGCGCCCAGGCTTCCATCAACAAGCGGAGATTGGACCGCGCGCCCTCGATCCAGACGGAGTCGGAATTATGGACGATGAAGGGCCGGCCGCCAAGAACCGGGAGCGCCTTGAGCACGCCGCCACCGGTTTCAAGAATAGCGCCGCGTTCGTCGGAGATCGCGATCGCAGGCGCGGCGCGCGTCTTGAGCTGCGCTTCGATCTGATCCGCCAAGTGGTGAACGTTCACCACTGCGCGCCCGATGCCGGCCTCTGCCAACCGGTCGAGGACGCGATCGAGCAAGGTGCGGCCGCCAAGTGCGACAAGCGGCTTCGGGATGCGATCCGTTAGCGGACGCATGCGCGTGCCGAGCCCGGCAGCGAGCACCATCGCGGTCTCGATCTGAGCCATTTTCCCTCTATCTCAGCGCGCCCTGTTTCAGTCTCGTCTCCGCCAGGGGGCGCAGATTGGCTTCATACCATGCGCCGAGCGGTTTGAGATCGGGGTGTGCGAGATTGCGGAACAGATAGCGCGCGATGCGTGGCAAATGTGCAAGATAGACGTGTTTGCCGTCGCGCAGGGAGAGGCGCGCGAAAATGCCGGCGATCTTGGTGTTCCGCTGCGCGCCGAGGATGGCGTAGGCTTTGGCGAAGGCGTCCCGGCCGAAGCTGGGATCGGCCATGGCCGCGCGGTTGCAATAGCGTTCGAACAGCGCGTGCTCCGACTTTTCGGATACATCCAGCCGCGCGTCTTGCAAGAGCGAGACGAGGTCGTAGGCTGGATGTCCCCAAACCGCGTCCTGGAAGTCGATGGCGCCGAGTTTGTTAAGTCCGTCGCGGCCTTCGCACCAAAGCAGGTTCGGGGAGTGGAAGTCGCGCAGCACCAGGTCTTTGGGCTGCGTTTCGAGCCAGTCCAGGAAGGGAGACCAGGCTTCGAAAAACGAGGCCGAAAGCCGCGGAGAGGCCGGCTCGCCGGTCTGGAGCTTGAAGTACCACTGCAAGATCAGGTCCAGCTCCGCCTCCAGCGCTTGCCGGTCATAGTCCGGGACGCGGTAAGCCGCGGCGCCGGGCAAGGGCAAATCCCGAGGCGGTTTGGAGGCGCGGATGGCAACCAGCCCGTCCACGGCGTGCACATAGAGCATTTCGAGGTGCGCGCCTTTGGCGATGCGCTGGCCGAAAACGGCGTCGCCCAAATCCTCGACGAGAAAGATACCAGCGTGCAGATCGCTCGCGAGCACGAGAGGCGCGCCGATGCCGGCCTTGCCGCGCAGCCAATCGGAAACCGCCAGGAACGGGCTGCCTTCGCGCGCCAGATGGGCGATTTCGCAGTATGGCCGGCCGTCGCGGATCGGCGGGCCGTCGGGTTGCCGCGGCCAGTCCATCAGCATCGCGGTTCCGGCGTCACGCTCAAGCCGCGAGAACAGGCGCGCCGAGGCATCGCCTCTGATGGCGGTGCATCGCGCCTCGCCCCAGCCGTTCTTGGCCAGAAAGGCATCGATTTCACAGAAGCGCGCCAGCTTCTTCTCCCAGGCGCCGAAGCCGGTGAGCGAAACGCTTCGCGTGGTTCCCTCGCCTTCGATCCGCACCTCAAGCCGGTTGGCGGGCAGAACGGCGCGGATCGCCTCGGGCCATTCCGCGGCCACGATGCTTCCGGCGCACATCTCGTGGAAGCCGGTCTCTTCCTCGTCGCCGGGACTGAGCCGGAAAAAATCGCAATGATTGATCGCGCGGGCTCCCGCTACATAGCTGTGCACTAGCCCATAGGTTGGGCTCGTCACCGCTTCCGCGACGCCAAGCGCGGGCAGCAGCCCTTGCGCGAAGGCGGTCTTGCCGGCGCCCAGCTCGCCGTAAAGCGCGATGAAATCGACCGGCGAGACTAACGCCGCGAGGCGGCTCGCCAGCGCCTTCATCGCCTCCGGAGTTTCCAAATCCCACACAGCCCCGCCTCCGCAAACAGCCTCGCTCGACGCGAGATTAGCTCGCGCAGCTTAACAGCAATGTGCGCGGTATTGGTTAATTTCCGCGGAATTGTGACGGGATCAACGGAACGCACCGCAGGCCGCGCACCATTGCGCACGCGGAGTGCGAAGCGGCTTGCCACAGACGCTGCATTCGGGACCGTATAACACCGAATCCGGTTGATTGCTTCACGAAGCCCCCCTCACCCTGTCCCTCTCCCGCAAGGGGAGAGGGGACGCCTTCCCAACGGGCACAACCTACCCCCTCTCCCCTCGCGGGAGAGGGCTGGGGTGAGGGGGCACTTGGCCTCGAATTCAGTTTCATCCAGCAGGGCCGGCCTTCGGGCCGGTGCGAAACTCGCAATGACGCAAAGCGGTCACCGCTTCTGGCGATTGGTATAAGTCCGCCGGTGTTTTAAAGGCGGGCGCCGGCGCGTGCTGGCTTGGCGCGGCACTCCTCGCCGGCGTTTTCGGCGAAATACGCCGTCAGGGAATCGTATTCCTGGCGGAGCGCTGCGCACAAATTCAGATGCCGGTTCACGTCGTAAAGCCAGGAGCCCGCGCGGCCCCGGGCGATTTCCACCCGGCGCGCCGTTTTAAGCTTTGCGATAATCTTGAGCCGCCCGCTCAAGCTCCTGTCCGCCACTTCCGCCTCCCGGATGCCAAGCAACTGCGCAAGCTCTCTGCGGCGCGTACCCGCCCCGCCTGTTTTTCGATGATTTACGGCCACAACTCACCTCACACTTAAAGCCTATGCACCGCGCATAAGCGAAAGCGCCTTAAACAGTCGTGAATCCCTGAGCGGTTTTCCGCGCCGGCCAGCCTGATACCAGGTCCGGTTGAGTAGTTCCGCGTCCGTCATCCCGGAACGGCACTTGTGCCGTATCCGGGATCTTAAAGGACGCCGGCATTCGTAACGATCCCCGATAACGCCGTTGGCGTTTCCGGGATGACGGCTGCGGAAGCAATCAACCGGATCCGGTATGGCTTGAGCTGCCGCTGCGGTTGCAATATCTTTGAGGTCGACACACGCAAAAGCTGTGCTAAGTAATATCCGGCGAAATATGGGTGGGG
>JBKQNN010000201.1:0-6996 GCA_052145975.1 Rhodomicrobium sp. | reverse complement strand
GCCGGCGATCATGGTCATCATGCTGACGCTCGGCCTCGAAATTTTGCTTCGCGGCCTGATTCCGGCGCTCGGCGGCTCGAACCTGCACCGGCTCGATCTCGGCATTCCAGCCAAGCCGCTTATTATCGGGGATATGTTCATCAATCGCGCGTACCTGTTCGGGGGCGCCGTCGCACTCGTCACGATCGCGCTTGCGGGGCTGTTCTTCAACTCGCGGCGCGGCGTGGTCCTGCGCGCAGTGTCGGACGATCAGCCTGCGTCCTGGGCGGTTGGCATCCGTGTCGAGAGCGCCATCGCTCTTTCCTGGGGGCTGGCCGGGGTGACGGCGCTGCTCGCGGGCGTGCTTTGGGGATCGGTGCAAGGCGTGGACTGGACGCTGTCGCTGCTGCTGGTCAAGGCGCTGGCGGTTGCGATCCTGGGCGGCCTCGACAGCATTTTGGGCGCGCTCGTGGCAGGCTTGGCGCTGGGTGTCGCGGAAAGCGTCATTCCGGGCTACATCGATCCGCTTGTGGGCGGCGGAACGCGCGACGTGGTCGCTTCGCTTGCCATCCTCTTCACGACAATCGTGCGTCCCTACGGCCTGTTCGGGCGCGAACTGATCGAGAGGATATGACGCATGTTCTACCGGCTCGCCGGCGTCTATCGCACAACCTACGCAGGCGACCGCGCCATCCTCAAGATCCCCGCCGACCGCTGGCAGGTCTTGTTCCTGTTCGCGCTGGCACTTGCCGCGCCCCACCTCGTTTCGAGCCTTTATCTGTCCGGCTACTTGCTGCCCTGGCTCATCTGGAGCATGGCCGCTTTAAGCCTCAACCTGCTCGTGGGCTGGGCGGGGCAGATCCATCTTGGCTATGCGGCAGTGATGGCAATCGGCGCATACAGCACAACCCACCTTGTCCGGGCCGGAGTGCCGTTCGAAGCCGCGATAATTGCGGGCGGGGTCTTGTCGGCGAGCATCGGCCTTGTTTTCGGCTTCGCATCGCTGCGCGTGAAGGGCCTCTACCTCGCCATCAGCACGCTTGCCATGCAGTATCTGGCCGATTGGACCATCAACCACGTCCCGGCGATCTCGGGTGGCAGCCAGGCCACGCTGCAGGTGCCGGGCTTTACTTTTCTCGGCGTGCCCATCGATAACGATTTCTCCCGGTATTATCTCGCGCTATTCGCCTGCACCGGCGTGGCGGTCTTCCTCTTGAACATGCGGCGCACCGCGTTCGGCCGGGCGCTGGCCGCTGTCCGCGAGAAGGACTACGCTGCCGCGGTGCTCGGGGTGAACACGTTCTATTTCAAGCTGATGGCGTTTTGGGTGAGCTCGCTCCTGGGCGGCATGGCGGGCGCGCTCTTGGCCTTTTGCTATTACCGCGCGGTGACGCCGGAGCAATTCCACCTCGATGTCTCCATCCAGCTCCTGGCCATGGTCATCGTTGGCGGGCTCGCGAGCGTCACCGGCAGCTTCCTTGGCTCGGCGCTAGTCTTTTTCGCGCCCATCGTCTTGAACAACACCGCGGGGGCTCTCGCGGACGGCCTCGGTTTGCGCATCAGCGGAGAGCTGCGCTCGCAAATCCCGCTTATTCTCTATGGCGGGCTGATCGTAGGCTTTTTGCTGTTCGAGCCGTTGGGACTTGCCAAGATTTGGGATAATATCCGGAATTACTTCCTGGTCTGGCCATTCCGGCACACCAGGCATTCCTGAGGCATCTATTGCCCTCCGGCCATAAGTCTGTAGGAGACGGCCGGAGGTTCTACCTGAAATAAAAAACGTAAAGGGAGGATTTCATGAGACGTTTCGTAGGGTGCTCCGCACTTGCGGCCTTGCTCCTGCTCGGGGGCGGGGGTGCATCGGCGGAGACAAAACCCATCAAGGTCGGGACGGCGCTCGACTTCACAAAGGTATATACATTCGTTTCCAACGAATATAGCCAGGGCCAGCGCGACTACATCGCCTATCTGAACGGGCGCGGCGGCATCAAGGGAACGCCGGTTGAGCTTGAGGTTGTGGACACGGGCAACGAGCCGCAACGCGGCATTGAGGCGTACGAGCGCTTCAAGAACGATGGCGCGGTGCTCATGGATTTCCTTTCGACGCCGGTTTCCCGCGCCGTCGTTCCCCGCGCGCTCGCCGATGGAATGAACGTGATCACGGCGTTCCACGGGCGCTCCGACGCCGCCGACGGCACGGTATTTCCGACGATATTTCCCCTGACCCCGGCCTATTGGTCGCAAGCCACGGACATCGTGAAGTACATCTCCGATAAGGAGGGCGGCAATCTCAAGGGCAAGAAGATTACCCTCGTCCATATCGACAGCCCGTTCGGCAAGGAGCCGATCCCGGTCTTCGAGGCGCTCGCGGAAAAGCTCGGCTACGCTTTCTCCGAGGTTGGCTATCCTTCGCCCGGCAACGAGCAGTCGGCGCAATGGACGCAGGTGCGGCACGACAAGCCCGATTGGGTGGTGCTCTGGGGCGCCGGCGGCGGCCAGCCCAATTCGTTGCGCGAGGCGCTTAGAAACGGCATCTCGCCGGATAAGATCGTCTCCGTGATCTGGCTCTCGGAAACCGATATGGGCATCGCCGGTGCGGATCAGGCGAAAGGGGTCTCGCGCTTCGAGGGCGTGGCCTTCGGTAAAAGGCCGCTTATCAAAGCCATTGAGGCGGAAGTGGTCGCGATGGGCAAAGGTGCCGGCGACGCCAGCAAGGTTGGTAGCAGCTACTACAATATTGGTGTCGCCACCATGGCCTTGTTCGCGGAAGGCGCGCGCATGGCGCTCGACAAGGAAGGCGCGCCGCTGACGGCTGCCAAACTGAAGAAGGGTCTCGAAAGCATCAAGAACTTCACGGCCGATGGCCTGATCCCGCCTGTGACGATCACGCCGGAAGACCACCAGGGCGGCGGCCAGGGCCGGATTGCGACCTGGGACGGCGCCACCTGGAAGGCGGACACCGGCTGGTTCTCGGCCTATCAGGACGTGGTTTGGGACCTGGTGAAAAAGACGTCGGCTGAATTCAAGACAGCCGGCCAGTAGTACCGTACCGGCTTGATTGGTTCATTGGCAGCCATAAAGCCCCCCTCACCCCAGCCCTCTCCCCAAGGGGAGAGGGAGTCAGGAAGCAGCCGTTGAGAGGGCGTTCCCTCTCCCCTTGGGGAGAGGGACAGGGTGAGGGGGGCTTTGGTGAAGCAACCAGCCGGATTGGACAATAGAGAGCCTTCAATGCTCGTCCTGAACAATGTCGAGGTGATTTACGACAAGGTGTTCCTTGCCATCAAGGGCGTCTCGATTGAGGCGGGGGCGGGCGGCATGGCCGCATTGCTTGGGGGCAACGGCGCCGGCAAGAGCACAACGCTGAAGGCGATCAGCGGGTTGCTTGCGCCTGAGCGCGGCGAGGTCACGCGCGGCAGCGTGGCTTGGGCGGGCGAGGACATTGCGCGCCTGCCAGCACCCGAGCGCGTGCGGCTGGGCATTGCGCACGTGCTCGAAGGCCGCCGCGTCTTCGAGCACTTGACCGCCGAAGAGAACCTGATCGCGGCCACATCGATGCATCGCGGCGGCTCCAAGATCGCGTCGCTCAAAGCCCGCGTTTACGAATATTTTCCGCGCCTGCATCTGCGCCGCAACGCCAAGGCCGGCTACCTCTCGGGCGGCGAGCAGCAGATGCTCGCCGTCGGCCGCGCGCTGATGACGGAGCCGAAGCTGCTGCTGCTCGACGAGCCGAGCCTTGGCCTGGCGCCAGCGCTGGTGGATGAGATCTTCGCGATCATTGCAAGGCTGAACCGCGACGGCACCGGCGTGCTCATCGTCGAGCAGAACGCGGTAGCAACCCTCGATGTGGTGGACCACGCCTACCTTATCGAGAACGGCCGCGTGGTCATGAGCGGGACCGCGGCGGAGCTGAAGGCCAACCCCGATATTCAGGCGTTCTACCTGGGCGGCGCCGGCACGAAGGATTACACCCAGGTCAAGCATTACCGGCGGCGCAAGCGCTGGCTGTCTTAGGCATTGCAGAATATGCTCCGTTGCGGCCGTGCTCAAAGAGAACGGTCAGTGAATAGCGGTTCGACGCATGCCGCGCGTAGCCACTTTGCGCAAAAAGCCGCGAGATCGCGAAATTGCAACCAGGCGCGGTTACCGAGTTAAAACCATTCTGCCCCACTTTGGCGCGATCGAAACCGCCGTGCTGGAGACTGCAGATGCACATTTCAAGGCTATTTCACGGAATAAGCCTTCCCATTTTGATGGGCGCGATCGTCACAGGTTTTGTGCTCTGCACTTCGTTCGTTCTTTTTTCGATTACGGAATCGGAGCTTCGCAGTGGCGAAATAAAACAGGCCATTTCCCGCCAAGAACGCGACATAAAGGTTGCGGCGACACACCTTGCGCAAAAATATCCAGGCGTGGAACTTGTTTGGAGCGGCGGTGACAAACTTGCGAAGATCGTTGTAAACGAGCTGCCGGATGTAAAAGATCACCGCCTCGTCGACGAAGTTTCACAGGTAACCGAAGCCCTTACGACAGTTTTCTCCTATAGCGAGACGGAAAACGACTTTGTTCGCGTTTCCACCACCGTCAAGAAGAAGGACGGAAGCCGGGCTACGGGCACGAAATTGGGAAAAAGCAGTGCCGCCTTTGACCCCGCGATGCAAGGCAGGGCCTTCCTCGGCGAAGCAAATATACTAGACGTGCCACACTATACGGTTTATCAACCAATATTCAACAGATCTGGAAAGATTGCCGGCATCTTGTTTTCGGGAGTCGCAAAATCTACCATTACCGATCTCGCCGATAATATTACAACACAAATATTGCGCTTGTCGGCAATATTGACAGTCACATTGGCCGCACTCGGCTTTCTTCTGGCTCGATGGCTCATATCCCCGCTGACACAATTTGCCCGCATGGTGCAAAAGGATGGGCTTGCCGATCATTCTGCCAAAATTCCTTTTACGGAAAGAAAGAACGAACTTGGTCTCATCGCACGGGCCTTCGAGCACTATCGCGACTCCATAACCGAACGCACCTGGCAATTGGAACAGGCGCAAAAGGAAAACCTCGCCGCTCATTCGCGGGAGCAAGTGCGGCTCCGCCGGTTCGAGAAAGACTCGCAAGAGTTCGAAAAGAACATCGTCGCCGTTATCGCAGCTTTGGGCGAGCAAATGGACCAGCTCAAGGGTTCGGCCGAAACCCTATCGGAGGCCGCCGAGACCTCAACCTTCGAGGCGGCCAACGCGGCCAACGTCTCCGCGAGCGCTGCGGAGAATTCCCATGCGGTGTCGGCGGCAACGGAGGAGCTGAGCTGCTCGATCAGGGAGATTGCCGCCCAGGCGCACCGCACGAACGCCGTTGTCGAGGCGGCCACTCAAGAGGCGGACCAGACCAATCAGGATGTCGCGAAACTCGCCAGCGCGGCCGAAGAGATCGGCTCGATTGTGGCGGTCATCCGCAGCATCGCCGATCAGACCAACCTTTTGGCGCTGAATGCCACCATCGAGGCGGCACGCGCGGGCGAGGCAGGCCGCGGCTTTGCGGTCGTGGCCGCCGAAGTGAAGGAGCTTTCGGCGCAAACGGCCAAGGCGACGGATGCGATTGCCGAGCAGATCCACGCGATCCAAAGCTCCACCGCGGCGGCGGTGGGCGCCATCCAGTCGGTTTCGGGCAAGGTGACCGAGATCCAGTCGTTTACCGGGTCGATTGCGGCGGCCGTCGAGGAGCAGACGGCGGCGGCCCAGGAGATCGCGAG
The DNA here is from genome assembly GCA_052145975.1 of Rhodomicrobium sp. GTDB lineage: Bacteria > Pseudomonadota > Alphaproteobacteria > Rhizobiales > Rhodomicrobiaceae > Rhodomicrobium. The sequence continues at coordinate 1,265 of JBKQNN010000201.1, read as the reverse complement.
CAATGTGGCGCTTGCCGCCGAAGCCAGCGAGAAGGCTTCGGTAAGCTCGAGCGAGGTTTCCAAAACCGCAACGCAGACCAAACAGCAAGCGGCGTCCGTCTCCAACGTGTCGCAGCAGCTCGCTGGTGTCTCCTCCGAGCTTTCGGACGCAGTCTCCGACTTCCTGGGCGCAATTTCCACCGACATTGCGGAATCCCACTTAGAGGACGAACAGTTCGCCCAATTCGCCGAAGCCGCTTGATGTGAAATTCCGGTATCGGGCTAACCGGAAACGGCGGAACCCGCCGCTATTTTGCGGGGGCGGCGACCAGCTCGATCTCGACATGCGCACCGCCGGGCAGTGCCGCGACGCCGATGGTGCTGCGCGCAGGGTAAGGCGCCTCGAAGAACGTCTCGTAGACCTTATTCATGGCGGCGAAATCGTTCATGTCCGTGAGAAAAACGTTCGCCTTCGCAACATCGCCCATGCTTAAGCCAGCCGCGCTCAACACGGCCGAAAGCCCTTTCAGGAGCTGCTCCGTCTCCGCGGCAACCCCGCCCTCCACAAGCTTGTTCGTGGCGGGATCGATGCCAAGCTGGCCCGCGAGATAGAGAATGTCCCCCGCCCAGACGGCGCGTGAATAGGGTCCGAGCACTTTTCCAAGGGCAGGCACGTCGTTGACTGCACGGCGAGTCATGGTTCGATCCTTCGTGTGTTGATTTGAAGCTGGTTGTAAGTGAAGATAATCGTTAGGCCAACAGATATGTGCAGAGGAAACAGCCGGCACGCGGCCGGGGTTCGGACACTAAGCCGGGCTACCCCGTCGATCCGATTGGCGGCTGTGCGCTGGATCGCGGACGGGTCCAAACCGCTTGCTATCCCACGTTCGACCCGAGGGAGGAGCTAGGGTCGCGTTGGCAGCGCACGCCGGGATCTGTGCGGGCGGCGAGGAGTAATCCTCGTTCCTACCGCGACCATGGATAATCCGTTCCATAGCTCATCCAATTACTTGCAGGACTTTATTGCATACGTTCCATGCACAATCAGGAACAAATAGGCTGGAAACGGTAGTCCGCTTCCAGCCGTATATTATGCTTTTGCACCAGCCAGCAGTGCTATTGCATCGCGTATCACAGTATTGAGCGCCTCTCCGGCGTTGGCATCAGGGCCTTTCTCCGCCAAAGCCGCAACCTGCTCGGCGAAGCGTTTAAGAGCATTATAATAGACCCAGCCAGGAAGCTCGATCTCGTCGGCGACCCCTTCGCGTGTTCCGCCCGGTCCGCCG
>JBKQNN010000200.1:0-3608 GCA_052145975.1 Rhodomicrobium sp. | reverse complement strand
AAGAAGCTCGCCATCGTCCCGGAGGAGGCCGAGACCGTCCGCCCCATCTTCACCCGCTATCGCGAGCTTGGCTCGATGGGCGCCCTTCTCGAGGAGCTTGACCGGCTGGGTATCCGGACCAAGGCCTGCCGCCTCGCCGGCGGCCGGGTCCGGGGTGATATCCGTTTCGGCGCGGGATCGCTCGCCTATCTGCTCAAGAACAGAGTCTACATCGGCGAGATCGTTTATCGCGGTGAGGTCTACCGGGGCGAGCAGGAGCCCATTGTCGGCCGCGGCCTGTTTGAGACGGTGCAGGCTCAGCTCGCCGCCAACACGGTCGCGCGGCGGGTCCGGCTCAAGGGCTCTCCGGCCCTTCTGACCGGCCGCATCTTCGATGACCGCGGCAACCCCATGAGCCCCACGCATGCCAACAAGCGGGGCGTGCGTTACCGGTACTATGTCTCCCGCGCGCTGCTTGAGAAGCAAAAGACCAAGGCTGGCGGGGTTGCGCGTGTGCCTGCGCCCGAGATCGAGGCGCTGGTGCTCGATGGCGTTCGCAAACAGATTGCGTCAAGTACGGGAGAGCCTGCGATCACGGATCGCGAGCTGATCGAGCGCCACGTCGAAGGGGTGTTCATCACATCGCAAGCGGTGGAAGTCCACTTTGTTCCTCCGGGCGGCGTTGCGGCCGCCGGTAGCAACGGCATGGCTCACGCCGTCCAACTGCCGGCCAAGATAATTCTGCCATGGGCAGCGCCAAGCTTTGCGGCAGTCAAGGGCATCGTTCATACACCGTCCGCAAACGCCCCGATGAAGGCAGAAAGCCGGGATGCGCTGCTGTCTGCCATAGCCAAAGCCCGCGCATGGATCGATGACATCAGGCTCGGCGGCGTTGGATCCTTCTTAGAGATCGCCGGGCGTGAAGGCCGGGGCGAACGGCACATTCGTCTGCTTGCTCCTCTCGCCTTCGTGTCACCGCGTATCGTTGCCGCGATTGCCGAAGGCACGGCGCCCGCGGATCTCACGGTCACCGGCCTTGCCAAAGCCCTCCCTTATTCGTGGGCTGAGCAGGAGCAGAAGATTGGACTTGCCGGGCAGGATCCGGCCAACGCATAGACTTCTATCACGCTCCCGGCAGGAATGACGTGCCCGGCTGATTGGCACGAAACACACTCATCTGTTAGTTGCCGCGTCAGGGCAAGATCCAGGTCAGATAGGCGTTGGTGCAGTCACGCGCTTTCCGCCAATTCGTAGAACGGCTCCCAACTCTTGCTCGGTCACTTCGATGATGCGGCTGGGCGGGATGGCGGCTTGCGCGCCCTGTGATCAACGTCCAGGGACCGGAGGCCTGGGGCACTTGCACCCGCGTCATCGTCCTTTGCCTTCCAGTTATTACTTTCGCTTTTCATGCCTCATACCGTCGAGCCGGTAGTCTGACTCGGGAGGATTCCCAAGGGGCGCGAACCGTGATTCCCTGTTTTCATTGATTCGATGGAGGCGGGGATGGTGGCGCTTACGATACGAAAGGACCGGACGCCGGTGGTGCTGCGGCGCTTGGCGAAGTCTGAGAGCGATGTGCGGGTTTCGCGGCGCCTTCTGGCGATTGCGAATGCTCTGTCCGGCATGGACCGCAAGACCGCGGCCGAGGCAGCGGGAATGGACCGCCAGGCGCTGCGCGATTGCGTCGTCCGCTACAATGCGGAGGGGCTTGAAGGCTTGCGCGATCGCTGGGCCAAGGGACGGCCAGGCAGGCTTGAGCCGCACGAGCAAGCCGAGCTTGCCGCGATCATTCTTCGCGGCCCGGACCCAGAAACGGAGGGCATTTCCGCGTACACGCTTGAGGATCTGGCCCGCATTTCACTGGAACGGTTCGGCAAGCCGTTCCATCCGGCTTCCATGAGCCGGGTCGTGCGGCGGCTTGGTTTTTCCCGGCAAAAGGCGAGGCCAAGCCACCCGCAAAAAGACCTGGCCTCACAGGAGGCCTTTAAAAAGAGCCCCAGAGATCCTGAAAGAAATTCAGTGTACGCATAAAAACAAGCGTATCCGCCTGTTTTTTCAGGACGAAGCGCGGATCGGCCAGAAAGGCCGCGTCTGCCATGTCTGGTGGAAGCGGGGCCAGCGCCCGCCTGGCCTGTGCGACAAGCGTTTCACCTTCGCCTACATCTTTGCCGCCGTCGAGCCAGGCACGGACAATGCTTTCGCCCTGGTGATGCCCTATGCCGATACCGCGGCGATGCAAGTCTTCCTCGACCGCTTCTCGGAAACCATCGCAGAGGACGAACACGCGGTGATGATCCTCGATCAAGCGGGCTGGCATGGCTCCAATGCCCTCACTGTGCCAGCCAACGTAACGCTTGTCCCGCTGCCGTCCTATTCGCCTGAGCTGAACCCGGTCGAGCGCGTCTGGCTCTATCTGAAAGAGCGCTTCCTCTCTCACCGCCTGCTTGACGATTACGATGCAATCGTCACCGCTGCCTGCGATGCCTGGAACCGCCTCCTAGCCGAGGCGGGACGGATAAAAACGCTGTGCTCCTACCCCTGGATCCCACAGGTCAATGCTTAGGCTGGACGGTATCATCTGGGTCAGCCAGTAGAGTGCCATCCCTGGCTTGGTCGCCTCTTGGACCGGCAACGCTCGTTCGCGGTAAAGACGGTCGTCACCGGCCGCCCCCCGCACAGATCCGCGCGAGCGGAATTCCCGCACGCGGCTCGCACGTCGGATGCTTGACGGCAAAGCGTTGCTGTGACCACGGATGAAGGAATTTTTGGCTGCGGGAGATAGCCTGCGGCGATCTTCTTGATCTATCTCCTTATCCGTCGCGCACATTATCGTCGAGGCTATCAAAGAACTCCCTAAACCTCTTCCGAATTCTCCTTGCGCCTTGCTTCGGCCTGGCGGCGGACCAATTCATAAATAGCCGCGCCGGGGCCAATGACGCCGGATGAAAAGAAGGTGGTTGCAAGCGAATCCGCTATATCGCAAGACCGCAGCCCACGAGCTTTCATCTTGTCTTTGCTTTCTACCACCAAGCGGCCGTTCGAATCGATAGCATAGCGCACGGATGCTAGCTCGCCCGCTAAATCTTCGGCGATATCCCGCACCGCGCCTTCGAATGAAGGTCCGTCGTAAACGACCCAATCTTTCATCTCAAGCCACAGATAATCCCGCAGGCGGAAGGGTTGGTGCTCGGTCTCTAAGCCGGCCCTATCGGGGGCCTTTTGCGCCACATTAACGCCTACCAACTGCAAGCTTGCGGGCAATTGCCCTTGCCGCTTCAATTCGCAAAGCCGGTCATAAGGCCCCGCCCCTAGGCCGCCGGATATGTCTATATGGATGCTATCGGCCCGCCATTGCCGGGCCAAGCTGACCAATAGGCCGACGCAAGCCATGGTATCGATCTTCGCTTCCACGCGCAAATGCTCGACATTCAAGCCATCGCGCAAGCAAAAGACCGTGCGGTCGCCGCCATAGCGGGCCACGTCGCAGCCTAGCCGCCTATTCCCGGCCGGGGCCGCCGCGCGGGGCCGCGCCAGGGCCGCTTCAGCCGCTTCCAATGGAATCAGGGTGTCGTCATCCTGGCGGGGGAATTCGCCGTCGGCGCGCACCCGCACGACATTCGATCCCTCGC